>JAFWAA010000024.1 GCA_017507905.1 Clostridia bacterium | reverse complement strand
GTGGGGTATAACCCTACGATGAACTATGGAGAGTGGCGCGTTGCCATAGCCAACTTCGGTGAGCATTTTGACGAGGAGAGATATAACTATCTTGAGGCGCATAAAGAGACTGACGAGGTTTTCGCTCTTGTTTCGGGGAAGGCGAGGCTTGTTATCGGTAAGGAATTTTCCGAAACGCCACTTGAGATGGGGAGACTATATAACGTAAAACGCGGCGTCTTTCACGCTCTTCTTATGGAGCGCGACGCCAAGGTGATTATTGTTGAAAATCATAACACAGGCAGAGAAAATACCGACTACTATTATTTCAGGTGAGGGAAAGAAAATGAAGAAGGCTGTACTTGTAACCGGTGCTTGTATCAACACAGGCGTGGCAATCGTTGAAAAATTCGCTTCCGAGGGATATAACGTCATTTTCACGGGCAGAAATGCAGAGAAAGTGCACGCAAAGGAAAGAGAATACAGAGCGCAGTTCCCGAACGTGGAGATCATCGGTTATCACATCGACTCGCTGCTCGATGAGCGAACGGTTGACGAGGCTTCGGTAGAGAAACTATTTGCGGATTTGGACGAAAAGGGCATTTTTGCAGAAGCCCTCGTGCTCAATGCCGCCGATCAGGGACTCGGACAGAAGATATTTGAAAATCCGCTGACCGATATGATGAAGGTCATCAACACGAACGTGGTATGGAACTACTGTCTTTCCGAGCATGCCGCAAAGCGAATGAAGGAGCAGGGCGGCGGTAATATCGTATTTGTCAATTCCAACACTGCTTACCGCGCTATTCCCGACCGAGTCGCGTACGTTGCGTCCAAGGGCGGTCAGCTGGGACTGATGAGAGCGCTCGCACTCGATCTCGGAAAATACAATATCCGCGTAAATGCGGTACTCCCCGGAATGATCAAGACCCACCGTTGGGAGGAAAGACCTGAATTTTATGCTACTGTGCCATCACGATTTACTCCAATCGGTGATGTAGCGGTTGGTGAGGACATAGCAGATGCAATCTACTACTTTGCCGCCCACGCACGTAACACCACAGGAGCGGAGCTTGTTGTTGACGGAGGAAATACGATCCAACTTTATCCAATTATTCCTAAAGGATAAATATCGAAAAGGCAATATCAAACCGTTTTGGAATGATATTGCCTTTTATCGTATTACAAATTGCCCCAGACACCGGTCTTATACAATTTTGATGTTACGATGCCTTCGCCATGGGCATTTTGCATTCTGCATTCTGCATTCTGCATTTTTCACCTCGCCAGCAGCGGCATATTGACCAGCATATTCTCGGCGAAGATGCCGTAGCCCGACGTGGGATCGTTGATCAGCACGTGCGTCACCGCTCCGACGAGCTTGCCGTTCTGCAAAATGGGGCTTCCGCTCATGCCCTGCACGATCCCGCCCGTCCGCTCGAGAAGCTTCGGGTCGGTGACCGTTACGGTAAAGCATTTTGCCCCCGCCGCGTCCCGTCGGATATTCGAGATGCGCACGGCGTATTCCCCGATCTCGTTGTCGTCCAGCGTGCAGAGAATGTGCGCCTCCCCCTCGCAAAGCTCCTCCCGCATTCCCACGGGGACCGCCTCGCGCTCCACCTCGGGAACCTCCGAGAAGACGCCCCACACGCCGCAGGTCGAATTGCCGAGCAGCGCGCCCGCCTTCCCTGCGCGAAAATACCCCTTCAGCTCCCCGGGCGCGCCTGCCGCTCCCTTGACCACCGAGCTGATGGTGACGTCCGTGACGTTTCCGCGCCGCATGGCTACGAGCGCACCCGTGTCCGCATCGCACACGCCGTGCCCAAGTCCGCCGAAGGCACCCGTGTCGGGAAGGATAAAGGTGACCGTGCCGATCCCCGCTCCGCTGTCGCGCACCCAGATGCCCGTCTTGTACCGTCCCTCCGCAGGACAGTAGGCAGGACGCAGACGGATCTCCAGCTCCTCCTTCCCCCGTCGGCAAAGCAGCGTCAGCTCGCGTCCCTCGCCGGACTCGATCCGCTCGGTCAGCTCGTTTGCCCCCATCAGCTCCTCGCCGTTGACCCGCAGGATCACATCCTTCTGCCGCAGGCCTGCGTCAAGCGCGGGATTGACCTTGCCCGAGGCCGTTTCCACGTCGCAAAAGCCCACCACCGTGACGCCCTCGGTATAAAATTTGATGCCAAAGGGCATACCTCCCGGGTAGACCGAAAGCCCCTGCAGGGCCTCGCGGGAGAGCGTCTCCACGGCAAGATCCTCCGCGATGAGCCTCCCCTCCGACAGGGCAAGAGCAGAGGCGCGCGTCACCCGACTCTCCTCTCCCAAAGAGGAGGCGTCCACGTGCGCCTCCGCGCCCGTCTCCTGCACAAGATCGATTCGGCTGCTACCCGTGCGAATGGCCTTCATCTCCTTTTCGGATATACTTGTCCCCAAGGGGAGCGCGGCGCCAAGAATCAGCGCAAGCGAAAGCGGCAAAGCACGCAAGCGCCGCCAAATGGTTTGTTTCTTCATTTTTCTTACGGAACCTTTCTTTCTCTAATCGGCCCACGCACGGGAGCCGTTTTGGCCGTCCCGCAGAAAAAGCGCGTGCAAAGCGCACGCCCCTCGCCGCGGCGGCCGACAAGATTATCTTGCACCGCAAGAGCCTGTTTCATCAGTAACAATTATGTCCATGCCAAACGAAATTTTGCCTTTCGGCATGAGAACAGTTTGCCCACGTCCGCGCAAAACGATACGCAAAACGAAAGGCCGCGCGCGGCATCAAGCTCGCTTTTGCAAAAAAAGGCTTGACAAATTCCGACAAATCTGCTATAATCGTTCTGTGCAAAACGATTTTTTCCAAAAAAAAGGAAAACCGATCGGGAAAGGAGTTTTAATGTGACCAAAACAGCATCCCTTAACGCCCGTCCCTCGGGAGAGGTGCACGAGAGCGGAGATATCCTCGGCGTGTTTGCGAGGATGTCCGAGCTGAGCAAGTATTTTCGCGCCTATTGCTACCGTCCCGTGGAGGAGATGGGCTTTACCCTCAACGAGATCGACGTGCTGGTCTGCCTCAAGGATCACCCCGAGCAGAACACCGTCAAGGGCATCAGCGAATCGCTTCGCCTCTCCAAGGGCATGATCAGCCAGGCCGTGGAGAGCCTGCGCCGCAAGAACCTCGTGGCCGTGAGCCAGAGCGACCGCGACCGCCGATCCGTGCTGATCGCCCTCAACGCCAAGGCCCAGCCCGTGCTGGACAAGATCCGCGAGGCCTATTCCTCCTTTATCCGTACCTTTACCGACGGAGTGGACCTCGAGCAGCTCGCCATCATTGAGCGCGTACTGTCGCAATTCAACCAAAATAAGGAAGCCATGAAATTGGCGCTCCGCAAGAGCGGAACGCGCAAAAGACAGAAAGGAGTCGCCCCTTGTGGCGAGGACAACATATGATCGCACGTAAGAAAACCGAACGTCGCTTTACCCCCATTGAGAGCATTTCGCAGTTCGCCGATAAGCTGGGAGGCTTTGGCGATACCGTCGCCTACCGCTATTTTGACCGTGACCGCAACCTTTGCACCCTCTCCTACGCCGAGCTTTCCGCACGCATTCGCAAGCAGGCGGCAGGACTTGCCTCAGCAGGCCTTGCCGGCAAGCGCATCGCCGTGATCGGCGAGACCTCGGTGGAGTGGGTCACCTCCTATACCTCCATCATCGCCTCGGGCGGTGTGGCCATTCCCATGGACAAGGAGCTGGACGTGGAGGAGATCAAGGGCTTCTTTGCCTTTGCCGAGGCCGACGCCGTGATCTATTCGCGCTCCTTTAACGAAAAGTTCGCCGATCTTTCCAAGTCGCACCCCACCGTGAAGGTGCAGATCCCCCTGGACCCCGACGCCGAGTGGGATCCGGTAGATCCCTCCTTCCTTCCCTACTCGCACCTGCTCGACATGGGCGAGGCAGGCGTGCGCGAGGGCTATACCTACCCCGCCGTTACCGATCCCTGCCGCATGGTGGAGATGCTCTTTACCTCGGGCACCACGGGCAGCAGCAAGTGCGTGATGCTGAGCGAGAAGAACATCGTCTCGGTCGTGAACAACGCCTGCGCAACGGTAGACTTCTCTCCCGAGGACGCGATCGTATCGGTCCTTCCCATTCACCACACCTACGAGCTTGCCATTATGCTGGCAGGACTGAACTACGGCATGAACATTGCCATCAACGACAGCCTCAAGCGCGTGCTGAAGAACTTTGCCCTCTTTGAGCCCACGGGTCTTGTGCTGGTGCCCCTCTTCGTGAGCACCATGAACAAGCGCATCTGGGACGAGGCGCGCAAGGGCGGCAAGGAAAAGGCTCTCCGCGCGCTGATCAAGGTCTCCCGCGGACTTCGCGCCATTCACGTGGACCTGCGCAAGACCTTCTTCAAGCAGATCACCTCTGCCTTCGGCGGACGTCTGGAAAAGATCGTCTGCGGCGGCGCTCCCCTCAATCCCGAGCTGGCAGAGACCTTCTCGGAGTTTGGCATTGACATCAGCGAGGGCTACGGCATTACCGAGTGCGCGCCCCTGATCGCCGTTAACCCCTACTTCGCGCCCAAGAAGGGCTCGGTCGGTCCCTCCGTTCCCTGCTGCACCGTGCGCATTGACGCCGACCACAAGAACGACCTCGGTTTTGACGAGGGCGAGATCCAGGTCAAGGGCGACAACGTGATGCTCGGCTACTACAAGAATCCCGAGGAGACGGCAAAGGTGTTTACCGAGGACGGCTGGTTCTGCACGGGTGACGTGGGATACATGGACGAGGACGGATACATCTTCATCACGGGACGCAAGAAGTACGTGATCGTTCTGGAGAACGGCAAGAACGTCTTCCCCGAGGAGATCGAGGAGTATCTCGGACGCCTGGATTCGGTTGCCGAAAGCGTAGTGGTCGGACGCACCAAGGAGGACGGCGCGATCAGCCTGACGGCCATCGTTTATCCGCAGCTTGATCTGTTCAAGAACGGCGAGGATCACGAGGCGATCGAGGCTGCCGTTCGCGCAGACGTTGCGCACATGAACCGCAAGCTGGTTGGCTACAAGCAGATCCGCGACGTGGAATTCCGCTATGTGCCGTTTGAGAAGACGACCTCGAAGAAGATCAAGCGTCATTTGATCTGACCGTTTCGAGAAAAAAGCAAACAGAGCAAGAATAGAAGGAGCTTTCTCCTTTTATTCTTGCTCTTTTTCGTTGGGATAAGGGCTTGGGATTTGCAGGGCCTGCACGGTTTGTGCGCTGTTCCTTCGCGTTTCAGCCCCATAGCCACTTTTCTCTTTGACACCGCAGGCGCAAAGAGAAAAGTTAGCAAAAGAGAAACGCCGAGGTTGTTTCGCCGTCTGCGGACGGCGAGGAGGGCTCCGCGCCCTCCACCTGCGCCCACTGGCGTGGGGGCTTTTTCCCCAAGCGAGGTGCAGTACGTAGCCGTTTTGTGCTTCGGGCGCGCTAACGCACGTCGCGTTGCCGCTTTGTGCAACACATTTTGTTTTTCCTCACAATTCGCAAACACCCCGTAGGGCGAGGCTTCGAAGAAGTCCACGAGCGAGAGAGGCACAAACCAAAGTCTGCACCGCATAAACGTCGAGCGAAAACTCCCCTTGAAGGCATAGAAAAAGGAAGCACGTTGTTCGCACTTCCTTCCGAGGGTAGCAATCCCTTTTTTGGGGGAGTTTTTGGGGGGTGTGGGGGACTTTTTCCAAAAAGTCCCCCACAAAAAAACCGCCCCCATCTTGACGATCTGCGCAAAAAATCGACTTTTTTGGCAGAATTCGATCCTTTCCCTTGACAAAATGCGCATGGCGGGATATAATAGGGGTAAGAAATGCGCAAAAAAGGACGGTTCCGCTATGTATCGCGAAAAGCTTCTCCGTATGACCGCAGTTTCAGATGCCCTTCCCGCGGGCATTGACCTGCAATTCCACCTTTCGGGCGCCGCCCTCCGCGGCCCCTCCAATCCCACCGAGAGATATGACACCGACGTTTGCAGCATCGTCTGCATCACGGGCGGAAACGCGCTCCTCGTGATCGGGCAGGACGCCCTCCTCGTTCACGCAGGCGATTCCCTTCTCCTCCCCGTCGGCTCCTCCTATCGCCTGCTCTGCGAGCAGAAGGAGGGCGTTGAGCTGTTGTGGGTAAGCGTCTCGGGCGAGCTTTTGCATCAGCTGATCCGTACCCACGGCCTTGAGGGCGCGGTCCTCTTTCCCTCCCTCGATCTCTCCGAGCCCCTCGGACGCCTCCGCTTTTACGCCGAGCATCCGCAGGAGGACGCCCCCCGCGCCTGCGTCGCCCTGCTGGAGGAGCTTCTCTACCGCATGGCCGAGGCCCACTACGCCGCCGAAAAGCCCTCCCTCTCCCCCGTGGAGCAGATCCTGCACTACATTGAGGAGCATGAGACCGAGGCCATTCGCCTCGAGCAGCTGGCCGAGGTCGCGGGCAAATCCCCCTCGCAGGCCGAGCGCCTGTTCCGCAAGGAGATGGGTCAGCCCATCTACCGCTACGTCCTCTCGCGCAAGCTGGAGCTTGCCTGCCGCTTGCTCCTGGAGAGCAGCATGACGGTGCGCGAGATCGCCGCCTACCTCTCCTTTGAGGACGAATTCTACTTCTCGGGCCTCTTTCGCCGCAAGATCGGCCTCTCCCCCTCGCAATACCGCAAGACGGGTGGAAAAAAGCTCGAGCCCAAGCCCGCACCAAGACGCAGACGGGACGACGACATTGTCCTGCTCTGATCCTTCAACAAAAGGAGGGTGCCCTCCCGTCATCGCGGAGGACACCCTATCCTTCTGTTTTCTTCCCGATCTCCAAATTCGTGCTTGCGCGGGCGAAGGAGATCCTTCTCGCCCTTATTCTTCCGCTATGCGAAGCGTGATCTCGCCCGTGCGCAGGTCAAGCACAACACCGTCCGCACGGCGGACGCGCAAAGCGCCGTCCTCACCCACGGAGAGCGCCTCGCCCTCCTGCCAAAGCTCTCCCTCGCGCCAGCGAATGCGCTTGCCCAGCACCAGAGAGTGCGCGCGGTATTCCGCCGACCAGTCGCCGCCCTTTCCAAGCAAAAAGGCGGAAAGCTCCTGCCAGATGGCAAAAAGCAGCTCCTCGCGCCCGAGGCGCTCCTCGCCAACGCTCCCCGCGATCGAGGCAAGCTCCTCGGGGAATGCGGCGGGGTGCCAGTTGACGCCAATGCCCACCACGATGGCGCGCCTTCCGTCGGGAAGCTCCCCTGCCCCCTCGCAGAGAATGCCGCACACCTTCTTGCCCTCAAGGTAGAGATCGTTGACCCACTTGATGGCGGTCTGCTTTCCCGTAAGCCGACGAATGGCGCGCATCACGGCGACGGCGCAAAAGGAGGTCACGCGCAGAGCCGACCCGATCGGCTCCTCCGTGGCGTAGAGCAGACTGCAATAGAGCCCGCTCCCCGCGGGGGAATAAAAGCTGCGCCCGAGGCGTCCGCGTCCTCCGCTCTGGCGATCCGCCACGAGAAGAAGGGGCAGCTGTTTTGCGTCGAGCCTCTCCTCGCGCAGAATGCGCTTGGCCTCGCTGTTTGTGGACGGGATCTCGGAAAAGACCCGTACCTCGCCCACACCTTTGAGCCTTTTGGCAAGACGTCGGCTGCCGTATGCCGCTACCGTCATTCGTTTATCCTCCCTTCAATTCCGTATCACAGGAAAGGAGCTCTCCCATGTCGGACATCATTTTTGAGGATGCGCACATCCTCGCGGTGAAAAAGCCCGTCGGCCTGCTCTCCGAAAGCACCCCGCAATGTGACGGCCTTGCCGACCTCTTGCAGGCACACGTCAAGGGCTATATCGGCGTGATCCACCGCCTCGACCGCGGCGTTGGCGGCGTGATGGTCTACGCCAAGACCCCTGCGGCCGCCGCGCACCTCTCGGAGCAGGTGCGCACGCGCGAAATGAAAAAGGAATACCTCGCACTTGGACACGGCGTGCTCCCCGATCCCTCGGGAAGGCTCTCCGACCTGCTCTTTCACGATCGCAGGATCAACAAGACCTTCGTGGCCGACAGAGCGCGCAAGGGCGTGAAGGAGGCAATCCTGGACTACGAGACGCTGCGCACGCTCCCCTCGCCCATCGGCGAGCTTTCGCTCCTGCGCGTCCGTCTGCTGACGGGACGCACGCACCAGGTGCGCGTGCAGCTTGCCTCGCGCAACCTCCCCTTGGTGGGAGACCGCAAATACGGCGCGCCCTCAAGCGGACCGATCGGCCTCTTTTGCCGCGCGATCACCCTTCGGCACCCCGTAAGCGGCGAGGAGCTGACCTTTACGGCCGAGCCCTCGGGCAAGCCCTGGGATCTGCTCGACGTCTGACGCGCACGCACCCGATCCCTTCAATAAGGGGGAAGCCTTTCGGCAAGGCTTCCCCCTCTTCAGTATACTTGAAATGAGAGTTAACTGGTATGTAGCCTGTTTTTACTCCACCGATACAACACAAACACCCATCCAATCGCTGAGAGAATAAGAATCGGCAACGAAACCGTCAAAACAGAAATAATTGCCCGTGGGAAACTCTCCACGAAAGTCGGAGTGAAGTAGAGTAGATGAATCACACCGAAAAATTTCGGGATTAAAATCGGCCAAATGGCAAAGCCAATGCTATTGAGCCAAAAATCACGATTTTTTAGTGTGTATTTAATTCCTTCACCAAGCACCCATTCTTTCCCCTCCATTTGAGCTAAATACTTTGTTCTATGAGTAGATGCAGTTGCTCTCAAGTGAATCACACATGTAACCAACATCCATGCATATAAACAAACCGTTTTCCATAAGTACTCACCCTTACTATTTGCATCAACAAACACTCGCATAATGGTTTGTAAAGCCGCCAGACACAGCGTGGAGCTTAGAAAATAACTCCAAAACAACACAATCGAATTAACTATAAATGCTCCAATTTTTTTCATCGTTTGATTTTTCCTATGGATTTTTTGATGAATAAAATGCATAATAATCGCCTTGGTTATGCATTTGCGCTTCGTTATTCGTTTGACGTCTTTTCGTCCGCGTCAACGTCGGTCTTTTCTTCGTCCTCGGTCGGTGCTTGGCGCGCCGTGCCGTCTGTTTGCGCGTCCGCATTCTGCTCACCCGTTTTCTTGGAAGCAGCAGATGCCGACGCCTTTTTGCGCTTTATCCACGCGCGAATGCGCTTGCGGAAGCAGAAGAGAAGGATCACCGCCACAAGGATCACCACGAAGGCGATGCCCAGGGGCAGGAAGAGCGAGAAGACGTTGCTCCCCGTCATGTCTCCGCGGTACGGATCCTCCTCGGAGAGCGAGATCTTGGAAAAGCTTGCCGTGAAGGTGAGCTCGCGCTCGTCGCCCGAGGCCACGCCCACGCGGGGCGACCAACCGGTAAAGACGTAGCGGAACTCCGCATCGTCGGGAAGCGTTGGCTCGCTTGGCAGGCGGATCTCCTCGCCAAGGCCGTACTCCTCCGTGTGCCAGAGGTTTTCCCCAACAAGGAAGCTGACCGTGTAGCGAATGGGCGCGATCTGCAGGCGCACCGTAACGGGCTCGGCAGGCATCAGGAAGCTGCAGCCGTCAACGTCGATCGCGCGTCCGTCCTCGCCAAGCACCGTAATGCCCACCAGCTCGTAGCCAAAGACGCAGGTGGGATCCAGCGTGACAAGATCCCCTGCAAAGGCGCTGACGGGCAGGCTGTTGAGGTCACAGTTCTCCGCGCTCTCCACCTGTATGGAGAACACGCGGCGGACGTACACCGAAAGCGCTCCGCGGAAGACGTAGGGCGTTTGCGTTACGGGAAGGCGCTCCTCGCCAACGACCGCATCCAAGCGAACGCTCTCGGACGGAGAAGGAAGAAGCTGACCCGTAAGCTCGGGAAGCTCCAATACCCTGCCCGCGCTGCTGAGGGCCTGCAGGGTGACAAGCTCACCCTGTGCAAGAACCTCCTTCGCAAGGCGAAGCTTTTTGCAGCCCGACTGCGACAGATACGAGAGGGCGTCCGCGTCAAGCAGGACGGTCACGTCCCCTGCCGAGAGGGCCAGCGTCTTGCCCTCCTCAAGGGCGTAGCGCATCGCCTCGTCCAGACGGACCGCCGCATACGCGGCGTGCAGAGTGATGCAGGTGTCGGTATGGGTGACCGAAACGGCGGTGCCGTCATCGGTATAGGCCAGCTTGATCTCGCCGTAGAGCGCCTTGTAGGTAACGTCGCCCGTCACCTCGGCAGGGCGCGCATTCCAGCCCACGAACACGTAGCGGCATTCGTCGGGCGCGCGCGAGGGGTTCTCGGGAGGCACGGGGGTCTCGCCGTAGCCGTAAAGCGCGATCTCGGTGCGGTCGCCCAGATCCCAGGTCACGGTATAGCGAACGGGGATCTCCTCATAGCGTGCGGTGTAGACGGCGTCCTCCGTGACGGGAAGAAGCTCCTTGTCCCAGCCCAAAAACGCGTAGCGCATGGCAGGCGTGTCCTCGCGCTCGGGAGAGACGGGACAGGTCGGGGTCTCGCCGTAGAGATGATGCGTCACGTGGCGGTACTCCCCGAGCTGCCAGGTCACGGCGTAATATTTGGGGATCGCGTGGAAATTGGCGTAGAAGGAGGTGTTCTGCCGAATGCAGAAGAAGTTGGGGTCGGAGCCGTCGGCACAGCGCCAGCCGCGGAACTCGTAGGAGGCCTGCGGCGTCTCGGGAACGGTGAGGGGGGGACCTTGGTAGATCACCTCGTCGCCGTACTCCACCTGCGTGCGGTAGAGCAGCTGATTGTTCATGCCGTAGAAGCTGACCGTCATGCGGTTGTGAATGGAGACGAGATACTCCTTCGTCTGGCGAAGGGTGAGCGTTCCCGAAAATTCCCCGAGGCGTCCCGCAGTCAGTCTGCCTGCGCGAACCTCCTCGGCCAGCGCGCGGAGGGTGTCGCTCATTTCGGGAGCGGCAGGCGCGGAAGAAGGCATCACGGCACCCCACCAGGAGGGCTTTTGCTCGCCGTACTCGATCGGTTTTTCCACACGGGAAGGCTCCGTCGGCTTTTCCACACGGGCAGGCTCCGTCGGCTTTTTGACGTCGGCAAAGGAGGGTCTCTCGGCGGGGGGCACGAACTCGATCGGCTCGGGGCTTCCCGTCGGGAAGGGCTCGGCCGCGCGCGGATCGGCGTTGTGCGTGTCCGCCATGTGCTGCACGTCCTCAAGAATGGTCTGCAGCGTGCGGTACTTGTTCAGCTTCCATTCGGGGTCCTGCGCCAGCGAATCGTGCAGGCAGGTGCGCAGCACGTAAAGCTGAGCCACCAGATTTTGCAGGTGGGGCAGACGCTCGCGGAAGGAGGGATCGGGATAAAGCTCGAGCGCGGTGAGGAAGCCGCTGTCCTTGCACATCAGCTCAAGGGCGGATTGCAGGGCGGCAACGTTGTCGCGCAGGGCGAGGTAATGCTCGGTGTAGAAGGCGTAGAGCGTGCGGTAGCGCTCCACCTCGGAGGGGTAGGAGGCCGAACGCAGCTCATTGTAGGCGGAAAAGAGAGGACGCAGAGCGGTGGTGGCGTTGGCGGCCTGCTCCACGGCCTTGTCCAGATTGAGAATGGCAAGCTCGTCCTTTCGAGCCAGCACCTGCGTGACGGTGTTGCCCATGACCGCGCTGTAGATCTGCCAGTTGTTGCTGTCCGTAACGAAGAGATAGTCCAAAATGGCCAGTTTCTGCTTGATGGGCTCAAGCGAACCCAAGAAGTCGCGGTACTCCAGATAGCGATCGTAGGCGGTCTTGCCCGAGGCGTCCTTCTCGGTATAGAAGGAATTGGCCGCGTAATATTCGCGCCATGCCTGCCAACGGGAGAGCTGCTCGGCGTAGGCCGCGTACTCGGCGCAGTAGGCGTCGTATTCCGCCTTGGCACGATCGTACTCCGCCTTGGCCTCCGCGTAGACCGCGTAGTCCTCGACCTGCTTGAGGTAGGCCGCGTAGGTCTCGGCGTCCTTCACCTTGCTCTGATGGAGCGAAAGCGCACTCTCGTAGACGAGCAGGCGATCCAGCGCCGCGCGTCCCTCGGTGTAGGCCGCGTCCGAAAGCTCCTCCAGCTGCCAATCCGCAAGCTCGGTCCTCCAGGAGAAGTCCACGTTGATGAAGAAATCGGCCGAGTGGAAAATATTCTCGAAGGTGCAAACGTAGGCGTCGCCGGCGCGCGAGAGCGGCCTGCTCTGCGTGGGAGCGTCGCCCGCCTCGGACTGAATGGACGCCCGCTGCGGGATCCAGGAGACCGACGCACCGTTGACGGCGGTGTAGGTGTACGGGAGGACGGAGACCTTGAGGATCCCTGCCTCGCCGTCATAGTGATAGGAAAGTCCCTCGCTGGGGATCAGGCTGCTGTAACGGAGGGAATAGCGCTGGTCTCCGTCAAGGAACGCGCGCTCGACCGCAGAGGGCGAAATGCCGCAAAGCTGCTCCAAAAGCTCCGCGCCCGACAGAGAGGAATATTCGTTCAAAGCGGGATTGCCGAAATGCAGCGTGTCGGCGGTAAGCTCCTCGTCGGCAAAAGCAGGCGCGATCGCGCCAAACGCGAGGAAAAGGCCGAGTAGGATCGGCAGACCTGCACGCAGGCAGGAGGAGAAAAATCGTTTCATAAAGGAAACCCCGTCTTTCTTCGTACTATACCTCTATGATACCATATTTTGCGGCAAAAGTCAACAAAATCTTCCCCCGTCCCCCCCTCTTTGCCCCCCTCTACGGCCTTCCTTTTTTTGGGAAAGAAGAAACACCGCGGGATTTTTGTGGGGGCGCGTTTTTTGTGGGGGACTTTTTGGAAAAAGTCCCTCACAAAAAAGTGCGCCCCAAAAAATTACTCCTCCCCCACCGTTCGCAAACACCCCGTAGGGCGAGGCTTCGAAGAAGTCTATCAGCGAGCGGGGCACAAACTAAAATCTGTACTGCACAAACGGCGAACGAAAACTCCCCTCCGCCGCACGAAAAAAGGAAGCACGTTGTTCGCACTTCCTTCCATGGGTACATATATCCTTTTTTGGGGAGTTTTTGGGGGCGTGGGGGACTTTTTTCAAAAAGTCCCCCACAAAAATCGCGTCCTAAAACCGCGTCCTAAAACCGCGTCCCCCACAAAAAAAACCACATTCTCCCAATCAGCTCACGAAATCGGTACCCAGTAGGGGTAGAGCTCAAGCTCGCCCGAGACGGGAGTCAGATCCGTGAAGGGGGAGTTGATGGCCGGGTTGGGCTCACGCGTGGTGTACCAGCCGGCAAAGCGGTAGCCTGCTTTGGTGACCAGCGGAATGGTCCACTCGGTCTCGATCGTGGCAAAGCTCTTGCCTACGTTGATGGTGACTGCGTAGCTGTTGGTGTTGACGTCCAGTCCGCTCCAGGCCTCGCCAGCGGACTTGTTAATGTGGAAGGTAACCGTTACCTCGTCGCCGTAGTCGTTAAAGTCAACGACCTCGACCCAGCCGTTTGCTTCCTTGTGCCAGATGATGCAGAGCGACTCGTTGAACCAGTAGTCGCCAATGTTGCCGTCACTCTTACCGGGATCGCGGTCCGAGCTGTGCCATGCCGTGGGCTTGGCAAAGGTGACCACGGTGGGATCAGCGTCGCCGCTGTAATGGAACTTCAGAATGTACTCAGTCTCGGTCTCGTCGGTCTCCACACGCTCGATGCCCTGCGCTTTGGGAACGTTGATGGTCGTGGGGGGGTGCAGGGGGTTGGTGTAATGGATCACCAGGTCGGTGGAGCCGTCCGCCTTGAGGGCGCCGTCCACGTGGTCGATGCTCAGGGGGGCGTCGATCACAAAGCTGTTCTCCGTGCCGTCGGTCATCGTGATGGTGACCACGGTGTCGCCGTTGGCGTTCAACTCGGACTTGACATCGGCAACGCCGATACCGTCCATCACGGTGATCTCATCCGTCACCGTTCCGTCCGACTTGACGAAGTGGAACTTGGTTCCCACCTTGCGGCCGTTGTCGTCCAGAAGATCGGTGGACTTGATGCCCGAAACGTCCACACCTGCGGGAATGATCAGCTCGGAGGAAACGATGGGGCTGCCGTTCTCGTCGGTGGACGAGAAGATAAAGCGGAACTTGGTTCCCGTAACGTTGCCAAACTCGTCCTTGACCTCGGTGGGAACGGTAATGCCCGTGACGCTGTCACCCTGCGGACCTGCAGGAACGGTGATCGGGCCAATGGTCATGCCGTTATCCAGAACGAAGGTGATGGGGCGGCCCTGGGGCGTTGCCTCACCCTGCAGAACGTTGGCAATACCAACACCGCGCTCGCCGCGAGGCAGCTCGATGCGGTCGGTTCTGCCATCGGAGTAAAGCACCTCCATGTAAACGCCGGTCACGATGCCCTCCTCGTTCACGTCCTCAACACGCGTGGCCGAAACGATGGACGCACCGTCCGAAACGATCACCTCGGTGGGGTCCATGGTCTCGTCGGTGTAGTAGATCTTCAGCGTTTGCTGATGGTCGTTCTCGCCGTTCTCCACGTCCTCGGTATTGATGATCTCGATCTTGGAAATGCCGTTTCCGATCGGGCCGATCTCACCCTGCGGGCCGACCTGTCCCATGGGAATATCAAAGACCACGGGATCCTCCATATCGTCGTAATACTTGATCGTGATGCGGGTCGCGCCCGAGCCGTCCGTCAGGATCTCGGCCGAGATCGACTCGATCTCCAGCGAATCCGAGGAGAAGCCGCAGGCAGTCAGTCCCAGCATCAGAAGGATCGCCAGGAGGGAGAGCGCCAATGTTACGTATTTTTTCATGTGTGTTACCTTTGGTTGTTTGCGCGCAGATCCGCCACGCTGGGCGTCTCCCCGTACAGATAACCGTTTCCTTTCATACAAACAAATCGGAAGGGATCAAAGCCGGTAACGACCGTTACCGTTTTTTGCATGATGCTCGGCAGAGCCGAGAACAGCGAATTGAAGTTGCCCATGTCCACCGCAGGCAGATCGAGATAGCTCTCGACCCAATCCACGGACAGCTCGGCACTCATCTCCTCTGCACACTCCAGTCCCTCAAGCGAGACGGTGGAGAGGTTGAGGCCTCCGCCGTAAAAGGCGATCGCCACGTTGAGCGATTGCTCTCCCTCGGCGTTGGTATACAGGCTTCCCGCCGCGGCCGCATCCTTGTAAAGCATGGACTTGAGGGGGAAGATATCGTCGATGGTGACGTTGACCTCCTTATCCTTGCCCATTTCCTTGAGGAGCTGGGTCGCGATGGTGGAGATGTTCTCGTTGATCAGACCGCCAAAATCCATGTCCTCGCGCGTCTTGTAATCGTAGAAGGACGTGCTTCCCGTAACGCGCAGCTCCACGGGGGCGCTGACGCCCGAAACGTGCGTCGGTGTGAGCGGAACGAGAGGTCTTGTCGAGCCCTCTCCCTCGGTCAGCATGGAAAAGATCATGGAGATCAGCGAGGGGGACGCGTTATACAGGAAGGGGCCGTTGAAGGCGCTCTCCAGTGCGATGGAGGAAATGCCGCTGCGATAGAACAGCGTGTCCTTGACCTCCATGGAGCCGTCGGTCTCCAGTCCGCCGCTCTGGTTGAGCGAGTCCTGGATCGCGGTAAGCGCCGCCTGCATCATGGCGTTGCTGTCAAACGTGCCAAGCAGATACTCGGTCAGGAGCGTGTCTCCCGCGCCCTCTGCCAGCAAAAATTCGTCCAGCGTCATGGTGATCTCCTCACCCGTAGCCGAGGAGAAGGTGAAGCTTTGGCTGCCGTCGATGGGCAGATACTCGTTGCTTCCCACCATCAAAAGGAAGTTCTTTGCGTTTTGCAGGAGGCAATTCTCCAGGAGCAATCCCTTGGAGGAATACGCGCGCATCACGTTCTTGCCGTTTTGCAGGACCGAATTGCGGACCGTGATTCCGTCCCCCAGCGTCTCCAGCACCGTGCCCACGTAGGTCAGGTTGGAAAAGCTGTTGCCGAAATCGCAGTTCTTGACGTTGACGTCGTTGACGGTGATGTTGTCACCCTCCACGTAAAGGCCCACGTTGTCCTGTCCGTGTGCCGTGACCAAGGGCATTCCGTTGGGGTCTCCCAGCGTGTAGAAGGGGAGCGGACCGCGGAACAGATCGTCCTTTGCCAGCTGCGGCACCGAAACGGTCTCCCCCGTTTCGGGGTTGGTTCCCTGGATCACGTCCGAGGGGAAGGTCAGGTTGTGCAGGTTGAGGGTGTAGCCGTTGCCGTAAAAATCCTTTTGCACGTGCAGTCCGGCGTAAAGCACGTCCGAAATGCGCTTGTACTCTCCGCCGCTGGCATCGGCAAAGGCATTCCACTGATCGATATACGAGCGGTTTGCCGTGGTGGTGAAGGAATAGACCTCGTCGGCAAAGCGGTACTTGCCCGTTTTGACGTCGTAGGTGCCAAACAGCTCCACGTTGTTGGCCTTGCGCACGGGCTCACCGCCCTGCGTGACCACCTGCGTGCCGTTCATCACGTAGGCGTTGGCCAAGGACTCAAAGGACTTGCGCAGCACCACGATCTCGCCCTCCTTTGAGCGGTTGGTGCAGTTGAGCAGATCCTCGTAGGTATACACGTTGACGCCGTCCTCAACGATGTCGAAGGAATAGGAGAAGGAGGTCTTGGTCCCCTCCGCCTCCACGCCTCCCGCAAGGGTAAAGGACGCAGGTCCTGCGCCGTTGATGCGCAGGGTGGACGTGTTCAGGTCAAAGGAAATATTGGACGTGCTCTGCTCCAGATAGAGCGTCTTGGAAAGGGACTCGGGCACGCAGGTGATCGAAAGCTCCACGCCTGCGGGCACCTTTTGTCCGTTTTGCAGGTCGTACTGCCCGTAATAGATCCTGCCGTCGATGTTGTTCTGCGAGCTTTGGATCTTGGTCTGCACCACGATCACGCTGTTGAGATAAAGGATCGCCGAGGTGCGTCGGGTCACGTTGCCCTTGGCGTTGGAGCAGGTGAGGATCACCTCGCCCTCGCCGTGCGCGAGCAGGTAGTAGCTGCCGTTCTCCTCCACGATCTCGGCCAACGGCTCGGTGAGGGAGGGATCCTTGTTCTCTACCGTCCAGACCAGCTCGTTGCCCGGAGCCAGCGGGTAATTTGAGGGATTGATGCCCGTGGCGGAAAGCGGATAGCGCCGCTCCCCGATGCGGAAGACCTCCACGTCACCGTAGCTCCACTCGATGTGCGAAATATCGTTCTCAAAGGTCTTGAAGGTCAGATTGACCGTGATGACGCCGAGCAGAGAGATGACAAACGGAAGCAACAAAAGAATTGCAATGTTTTTCTTTTTCATAATCAGTTCACCATTTCAAGATCCAGGAATAGCTGTTCGAGCTTTGGGCGAACGCGGATCGCGTGCGGCAGACTGCACAGAAGGAAGACCGCCGTGCCGATCAGATACGCCAAGCGAATGTCAAGGCCG
This sequence comes from Clostridia bacterium, assembly GCA_017507905.1. Classification (GTDB taxonomy): domain Bacteria; phylum Bacillota; class Clostridia; order Oscillospirales; family CAG-272; genus UMGS1865. Next base: position 13,892 of record JAFWAA010000024.1, on the reverse strand, counting down.
AAGATGCAGCCCACGATCGAGCCCCCGAAGAAGCCGATCGGCAAAAGATAGGAGTAGCAGGTGGAAAGGAAGGTCGAGCGCGGGCGGTTGTTGCCCACGTGCATCTCCTCCTTCAGGGAGATCAGCTCAAACACCGCCAGAAGCAGAAGCGTCAAGAGCCAAGCGCAAATGCCCGACACCGGTCCAAGCTCGCCCGTGGCAAGAAGCCACGCGACCGTGACGGTCAGCGAAAGCGCCGACAGGCTGTAAGGCACCGCCAGCTTGATGAGCAGCTGCTTGATGGGGGAAACGGGCAGGATCTTCATCAGGCGGACGTTTCCCTTCTCGGTCTGGATATACTCGTTTGCGCCCTGGTTGATGATGAGCGTAAAGAGCATAACGATCAGCACGTTGAGCAGCGGGATCAGCTCGGGAAGCGCCAGCATGGCGTAGGAGAACGCGCCCGAAGAAAAGACGTCGTTCATCGAGCGAATGATGATGTAGACCAAAAAGGGCTGTACGATCAGCATTCCCGTGAAGGAAAAGATATTGTTGGAGTCCTTGAAGAGCAACAGGATCTCCTTCTTGATCAGCGCCACCGTGGGGGTGGTGAAGTGCAGAAGGTCCTTTGCCTTGCCGGGCTGTGCGTGCAGCGTGATGCTGCGGAAATAGTTGAAGGCGAAGATCACCAGCGCCGCACCGAGCAGAAAAATTCCGCCCGCGATGCAGAGATACACGATGATCATGGAGGTCCCGGAGGCGAAGAACACGTCGGCCAGGAAGTTGATGGGGATCAGCCAACGGCGAAGGTCGGCAAGCCTCTGCAGGGAGGATACGGTGAAGATGGCGTTGACGTTGTTGTTGACCACCAGCTCCATAAAGATCCCCAGCACGTAGTTATACAGCACGCAGGCTCCCACCATCAGAACCAGGGAGAGCGCAAACTGCAGCACCATGTGCTTCTTGAGAAAATCCGACACCAGCTTGAAGGGATAGACCAGGATCAGCGCGACCCCTCCCTCAAACAGAAAGGCCAGTGCAGGATAAAAAACGCCAATGTAGTAGAACCAGATCGAGCGTCCCGTCAGATTGCCGTAGGCGATCAGGATCGGGTAGGTGAGCAAAAGGCTCATCACGTAATGCGTGCAAAACAGGAAGACCAGCTTGGAGATCACGATCTGCGCTCCCGAGACCGGGCGGCGCAAAAGCTGCTCGATGTCCTTGTGGTTGAAAAAAAGCTTGTTTGCGCGCAGGGTGGTGATCAGGATCATAAAGACCGAGATGATGCCGAGAAACAGCGTCAGAAAGGGCAGGCTTGCATTGTGGTAGACGCGGATCTTATCCAGGATCGTGGTAAAGATATAGGTCTCAATTCCCACAACGGCCGCCATCATCAGCACGGTCGTCAGGATCGACAGCAACTTCTTTCGCAGGTTGCCCTGCGCGGAAAAGAGCAGTCGAAAGTCCTTTACGATGAGATTTAGCATGCCTTATCCTCCGTAGGTCTCAAGGAAGATCCTCGCGAGCTGTCCGCGCTTTTCGGGGTCGCGGTTGAGATCGTAGATCGCCTTGACCACGCCGTCGTTGATGATGGCCACGCGGTCGCAGATCATCGAGACCAGCTCGATGTTGTGCGAGGTGACGAACACGGTCCTGCCGTGGTTGGCATACTCGCGCATCATCTTCTTCAGCTCCTCCTGAGCCATAATGTCAAGACCCACGGTGGGCTCGTCCAGGATCCAGATATTCGGGTTGTGCAAAAGGCTTGCCACAAGGCAGAGCTTCTGCTTCATACCGTGGGAGTAGCCCCCGATCTGGTGCGAAAGCTCGGAGAGATTGAGCTGGAGACGGTTGCAAAGATATTTGTAGTTTCCTGCAAACTCGGTCTCGGTAAGGCCATAAACGCTGGCCACGAACTCGAGATAATCGTAGCCCGTCATCACCTCGTAGCAGGTGGGCTCACTCGCCACGTAGCCGTAGGAATACTTGGCGTCCAGCGCCTCGCGCTGAATGTCGTAGCCTCCCACCGTGATGCTGCCGCTGTTGAAGCGCTTGGCACCGATCATGCAATCGATGGTGGTGGATTTACCGATACCGTTGCGGCCGATAAAGCCGAACAGCTCGCCTGGGTAAACGTCCAGATTCAGTCCCTTAAGGACCGTCTTCTTGCCGTAGGATTTATGCAGGTCACGAATGCGGACGGCGTACTCGAGCAGCTCGCCCTCCTTTTCCTCCGACGCCTTATTTACGCGCGCCGCCTCAGCCCCTTGGGCTTCGGTCTTGGGCGCTTCGGTCTTGGGCACTTCGGTCTTGGGAGCCTCGGTCTTGGGAGCCTCGGCCTTGGGGGCTTCCGTCTTAGGCGTCTCGTTCAGAACGGTCTCCTCAACGGCGGCGATCTCCTCGCCCTCGTCGGCCAGGGCCGCAAGTCTCGCTCTTGCCTGTGCGCGGGCGTTTGCCTGCGCGCGGGCAACGGCCTGCGCTCTCGCCATGGAGCGTGCGCGCGCCTGCGACTGTGCAAGTTTTTGACGCTCCTCGGGCGTCATGGTACGCGGGGACGTAGGCTTGCCCTGCGGATTATTGAGCTTTGCCATGGCTTATCCCCTCCATTTCAAGAACCACAGGTTCTCCTGATTTTCCGCATCGCGGAAGAACGTAAATGCCGAGCCGCAGGACGTGCAGGTGCGCAGATCCGTGTCGTTGCAATCCACCGACGCCTTTTGGCAGGCGGGGCAGAAGGTGCGGTAAAGTTCGGCGCTGGCGCGGGAGGCGGAAAGCTTGGTCGAAAGCCAACGGGTCATGACCTCCTGCTCCGAGAGCGGGTTGCGGTAAAGCGGAAGAATGACCTCCTCCACGTAAGCCGTGTTCCAGAGCGAAATGGCCTCCACCGTGTGGTACCCCTGATACGAGGACGCCGAGACCGTGTTGAGGTCGGCAAAGGAGGTCTGGGGGCTGAAGAGCAGAAGATGCTTTGCCCTCTTGTTCTCCTCGCGCTCGACCAGCTTATTCTCTACCGTCAGCACGAGTCCCCGATTGGCCTCGAGCAGCTCGGTCTCCACCGTGTAGAGCGGACTCTCAAAGGTGAGCTTGGGGATCACCAGCGACTTCTCCTCATCAAAGCGGAGCTTCGTGGGATTCTTCTTCGCCAGCCGAAAGCCCTTCTTGGAGAGCGCACGCATGAGCATCATGCAATAGTACACGGCAAAATCGTGCATCAGCTTTTCCTTCTCGGGGTAGGTCACCAGCGAGCGGTAGAACTTGAAGCAATAGTTATACAGGCGGTCCTTGAGGAGAATGTTGGTGGGATGCACCGTGCGAAGCGTGGTGGGCTTCTTGTTGATCTCCTTGTAGAAGCGCGTGTTCTGAATGTAGCGGATCCTCTTGTTGAGCACACGGATCTTAGAGAGCGCGACCGAAACGTTGTTCTCGTTGAGCGAAAGCGTCTCCTGGCCGTGATAGGTCTCGATCAGAGAGGTGTAAAAATCCTGATATTTGGTCAACTCCGCGGCGATCAGCTTGACGAGCATGACGAGAAAGACGTTCTCGTAGATGCGCAGGTCGTTGATGCTTTGGAAGTAATGGACGTGCTCGGGGATCATGCGGTCGCCGTCAAAGCTCCAGAGAATGGGGTCGCGCATGGTCTTTTGGAACATCTCGGGGGAGACGGAGCTGGCAAGCTCGGTGCGAATGATGATGTTCTCGCCCTTGTTTGAGATGTGGGGGTGCGAAATGATGGAGGAAATAACGCTGAGAATAAAGGCGATCTCCTCAAAGTAGGTCAGGTCCGTGCGGAAGGAAAGGTCCTGCAGCGGCTCGGTCTCAAAGGATTCCATATCGGCAAAGAGATCGGCATACGCCCGGTGCTCGGTCGCAAAGCTATTCAATTGTGCAACCGTACGCTTCAGGTATCCTTCTTCAATGATTCTCATACCATTCTAATCCTTTGCAAAATGCGATTTTCGGAGGGGGTCGGAGGGGGTCCGACGCGCCCTGATCCATGCCCTTCGTCGGGCAGCAAAACGGCGTCCACCCGACAGGGAGAGTGCGAAAAGGGGGCGAAGGTGCGCCTGGCGCTTCCCTCTCCGTTTTCTCTCCCTCTCCCTCTCCATGCCGGGGTGGATCGTTGTCGGCAGATCTGCTCTGCCGTCCTTATTCAATTACAGCTTTCTATCGAAGCTATGCTTTTACCAACCGTAATTAAAGCTTTCTGATGAAGCTGCGTTTTTACTAACCGTAATTAAAGCTTTCTGATGAAGCTACGGATGGTCTTCTCGGAGCGCTTGAACACGCCGGGGCCGTAGGTCTTGGCCAGCAGCTGGAGCAGCTGGTTGAGCGCGCCCTTGACGTACTCCTCAAAGCGTCCCTCGAGCTTGACCAGAACCTTCTGTGCGAACATGAAGTCGAGGATCTCCTCCTTGGTACCGCCGCAGGCGATGTAGGTGGGAACGAGCTTCTCGATCTGGGTCATGATACGGTTACCGAAGGCGATGTCAAACTGCTCGTAAACGAACGAAGAAAGCTCGTCCAGCTTCTCGCGGTCGGCGGCGGTCATGCAATTCTTCTGGTCGGCGATCGCCTCGTCATAGAGCTGCTGCAGCTTGGAGCTGCTGAGCGAAATGCGGGAGACCTCGTCGGTCACCTTGAAGGGCTGGTTGCGGTAATCGAAGTCCAGCGTGATGGCACGGTCATACACCTTGTCCGCGATGGAGAAGGTGGAATCGTCCTTGTTTGCCGTTCCCACGAAATAGCAGTTGGGCATGATCTGGATGTTACCGTCGGGAATGCGTTCCGGAGGAACAAATCCGTAGGGGATCTGCAACAGACGCAGCTTCCAATCCGGCTTCGGATACTCAAGCACCGACAACAGGTCTGCAAAATAGTACTCCACGCGGGAGATGTTCATCTCGTCCAGCACGAAGATGTGGATCTGGTCGGGATGGTAGTTTGCATGATAGAGGTGCAGCAGGAAATCCGTCTCGGTGTAGGTCTTGGAGAACTCGTTGAAGAAGCCCAGAATGCTGGACTTGTCTCTCCAGGTTGCCTGAACCGGCATGAAGAGCAGCTTGCCTCCCGTGAACTTGGCAAAGTAACGGGGCAAGGAGGACTTACCCGTTCCGCTAAGACCCTCAAGGATCATGAACTGGGATGCCGCAAAGGCACTGACGAAGATGCGAATGGTCTCGGTGTCAAAGTAGAGACCCTCCTCCTTGGCCAGATAGTTGCGGAACTGACGGCAAAGCTCGGGCAGGGAGATATCCACCGTCTCGCGCGTTTGACGAACGGTGAAGTTGTAGTGCATATCCATGGCCGAAAGTGCGGGGAATACGCGCTCGCGGTCGCCAAGCTCCTCGGTGGAGTGCATGGCCGAGAGTGCGCCGCCGCCAAAGCCGCCTGCAGCGCCCGAAGAGGGGGCAGAAGAAGCAGAGGCAGAGCCGGATGCAGAAGCTGCCGCGCCCTCGCCTGCCGCAGCAGGAGCGCCGTAGCCGCCGGCACCGTAGCCACCGGCACCGTAGCCGGCATCGTAGGGATCCTGGTCAAAGCTGGAGGTCACGTCGATGTGCTCGTAGTCCTCCTCCTCCTCGACCACATCCAGATCGTTCTTACCGAAGAAGCGGAAGGGCTTGTCGATGAAGATCAGGTTGATCACGAGCATCGCCACGGCGAGGACCACGACGGCAAGCGCCAGGAAGATCAGCGTGCCGATCATCAGGGCGTAGCCAAGGAACTGCATGGTGATGCCGATGTTTTCGGCCGTCTTGGGGCTGATCAGAAGGATCGTAACACCCACCGAGAACGCGCCGCAGCCCAGGAACACGCCGATGTAGGAGAGCATGGGCTTGAGGGCATAGGTCTTCATGTGGTTTTCGATGGCGTAGCGGCGAATGTAGATCACAGCCGCGGCGAACACCGAAACGTAGCAGGCCAGAAGCAGAAGGCCCACGTAGCCGGCGATGGACGCCTCGATTGCGGGAACCTTCAGCACGGTGGCGATCTTGTTGATCACGTTGCGCGAGCCGACGATCGTGTGGGAGCCCTCAATGCACGCACCCGAAACCAGGATGCAGATGGAATAAAAGAGCGCGATCGCCAGGGCGATAAAATTCTTTCTGGTAAAATAATAGTTCTTTTTCACGGAGTGTTCTCGTCTCCTTCTTCTTCAGTATTGATGATAAACGTTTCCTCGGCCTTTCGCTCGCCGTTCGCGCTGACCACGCGAATGGCAGCCGTGTCGGACTGCTCGAGATAGGTCTTGTCGGTGATGGGGGCCTTGCCGAGAAAACCCTTTTCGTTGAAGATGTAGGCATAGCCCTTGTAGTAGAGCGTTTCCTCAAAGTCGGCGTGCATAGAGGCTGCGTTCTCCAGCTCGTCAAAGCCAATGGCGGCCTCGATCTGCTCGATGCGCTCCTCCTCCACCTCACGGATCTTGCCGTTGAAGTGGTCCAGCATATACAGGCAGTAGAAAAGTGCCAGCAGGGTGACCACGCCGCCGATCGACTGGAAGAACAGGACCACCGCACCCAGCGAGGGGACGCGTTGATCGGTGTAGCGTCCGATCACGTCCTCGTAGGAGGGATTATAGTCGTCGGTCGTGTTGTTGGAGTCGCCGCGGGTCTCAAAAACCGTTCTTCCGCCCTCGGTTTTGATGCCGACGATGCGGTGAATGGTGTTGACCCCCTGGTCGTTAACAAAAGCGATGACGTCATACACCTGCAGGTCGGCGGGGTCCACCCGCTCCAGAAGGATGACGTCATATCGATCGAACTGGTTGTCCAGCTTCTCCGAGACGAGATAATCATTCGCCTCATTTTTCAGGCTCATGGAGCCGGATGCGACCACCATCATCGCGCGATCACGAATCATCGCCACGTCGCCGTTGAGCTTGCTGTAAAGCGCAAGAAGGAAAAGGGGGATCAGCAGGGCGATCAGTCCGTAAAAGCAGACCCCCTTGACGATGGCAACCACCCGTCGGCGGATCTTCACCGAGCGCTGTCTCTCGTGAATGCAAGCATCCACCAGCTCCACGTCACGCTTACCCGTTTTGAGCTCCTTGATGGAGGACTTGGTGTAAGCGTGATAGAGGAGCGTGAAGATAATGGCGAAGGTAATGACGCCAAGTGATGTTGCGGCCGCGGCAATCAAATCAAACGTATTCATGATGATGTCGCGATGGAACTAAATCAATTAGTAGCTTGCAGAAGCGGTAACGGTGAAGGTGATGGTACCGGTGTACTCCCTGGTGAGCACGTCCGCATCACTGGTCTCAGCGCCAATGAGGGTGGCACGGAAAGCAGCCAGCTGCTCCTTCATTGCGGCATCGGTGACAGCCTTGCCGAGAGGAGTCTCCGCGGTGCTGTCAGCGTACTCGGTATCAAAGTAGACGCCGGGGTTCTCGTTCTTGAAGGCAGTGCCCCAAGCAAACTTGAGGGTGATGGAGAAGACGCCGGTAGAAGCATCGGGAGCAACCCAGATGGTGTTGTCAGCAGGGAAAGCAACGTCGCTTCCACCCGTGCCAACGGTGTACTTCACGGTCAGATACTTTGCGGTGATGGCAGCCTTGAGGGTCTCGGGAAGAGCGATCTCGATCTTGATCTCGTTCTTATCGCCGGTGGTCCCGGGCTGCTGGCCAAGAGCAGCAACGTTGGTGACCTTACCGGAGAGTGTCAGGTTCAGCTGCTCGCCGGCATCACCCGTGCCGTTCTCCTGGAACTTTACACGGCCGGTGGTGTCATCCTGCTTTGCGTCGAAGGAGATCTTGTCTGCATCAGCTTTCCACTTGCCATCTGCGTCCAGCTGGTCGATGGTCAGCTCAAAGCTCTCGTCAACGATCTTGTCAACCTCAACGGGGGCATCAGCATCTACCGTTGCGGCAGAGGAGATCAGCCATGCGGCGAAACCGGTGGAGATCATTCCGAAGGCAAGGAAGATTGCCAGACCGAGAACGATCAACTTTCTGTTGTAGGATCTTCTGGTGATTTTTCTCATGATAATTTTTCCTTTCTTCCCGCGCTTCACGCTACGGGAGGTGCGTTTTGTTTATATGTAGGGGGGATTATTTGTGCGTTGCAGTTCTACCGGTAACCTCAACCTTAAAGGTTGCAGGATCCAGTGCTGCAATAGCTTGGAGCGCGGTAACAGCTGCGGACTTATTCTCAGCCGTGTTCGGCAAGCCGTTGTAATAGGAATAGGGATTTTCGCCTTCACCAAACTTCCATGCGAAGGTCAGAGGAACCGTAATGGTCGGCTCAGCCTGGCTTCCGTCAAAAGAAGGCACAGTCTCATCTCCAATCTTAACCGTCCAGCTAGTAGGACTGGTAGCGGAATTCGGCGTGATGGTAACCGTCTTGGCACCAGGAGTCGCAATGTACTCACTGGGAATTGCAACACTCGAAGTAACGTCGGTAATTGCAAACGTAATGTCAAGATGCTTGACGCTACTCCAGTTTGTAAGAGTGATAATCAAGTTAGCGGTCAAATCTTGGGTTGCAATATCTTCCGCCTTCAACCAGTTTTCAGTTACACCGCCGGTCTTACCAAAGACTACCTGCTCGCCCGTTCCAAAAGCAGCAGTAAAAGAAATGGACTGGTCATCAACGGTGTACGCAACAAACTGAGCATCGTTGGAAGGAACCTGCGTCTCGCCCACGATAACCCACGCGGCGAAGCCGACGCTGGTCAGACCGATCGTCAGCAGGGCTGCGATCAGCGGAATAAACAGTTTTTTCTTCATTTTCATCTTTTTCCTCCTGAGAATGTTTTTTCGATGATTTTTTCCTGTTTTTTACTTCCTATATTTCTATCTGCGAGGCGGTTTTTCGTCCTTCCTCGCCAGCATGCGTTGATTATACCACAAAATTCGACGTCTGTCAATTCCTGCAACAATTTCTTTTCGCTTTGTCCATATTTCGTTCATAAGTCGGTAGCAAAATGACCTTTTTCTTCCATTTTTGAATGGCGTTTTTTGGTTATTTTGCATATATTTCCACAATTTGAACTATTTTTTCATGAAGAGATCCCGACCAACCGCCCCTCGCGCGCGCGCAAAAACCGCCCTTCCCGAGGCAAAAAACGCCCCAAAAGCAGCCCCAAAACCGCCTGCCCTGCCCCAAAGCCGCCTGCCCTGCCCCAAAGCCGCCTGTTTCCCAAACAGACCGCCCCACAGGGGCGAACGTCGAGCGCCCTACCAAGATGGACTAACTTTAGCCTCCCTCCGATGAGGACTGGCGGCAAGCCGCCGGCGAATTTGCCTTCGGCAAAGTTCGCGGGGGAGCCTGCGCGACTTTGGAATTTGTGCGCACTTTATTCTGCACGCACTCTCCTTCCACCGCTATCGCGGTCCCCCTCCCTCCCGGAGGGAGGCTAACGTAAAATACGCCCAAAGGCAATAGCCGTATTGCGTTTCAGCGCTCCCACCTCCGCTTTTTCTTTTGCCCATGTAGGCCCAAAAGAAAAAGCTTGGCAAAAAGAAAACGGCCGAGGGGAGAGTTTCGCCGTCTGCGGACGGCGAGGAGGGCTCCGCGCCCTCCACCTGCGCCCACTGGCGTGGGGGCTTTCCACCGCGCTCACGCGCGAGGCAACACCCTTTTCACACAAAAAAAGGAAGCACGTTGTTCGCACTTCCTTCCATGGGTACCTATTCCTATTTTTGGGGAGTTTTTGGGGGGCGTGGGGGACTTTTTCCAAAAAGTCCCCCACAAAATCCCGCGCCTATGCACCTTCCCCCCGTCAGGCGGGAGAGGCGAGGTTGATGATGTTGTCGATCAGCTGGAGAAGGTCGGGGAGAACGTGGCAGGCAAGGACGGCAAAGAGAACCGCACCAAGCACGACCAGCACCAGGGCAACAAGGCCGCTTCCCTTCCATTCGTAGCGCACCGCGGCACGGTGACGAAGGTCTTCGGGAATGTAAAAGCGCGCCGTGAGAAAATTCATGCGGTAGGGCGAGGCCGTGAGCGCTCGCGCAGACACGTGGTGCGTTTTTTCCACGTCGGTGGGATCGTCCGAGGGCTCGGCCGCCGCGATCTCCGCTTTGGCACGGGCGTATTCTTCTTCCTCCGTGCAGCGGACCAGCTTGCGCAAAGCAGTGCCGCGGGCAAGCTCGCGACGAATGAACGCACTGCGGAAATAGCCCAGCTCCATCAGCGTTTTTGCCGTTTCGGGCGAGTGGGCTTCTTCGCGAAGCAGACGGCGTACCACGCGGCCAAGATACACACGGTGGTAGTACGTGGCAAACGCCACGAGGATGATCGCCGCCGTGAGCGAAAAGATCACCGTTTGCACCGTCCGCGCAGCGCCCGGACCCAGCGAAATGTGATCGTAGGAGCCCAGGTCAACCGAAAAATAGGTCGTGCGCAGGTAGGTGATCAGCTCGTGCAAAAAGGAGCCGTTGTACCACACCACGATGCGCTCCCACAGGGATTGCCCCGAGGCGGATAGCGTAAAAAAGGGAAACATACGTGTTACCTCCTCTGTTTGGAATGCCCGAGAGGTTATTTCTTGATGACGTCAACGCCCAGATACTTGCGCAGAACCTCGGGAACGGTCACGCTGCCGTCCGCGTTCTGATTCTGCTCCACAAGCGCCGGGAAAATGCGGCTGGTCGCAAGGCCCGAGCCGTTGAGGGTGTGCAAAAATTCGGTCTTTCCGTTCTCCCGTCTGACGCGCATCATGCCGCGACGGGCCTGGTAATCGCGCGCGTTGGAGACCGAGGAGACCTCCTTATAGCCGTTCATGGACGGAATGTTAATCTCAATATCGTAGGTGCGTGCCATGGAAGCAGAGCAATCCTCGGCCGCCAGCTTGACCGTGCGGAAGTGGAAGCCCAGTCCCTTGACCAGATCCTCGGCGTTGCCCACCGGCTCCTCAAAGGCCTCGTCGCTCTTTTCGGGCAGGGTGTACTGCACCATCTCTACCTTGTTGAACTGATGTCCGCGCACCATGCCGCGCTCGTCTGCACGGTAGGAGCCTGCCTCACGGCGGAAGCAGGGGGTGTAGCTGATATACTTCTTGGGCAGGTCTGCCTCGGTGAGGATCTCGTCACGGTGGAGCGAGACCAGAGCCGTTTCGGCCGTGGGAAGCATAAATCTTCTGCGCTCGTCCTCAGCCGTTTCCAGCCAGTACACGTCGTCCTGGAACTTGGGGAACTGGCCTGCCGTCAGTCCGCACTCGTAGCCCAGCATATGCGGCACGAGCATGAGCTGATAGTTGTTCTTCGTGTGGAAGTCGATAAAGTAATTGAGGATCGCCCACTCCAGGCGTGCGCCCATGCCCGAGTAGATCCAGAAGCCGTTGCCCGAAAGCTTTGCGCCTCTCTTGTAGTCGATCAGACCGAGGTCGGTGCAAAGATCAACGTGGTTCTTGGGCTCAAAATCGAACACACGGGGCTCACCGTGGTAGCGCAGAGGCTCGTTGTTCTCCTTGCCGCCTGCCAGAAGATCCTCGTCGGGCAGGTTGGGCAGTCCCAGCATAAAGGAGGTCAGCTGGGTCTCGATCTGCTTGAGGGTCTCGTCGTTTGCCTTGACACGGGCACCCGCCTCCTTCAGCTCGGCAAAGAGGGCGGCCATGTCCTTGCCCTCCTTCTTGTACTGCGGAATGAGCTTGTTGGTCTTGTTCTGCTCGGCCTTGAGTGCCTCGTTCTCGGCGATCAGCGCACGGCGGCGTGCGTCAAGATCGAGAATGGCCTCGATGTCCTCCTTTGCGTCCTTTCCCTTCTTGGCAAGGCGCGCAATGACCTCGTCGGGCTTTTCCTTGATATATTTGATGTCTAACATCTCGTTATTCCTTTCTGTTCAGGGGATTGGAAATATTTTCCATTTTTACAAATATGCAATTTTTTGCTGCACGTTTCACGAAAAACAGCCTTCGGACGAACGCCGCAGCACGTGCGTTTTGGGAAAAATTTGAAGCACGTGTGTGCATTTTCTCTGCGAAACATCCGTAAAACCGTACACAAAGCACGCTTTGGTCGGTCGAACGCCTTTCCGCGACACGCCCAATGGGAAGAGACTTAGGCTTACTCCTCGGGGGAGAAGAAGTCCTCGCCACAGATGCTCCTCAGCAGAGCCTCCAGGTCCTCGTCGTCGCTGTAAGCCAGCTCGATGACCTTCTTTTTGGGCGTCTTGAGAATGCGTACCTTGCGGCCGAGAATGCCCACGGCGCGATGCTCAAGCTCGTGCATATACGCCTTGCGCTGGGTCAGCGCGGTCTGCTCGCCCTCCTCGATCGCGTCGGGCTCGTAGTTCATCAGGCGAATGGTGCGCTCCACGTCGCGAACGGAGAGATCCTTTTCGATGATCTTCTCGGCGAGGGGAAGCATCTGCTCGGGATTGTTGAGGCCCAGAAGAGCGCGGGCGTGTCCTGCGGAAAGCTCTCCGCGGCGGAGCAGCTCCAGCACCTCCTCGGGAAGATCGAGCAGACGGAGCATATTGGCCACGGCGGGACGGCTCTTGCCCACCTGCTTGGCCACCTGGTCCTGCGTCAGACGGAAGCGCTCGATCAGCGTGCTGTACGCCAGCGCCTCCTCAAGGGGATTGAGGTCCTCGCGCTGAACGTTCTCGATCACGGCCACCTGTGCCGCTTTCAGCTCGTCACCGTCCAGGATCACGGCAGGGATCTCGCTAAGGCCCGCCATCTTGGCCGCTCTCCAGCGGCGCTCGCCCGCGATGATCTCGTAGGAGCCCTTGAGCAATGCGCTCTCGCGGACAATGATGGGCTGCAGCACGCCAAACTGCGCGATGGAATCGGCCAGCTGCTCGAGGGATTCCTGCGTAAAGGTCTTTCGGGGCTGGTCTCGGCGCGGCTCAACCTCGGAAATGCGAAGATTGGTGGCGGCGCTGGTCTTGTCGCTCGCCAGAATGTTGTCGTCAAGCAGAGAATAAAAATCCCTGCCAAGACCGCTTCTTGCTTTTGCCATGGTGCCCCTCCGATCAGATGCGCTCGGCCAGCTGCTTGGCCACGTTCATGTACTCAATAGCACCCTTGGAGCGCTTTTCGTGGTAGTAAACGGGCGCGCCGAAGCCTGGAGCCTCGGAGACCTTGACGTTTCGGGAGATCGTGGTCTCAAAGAGCTTGTCCGCGTAGTGCTTCTTCAGCTCGTTGATGACCTGCATGGAGAGGATCAGGCGGTTATTGTGCATGGTAACGAGGATTCCCGTCACGTTCAGCTCCTTGTTGTAGTGCTGCTTGATGCGGCTGATGGTGAACATCAGCTGAGAAAGCCCCTCAAGGGCGAAGAATTCGCACTGCATGGGGATCACGACGCCGTCGCTGGCCGACATGGCGTTGACCGTGAGCATGCCGAGGGAGGGAGGGCAGTCGATGATGACGTAGTCAAAGCGGTCGCGCACGGCGGAAAGCTTGTTCTTCATCACGAATTCGCCGTTCTCCACGTCGCCAAGCTCGTACTCGGCACGAGCCAGCGTGGTGTTTGCGGGAATGACGGAGAGATTGTCGTAGGGCGTCTTCAGAATGACCGATTCGGCAGTCGTGTCGGTGGTAAGAAGGTCAAAGACGGTGGATTTGAGCGTTTTTTTCATGATGCCCACACCGCTGGTGGCATTTCCCTGCGGATCAAGGTCGATCAGAAGCACCTTGTAGCCAAGAACGCCCAAGGAAGCCGCGATATTGACGGCAGAGGTCGTCTTGCCAACGCCGCCCTTTTGGTTGGCGAACGAGATAATTTTTCCCATAATGCTGATAATTTCCTTTCCGAATGCAAGTTTTCGGCCAAAAGACGCCGAGGAACAGTATCTATCTTCAATATTATAGCACAATTCCCCGATAATTGCAATATCTTTTTGCAGAATTTCGAAAAAAAGAGCTTTCCGCGCACAGACTTCTCCGCAGAAAAGCAAAGGAGGAAAACCCCCTTCCCCGCCCTTCTTTTTTCACGCCTCGCCCCTTCCCTGCCCTGCCCTCCCCTT
>JAFWAA010000023.1 GCA_017507905.1 Clostridia bacterium | reverse complement strand
TAGGCACGGATGCTCTTGAAGCGGCAATTGCGACGGATGATCTGATCACAAGAAAAGATGACATTTTGGCAAAGCCTCTGCTTGAAAGACAATAAATATTTCTTTGCTTTCTGCAACGCAATTTTTGAGGGCTGACGATTGATTTCGTCAGCCCTATTTTCCGGTCTGTTATCAAGCATATTGATACTTCTTTCGATATGCGACGAAGAAGATAACCGTCAGAAGCGTAGAGGCAGCACCCGACGCAACGACTGCCCACCAGATGGCTTCCTCTCCAAATACAAACGGCAAAAGAAGAATGCAACCTATCTCAAAAACAAAGGTTCTGACGAAGGATATAACGGCGGATATTACGCCGTTGTTCAACGCCGTATAGAAGGAAGATCCAAACGCCGCCACTCCCATAAAGAGGAAGGATATTGAATATATACGCATTGCGTGGCAGGTCAGATCGTACAATTCTTTATCGTATCCAACGAAGATCTTTGAGAGCAGAGGTGTTGCGAGTTGAGATATTGCGAGCATCGTAATGCCAAAGAACGTGATCAGCACCATACTCTTGCGAAACAAATTCTTCATTTCCTTGTGGTTCGCCGCGCCGTAGTTGTAGCTGATCACGGGAGCAACACCCATTGAGTATCCGTAATAGATGGCGGAAAAGATAAAGCCAACGTACATAAGGACGCCGTATGCTGCGACACCGTCCTCTCCATAGTACCTCAAAAGAAGCGTATTATACAATATGGTAACGATGGAATACGCTATGTTTGTAACCATTTCGGATGAGCCGTTGACGCACGCCGACCCTAACACTCTGCCGTATATTCTCGTCTTGAAGGTAAGGTGCAGCAGGCTGTTATTCGGAAACGCAAAGTATATCAGTGCAAAAAGCGTAGCTATTACCTGAGCAAGCGTAGTAGCAACCGCCGCGCCAAGCACACCGAGCGGAAATACAGCGATCAAAAGCGCGTCGAGTATCATATTGGAAACGCCGCCAAGAACGGTAACGGCAAGACCAAGCCTTGGCTTTTCAGCTGTTATGAAAAAGGTCTGCATGGAAAATTGAAGCATAAAAAAGGGTGAGCCAAGAAAGCTAATGCGCCCGTATACGATACAATCCTCAAGCATTTGTCCTTCCGCGCCGAGCATGACCGCCAAAGGTTCTGTTATAAACCACCCTATGATTGCGGTTACAGTGCCGATCATAAGAACGGTAAAGATCAGCATTGAAAAGTATTTATTTGCCTTCTCGGGTTCTTTTTCCCCAAGAGTCTTACCAACGATTGCCGTTCCTCCCGCGCCGATCATCATACCGAGAGAACCGACGATAGAAAAAACGGGGCCTATCAAATTGATAGCGGAAAAAGCTGTTTTCCCCACGAAGTTTGACACAAAGAAGCC
Source organism: Clostridia bacterium (assembly GCA_017507905.1). Lineage (GTDB taxonomy): Bacteria > Bacillota > Clostridia > Oscillospirales > CAG-272 > UMGS1865. The sequence continues at coordinate 47,006 of JAFWAA010000023.1, read as the reverse complement.
GTCCACCAAGCTATAAATAGAAGTAAAGACCATCATCGCGATTGACGGCAGGGTGAACGCCAACAGCTTTCTGTAATGGAAGTGATCCGATAATTGAATTCGCATGTTATCTCCCAAACAGTTATTGACCGTCTTTCTTTTCGTCGGTAACAAAGGCATCTTTTAAATTTTTACCGTATGCCTCTATAATTTCTATAAATTCCTCACCGAACTGCTCCACCGTTTTTCGTGTAGCGATTTCCTCTGCGCGATACATAAAAGCAAGCTGATTCTTTACGTACTCGCTGCCGATGTCCGTCAGCGTGATCATCATTTCTCTGCGTGCGCCGGGAACACGTGAAAAATTGATATAGCCCTCGCGCTCATATTTTTTCGCTATCGAATTTATTGTGGTTTTCGGAATGAGCCATTCCTCGCTTATCTCCTTCTGTGAGTGAGGGAGCGCGTCGTCAAGAGCATACATAAAGCAGTACTCTGCGTCGCTGATCGTCTTTTTGTTTTCGTTTGCCAAATAAACAATGTCTATTTTATTGAGCGCAAGTGTCAATTTTCGTGATAAATTTCTCATTACGGTTCTCCTTTGTAAAATACGATTTCGTACTTTGATATTATAATACGAAATCGTACTTTTGTCAAGAGCTTTTTGCACATTTTTTGATTTTTGGGAATAATGTCATTGACTTATTTAGAATTTGATGATATAATAAATACCAACAGAATGATTCGTCACCGGAGGCTGTGTACCGTAGTACCGTAATGCCGGATTAGGTGTCCAAGTGAGCTTGGGTTATTGTTTAGCAATAGCCGAGGCTCTATTTTTGTTTTTTAGGAGGTTTTACACTATGGATTCCGAGATTTTTGAAAAACTATCGCCAACGAAGCTGTTCTTCAATTGTGCGATACCATCTATGATAACAATGGCGTTTGGTGCGCTCTATCAGATTGCTGACGGGTTGTTCGTTGGTCGGTTTATCGGTGAGGATGCACTTGCTGCCGTCAATCTCATTATGCCGATCATTATGATTGTGTTTGGCTTTGCTAATTTAATAGCCACGGGAGCATCCGCACGTATCTCGATTTTGCTTGGAGAAAAGAAGCGTGAAGAAGCATCGCAGGTGTTCACCTTCACACTAAAACTCATTTTCTTGATTTCCTGCATTGTAGGTGCGGTTGGATTTATATTTGCCGAGCCGTTCGTGCGGTTTCTCGCACCGGGTGCTACCGAGCAGGCTATTGAATACGGCATTACTTATACTCGTGTTTACGCCGCTTTCGCTCCGTTGATGCTGATCTACCACGCTACCGACAACTACCTCCGTGCTTGCGGCAAGGAACGGCTTTCTATGTGGTTAAGCATAGGAACACAAGCATTCAACATTGTACTTGATGTAATTCTCATCGTTTTCCTTGGTCAAGGCGTATGGGCGGCGGCATTTACAAGCTGTCTTGCAATGGCTCTTGGTTCGGTCATTACGCTTATCCTTTTCCGAAAGAAGCGTATGGATTTGTACTATACCAAAGGCAAGATTGAAAAGGCAGTGTTCTTCCGCATCCTCGCCAACGGATCAAGTGAATTCTTCAGTAGTATCTCGATGTCGATTATGTCTATCGTGTATAATTTCTTTTTGCTCAAATACGGTGGCACAACCGCTCTTGCTGCATTCTCGGTTATCATGTACGTGGATAGCATCATCGGAATGCTCGTGTTCGGTATGTGCGACTCACTCCAACCTGCCATCAGCTATTGCTACGGCGCAGGACTTATGAGTAAAGTAAAAGCGATATTCCATCGCATTATTCTCGGAGCTATCGTTCTATCCGCAGCTTCACTCCTGTTTATGATGTTCGCAGGTCAGTATGTAGCGCCTTTGTTCGTCAAACCCGAGGATACCGAGCTTTTGGCGGTCAGCATCATCGGTATGAAGCTATTCTCCCTTTCTTATCTTACGGGTTGGGTGGATATGTGCTTCTCGTCCTATTTCACCGCACTCGAAAGACCTGTTCGTTCAATGCTTACATCATTCTTCGGTACGCTTGTTTTCCCGATTGGAGCATTGTTTGCCTTGACACCTTTTCTTGAACTCAATGGTGTTTGGCTCAGTGCGCTTGCATCGTGTACGTTAAGTGCAATATTTACGGTTATGCTTTATCTGACATTGAATGCCAATATCAAAGCAAAGAAAACTCAATAAAATTTTGGAGGATTGACTATGATTACAACAGAAAGACTGATACTTCGTCCGTTTACGGAAAATGATGCGGTGGATTTGTTTGAATATCTGCACGAGCCAACGGTGCATTGCTTTTTTGATATGAAAATATCCTCGATGGATGAAGCCAAAGAGGAAGCTGTCAAGCGCATGGAAACCGATTGCTATTTTGCCATTGAGCTGAAGGATACCGGCAAGGTGATCGGCGAGATCTTCGTTCACCCCGACGGAGAAGGTATGGAGGAAGACTGTTCGGAGGGCGGATATTCCGATGATACGTATAGCCCTTGTTGGATGCTGAATAAGGATTATCACGGCAAGGGATATGCATACGAAGCGGCTAACGCTGTATTCGACTATCTTTTTAACGAGAAAGGCGCACGTAGGCTCTATGCATATACGGAGGACTATAATATTGCAAGTCAGAAACTCTGCGAAAAGCTCGGTATGCGCCAAGAAGGATTATTTATGGAGTTCATATCCTTTGTGAATGACGAAAACGGCTATCCTATCTACGAGAACACCTATCAGTATGCGATACTGAAAAAGGAATGGGATAAGCGCGGTAAATAACTTTTGAAATGTTTGAGGGCTGACGGAAATCAATCCGTCAGCCCTGTTTTGTGTTGTTTATACCGATAAATTGGAATTTGACTACTTGTTATTCTGATTCTATTTTTATTCCAAGCAACCTTTTTTTCGTGCGAACATTGTACTTCAACGTATACGTTGCGATCCCATTCACAATTGCATTGTGGATTTCCATAAGCTCTTTTGAAATATCCTCTTCGTTTGCATACCAACCTAAAAAAGTGGTTGGTTCTTCACCGAATAATCCTTTTCCTTCATTTTTACCGAAAAGTGCATACTGTGGCGATGCTTTTCCACCAGACATTTTTTGAGAAGACACAACCTTATGACAAGTAGCAATTACACGTTCAATTGGTGATGTTATCGTGATTGTTCCTGTTACATTCTGCTTTTGGGTATTGGATTTTTGCGCAATCTCCGTTTCCATTAAACTGTCCAGCGAAACACTCAATTTACTTGAAAGCAACAACAACTTTTCCACTTCCGGGTAGCCAATTCCTTGTTCCCATTTTGAAACGGCTTGACGACTCACATCAAGAATCTCCGCTAACTCCTCCTGCGATATTTGTTTCTCTTTTCTTAGTTGTTTCAGATTTTCTGCAAAGCTCATATACCTTACCTCCTTTACACAACTAATTATACAACACAGACAAAGCGAAATCTACCAACCTATATTTGCGTTTTGGCAACTTAAAGTTGCAAACTAATACAATTATGGACATTGCTCCATAAATTCTTATTTATCGGTGAGTTTATTATATCATATTTCTATGAACTTATCAACCGTTCAAACCTATAAGGGCTGACAGCTTTTTCTGTCAGCCCTCGTGGGCTATTCAGTTAATGTTTCTATCGCGATCTGCATTCCGAGCTTGAATGCGTATGTAAAGATGGCTTCCTCGGCGCAGCTCACGTATTCGCTCCAACAATCGTCGAACTTTTCAAAGATTTCCTTTTGTTCGTCGGTCATTGTTTTGAGCAGGTCATCGTGATGCCGCGCCATAAATTCCATAAGCTGCTTCATTTCGGGAGAGTTGTTTCGGCTATCGGTCTGAGAGCAGATATTTCCGTGCCACAGTTCTTGCAGGATTGACCTCATACGTAGACCACCTCCCGCAAAACGATTTCTTCCGCGCTTGCTTTGATGTTGTTCATCTCGGCAACCCAACGGAGCATATCGTGAGATTTCAAGTTTTCATCAATACCTCTTTCGGTAGCAACGCGAGAGATAATGCTTTCCACCATCGTTTTAGCTTCAACGTCAATCTCATAGAGCCGCTGATTGAGAGCACCTTCCGAGAGAATATTTGTGTAACGACCTTTGCGATGCGCTTTGAGATATTCGAGGTGCAATCTTCCGTACTTGCCGATTTCCTTTTGTTCGGGAAGTTCAAGCAAGGGGTAATATTGCTCGCCTCTGAGTTCGTAGGTAATTCCGTTTTCTTTAATGTACTTTTCCATATATTGCACCTTCCTTTCCTTAGGTGCTTTAAGTGTACTATAAAGACGGAAAATCTGCAAATGTGCAAAAAAGAAAAATACGAGAAACACCGAAATGTTCTCGTATCTTTCTTCGCCTTCGCAATGCTCGTAGTTCTTAATTCTCAGAAACTGTCCTTAAGAACGAGCAGCAGAAGGATGGCGGCTTTTTTCGTTCCTTAAGCGCGAGGATCACTCCACGATGATGCGGAAAATATGGCCTTGCTGATACGCACTGGCAGTCATAATATACTGCGGGATCAAGTGACCCGTGCCGTTCTGACCCGTGCCCTTGATGTTGGTGTAGTAGTCGTTGTGCACGTGGCCGCAGAAGGTGCCCTTGATGATGTCGGCGTTGTCCGTGATCAGTGTGTAGATCTCCTTGGACGCGCCCTTGGAGTAGCGTCCTACGCCGCTCGAATAGAAGTTGACCTGATCCCCGTTGTTAGGCGAGATGCTGCGGTAATCCTCGGGATTTCCCGTAGCGATCGGGATGTGGTAGAACAGAAGCACCACGTAGCCCTTTTCTCTGGCCTTCGCAAGATCAGCCTTGAAGGGCTCGATCTGCTCTTGCAGGAAGGCAGAGCCACCCTCCTCGCACATGCTGGCATTATCCAACTGGATCAGCATGACCTTGCCCTTCAGCACGAAGGAGGCATAATGCAGATCGTGAGGCCAGATCGACTGCAAAAGATCCTGACGGGATTGCAGCGAGGTCGTATCCTCGACCACCCCCTGCATCTGCCGCAGCGGCTCGTGGTTTCCGGGAGAGGCCAGGATCGCGTCCTTCCATGGCTCAAGCAGATTTTTTTGCGTCAGCTCAATACAGCCGTGAGAAAGGTAGTCCAACGTGTCACCGGTCAAGACCAGCATATCGGCCTCTTTGGCATGGCTGAGACACCGTTTCGCGTTCGACACGGATTCTCCGTTTGCAAGCCATTTCCGGTACTCATAGGTGCTCATGATTGCGGGATTCTTCTCCTCAAAATCCTGCGCGTTGCAGTAATTGAAGTGAATATCCGAGATCTGAATGATCTCAACAGGGGATCCGCCCTTGCCCGACTGAATGGTGATCTCGCGCGTGAGCACGCCGCTCTTCTCGTGAACGTAGGTCCACATGGTGTCCACGGGCTCGGTCTCGGGCTCCGTCTCAGGCTCGGTTGCAGGATCGGTCTCGGGATCGGTCGCAGGATCGGTTGCAGGATCGGTCGCAGGATCGGTCACGGGATCGGTCACGGGATCGGTCTCCACGGGATCGGGCGTGGTCTGGCATCCCACAAGCGGCAGAACAAAGGCTGCACAAAGCAGGAGCAGCAGAAGACGGAACATAGGCAAACGGTTCATAAAACTTCCTTTCTGCACGTACCGTGCGGTAAGAATGCAGAACGGAGCAACGAGCCTCGCTACTCCGTCCACTTGTGATTATAACCGATGGGGTAAAAAATGTCAATAGACGATCCTCTTGAAAACAGGGAAAATCCTACGGTTTTGCGAAGCGATATTGCCTCGGCAGCCCCTTCCCTTCTTCCGTGTCGGGCAAGCGTTATTCCACGATGATGCGGAACGTATGTCCGTTTTCGTAGGGATTGCAACGCACGATGTACTGCGGGATCAGGTGACCCGTGCCGTTCTGACCCGTGCCCTTGATGTTGGTGTAGTAGTCGTTGTGCACGTGGCCGCAGAAGGCACCCTTGATGATGTCGGCGTTCTCCGTGATCAGCGTGTAGATCTCCTTGGATGCGCCCGTGGAATAGCGTCCTACGCCGCTCGAATAGAAGTTGGCCTGCTCACCGTTATAGGGCGAGATGCTGCGGTAGTCCTTCGGATTTCCCGTAGCGATCGGAATATGATAGAACAGCAGCACCACGTAGCCCTTTTCTCTCGCTGTCTCCAGATCCGCACGCAGGAGGCTGACCTGCTCCTGGTAGAAGCAAGTGCCCACACCGGGAATGTCAGTGCTGCTCGCATTGTCCATCTGAATGAGCATCACCTTCTCGCCAAGCACCTTAGAGCTGTACGTGGGATCGTTCGGCCAGACCTGTGCGATGCGCTCGATGTACGCCTTGACCTCGGCCTCGGTTCCCGATCGGCCGGCATAAGTCTCGTGGTTACCGAGCGACGCCATGATGCGGCCCTCAAATTCGTCGGTAAACAGGTGCTCATCCAAAAACTCCAGGCAGCCGTAGCCGATATAGCTCATCAGGTCGCCCGTAACGACCAACTGATCGGCGTCCTTGGCCAGGTTGAGCACGCGCTGAATTCCGGGCAAGGAAGCGCCGTTGGCCAGCCAATAGGAATTGGCGATATTGATCACGTCCTGATCTCCCGCGAGGTCTCGGTCGTTGAGGTAATTGACGTGGATATCCGTTGCTTGAATGATCTCTATGGGATCGCCGCCCTTGTCCGTCTTGATCGTGATGTTGCGCACCAGCATTCCGCCCGCCTCATGCGTGTAGGTCCACATGGTGTCCTTGTCCTCGGGCTCGGTCTCGGGCTCGGTCTCGGGGTCAGTTTCGGGGGCAGTTTCGGGGTCGGTTTTGGGATCGGTCGCAGGATCGGTCACGGGATCGGTCACGGGATCGGTCTCCACGGGGTCGGGTGTGGTCTGGCATCCCACGAGCGGCAGCATGAGAGCTGCGCAAAGCAGGAAAAGCAGAATACGAAAGGAAAGCTTTTTGTTCATGGTTACTCCTTTTTGAAGGAAGCAGAGAACGGAGCCGTGATATACGGCCCCGTCCTTTTGCTAACTGTACGCTTAAATCAGCCGTTTGTCCACAGCGAGATCACTCCTCAAGGTCAAGCAGATACCACAGTTCAAGATCGACCATGGTCTGCTCCTCGAGGTGAGAAATTGCCGTGTAGATATTTCCACCGTACGTTCCGGAGTCCTCAATGACTCTCTGCACAACGTCAGCGATTCCGCCGAAGCTGGAATAAGCCGCGAAATCGTAGAAAAGGGCGTCGTGGATCATCTTCATCATCGCCAGAGAATCCTCGTCCTTGGTTCCCTGGTAGGAAAGAACGGTGCCGTAGTAGTAGTCCAGAACGTCACGCTGACCGTAGAGAGCCATCGCCTCAAGCACGGCGGAGGATTCCTTCATCGCCTGCTCGCTCATGTTGCCGTAAACGGCAAAGGTGTTGGTTCCCGAGCCTACGGGGCTGACGTAATCGCCGCGCGTGGAGGCCTTGGGCCAAGGCAGAATGCCAAAGTCGAGGGCCGTGCCGCTGAAGTTGACCGCGCACTTGACGTTGTCATCCAGGAAGGCAGCGCGTCCGGACTGGAAGGCGTTACGGGTGTCACCGAGCGAGCCGTAGAGGGCAACGTCAGTGGTCATGATCATATCAATGTAATCCTGGATCACGTCGGCAACGCTCTCCTTGGCGATGCCGATCTTGTAGGTGCCATCGTTCTTCTTCTCCAGCGCGCCAACGCCGCCGCAGAAGGTAACGAAGCCGGGTCCGCGCCAACGCTCGGTTGCATAACCGAAGGTGTCGGTCAGCGCACTACCGGAGCCGTCTCCGTCCAGGTTGCTGTCGCAGTCGGTGACCATCTGAATGAAGGCCTCGACCGTCCATGCATCGTCATAAACCAACTGATAGGGAGAGGTCACGCCGACCTCCTCGATGATGCTCTTGTTGAAAAACATTGCCGTAGCGTTACCGATGGACATATAGGAAAGGTCGCCGTTCATGGCAAAGACCTTGCCTGCGGGAGTGGACCACTGCTCGATCGCACTCTGTGCCCAGTAGGACTGCGTGAGGTCAACGTGCTCAAGGTTGTTCCAATCGGCGTAGTAGCCGGCAACAATGCCGCTGAAGATCTCGCGGCCGTGGCCGACGAGAATGCCGTACTGATCGGGGCGCGCACGTCCCGCGGATACGTCTTCCGCAAAGGATCCGGTCTGCTTGAAGTTGAAGATCATGCTGTACTGATCCATCACCGCTTTGTTGCGCGTATAAACGGCGCGGTCGATCGACGAGGAGCTCTGAAAGACCTTCATGATGCCAATATCGTTGACGTACTCGTCGCCCGTGCGGAGCAGAACGGTAAACTCCTTGCCGCCCATGTTAAGCTCGGGCAGGACATACTCGTCCTCGGGGTCGGTCTCGGGATCGGTTTCGGGGTTGCTGTCGGGATCGGTCTCGGGGTCGGTCGCAGGATCGGTCACAGGATCGGTCACGGGATCGGTCTCCACGGGATCGGGCGTGGTCTGGCATCCCACGAGAGGCAGGACGCAAGCTGCACAAAGCAGGAAAAGGAAAATGCGAAGGGAAGTTTTTGTTTTCATCATTCCTCCGTTTCTTGGTCAAGGGAAGCGAAGAACGGAGCTGCGGAAGCAACCCCGTTCTGTTGCTTGAACTGATCAAATCAATAAGTCGTTTTGCAATCGTTTTCTCTTTATCGCTTAGAGGGGTCACTCCTCAAGGTCAAGCAGATACCATACCTCAAGATCAACCATGGTCTGGTCCCTGAGGTGGGCAATACCCGTGTAGATGCTTCCACCGTAGGTTCCGGAATCCTCGATGACTCTCTTCACCACGTCGCCAATGCCGCCGAAGCAAGCATAATGCGCAAAGTCATAGAAGAGCGAATCGTGAATGATCTCCAGCATAGCCAGAGAGTCCTCATCCTTGGTGCCCTGGTAGGAAAGAACGGTGCCGTAGTAGTAATCCAGAACCTCATGCTTGCCGTAGAGAGCCATTGCCTCAAGCACGGCGGAGGATGCATCCATGGCCTCCTCACTCATGTTGCCGTAAACGGCAAAGGTGTTGGTTCCCGAGCCGACAAGGCTGACGTAATTGCCGCGCGAAGCAGCCTTGGGCCAAGGCAGAATGCCAAAGTCGAGGGCCGTGCCGCTGAAGCTGACGGCGCACTGCACGTTGTCATCCAGGAAGGCAACTCTGCCGCCCTGGAAGGCCTGACGTACTGCGCCAAGCTCGCCGTAGTGTGCCACGTCGGTGGTAACGATCATATCGATGTAATCCTGAATGACATCGGCAACGCTCTCCTTTTCGATACCGATCTTGTAGGTACCGTCACTCTTCTTCTCCAGTGCGCCAACGCCGCCGCAGAAGGTAGCGTATATCGGTCCGCGCCAGCCCTGCGTAGCATAGCCGAAGCCGTCGCTGGCGATGTTGCCGGAGCCGTCACCGTCCATGTTGCTGTCGCAGTCGGTGACCATCTGAATGAAGGCCTCGACCGTCCATGCATCGTCATAAACCAGCTGATAGGGAGAGGTTACGCCAACCTCGCTGATGATGCTCTTGTTGAAGAACATCGCCGTAGAGTTACCCACGGACATATAGGAGAGGTCGCCGTTCATGGCAAAGAGCTTTCCACCCGGAGTGGACCACTGGTCGATCGCGCTCTGTGCCCAGTAGGGCTGGGTGAGGTCAACGTACTTAAGGTCGTTCCAATCGGCGTAGTAGCCGGCAATGATGCCGTTGAAGATCTCACGTCCCATGCCGACGAGAATATCGTACTGATCGGGGCGTGCACGTCCCGTGGACACGTCGGAGGAGAAGGATCCGGTCTGCTTGAAGTTGAAGATCATATTGTACTTATCCATCACCGCTCTGTTGCGCGTATAAACGGCGCGGTCAATCGACGAGGAGCTCTCAAAGACCTTCATGATGCCGATGTCGTTGATGTACTCGTCGCCCGTGCGGAGCAGAACGGTGAATTCCGTACCGCCCAGGTCAAGCTCGGGCAGGCTTGCGTCCACCTCGGGATCGGTCTCGGGGTCGGTCTCGGGGTTGGTATCGGGGTCTGTCTCAGGGTCGGTTCCGGGATTGACGGGGTCGGTCACGGGATCGGTCTCAACGGGATCGGTACCCGGTCCGTCCGCGGGGGTCTGATTGCAGGCAACTGCACTAAGCACCATCGTGCAGATGAGCAGCAGCAATGCAATGCGAACGATCCATTTGGAATTTTTCACAAAAAAGCCCTCCTTTTTTATAGTGCTTTTATTATAACATAAAAATCTGCACTTGTAAATGAACATTTCACACCTTTTTCTTCCTTTTTCACACCTTTTTTCTTGACAGAAGAAAAAAAGCGTGATAGAATAGATTTAGTAGGCGCCCGTGCAAAACGCGCGGCGCGCAAGGAAGGTTTCTTCCAAAAGGAGGAGGAAGGTATGCAACGCTTTTTCTACGAGCCCGACCGTGCGGAAAACTATTACGACACGGGCAAGCTGCGCAACAGCTCCCTGTTCGTCTATTCCTTTGGCCACAGCTGCCCGTGGCCGGGATACGCCACCTCCGTGATGCGCCGCCCTCGCTATGCCCTGCACTTTATGAAGGGCGGACGCTTTCTCTATCAGGGAGAGGTGTATGAGGGCCCCTGTATGTTCCTCATGACGCCCGAGGCGCCGCAGTGGTACCGCATGACCGAGGACAGCCCCCCTGCGGAGCAATACTGGATGCTGCTGGAGGGAGACACGGTCGGCGAGGTACTGGAGCGGGCAGGCATTCCCGCGCAGAACGCCGTCTACCCCTGCCCCTATATCGACCGCGCCTTTGCGGTGTTTCGGGATCTTTGCGATCTCTCCAATTATCAGCACGCCGAGGATCACCACTATACGCTGGGCGCCCTCTACCGTCTGCTGGCCCTTCACGCCAAGGCCACGCTGGAGGCGGCCGAGAAGATCTCCCCCCCTATGCGCAAGATCCTCGACCACATTCACCGCCATTACGCCGAGCACGTGAGCGAGGGGGATCTGGCAGAGCTGACCTCCCTTTCGGTCAACTATATGCACCGCCGTTTTTCGCGTGAGGTGGGTATGCCCCCCATTCAGTACCTGAACCGCTACCGCATCACCTGCGCCAAGCGCATTCTGCGTGACAGCGAGGTCTCCATCGCACAGCTTTCCGAGATGGTCGGCTTCCCCAACCCCAACTACTTCTGCCGCGTGTTTCAAAAATTCGCCGACGGGCTCTCCCCCACCGCCTACCGAAAGAAGCACCGCATCGCCAAAACATCCCGCTGAAACGATCGGAAAGAAAACTTTACAAGCAGGTCAAAACAAGAAAAAAAGAGCAGACGTCCACGCAATTTGCAGGGCGTCTGCTCTTTTTTTGTTAATTTCCGCACTCGATGCTGATGTCGTTAAAGGTAGCGAGAAGATCCGCGACCGTGACGGCGGCCTTTTCCTCGCCCGCCTTATCTAGGATCACGTTCCCCTTGTGCATCATCAGCATACGGCTGCCGTATTCCACCGCATAGCGCAGATTGTGCGTGACCATGATGGCGGTCAAGCCCTTTTCGCGCACGATGCGGTCGGTCAGCTCCATGATGATCTCGGCCGTCTTGGGGTCAAGAGCAGCGGTATGCTCGTCGAGAATGAGAAAGCGAATGGGCGTCATCGTTGCCATTAGCAGGGAGAGCGCCTGCCGCTGTCCGCCCGAAAGCGCACCCACGAGGACGTCCAGCTTTTCCTCAAGCCCAAGTCCCAGGGGGCGAAGCATCTCGGCAAACTGCGCCGCACGCTTGCGGTCCACGGCGCGGCCGAAGCCAAAGCGCTTGTTTTTGTTCTCCGCAAGGCAGAGATTCTCGAGAATGGTCAGATCGGGGCAGCTCCCCATGGCGGGATTCTGATACACTCTGCCGATCTGCTCGTAGCGGCGGTATTCGGGAAGATGCGTAATGTCCTTCCCGTCCAGAAGCAGCCTTCCGCTCTCCACGGGAATGGATCCGCAGATGATGTTGAGCAGCGATGTCTTTCCGCTTCCGTTCGAGCCGACGACCGAAACGAATTCGCCGTCCGCGATCTGCAGGGAAAAATCCTGAAAGAGGCAGTTCTCGGTCACCTCTCCCGGGTTATAGATCTTGGTGATGCGTTGAAGCTCTAACATTTTTTCACCTCCTGCGCATGCTTGGTCGCCGCCTTGGCGCGCGTGCCGTGACGGCTCAGGAGCAATGCACCCGTAAAGAGCACCGCCATGATCAGCTTGTTATACGCGCTCGGCACGCCAAGCTTTTGCGCCACCGTCAGGCAGAGCTGGTACAGGATCGCACCGAGAATGACCTTGGTGCTCTGACGGAGAAAGCGCACCTTCTTGAAGACCGACAGGCCGATGATCAGGGAGGCCAGACCGATCACCACGGTTCCGATGCCCATGCCCTGGTTGACGTTGCCGCTGATGTGCGTATAAAGCGCACCCGCCACGGCGGCGTAGGCGTTGCCGATGCCAAGACCCAGGATCTTGCTGTTGCCGCAGTCCTTGGCCATGGTGGTCACAAAGCGGTCGTTGCTTCCCGTTGCGCGAAGCAGCATTCCGCGCTTGGTGGACAGGAACCAATCCATGAGAAGCTTGAACAGGATCGCCACCAGCGCAAACAGGATCAGCTCACGCAGGGCCAGATTCAGCCCGGGAATGCGTGCGGGGATCAGGTTGAGGGGAAAAATATTGTCCAGGGTCGGCGCGCCGCGTCCATAGGAGATCTGGGAAGTGGATTCTCCGGAGAAATCCCCCGTCATGCCCGCGCTCACGGCGATCAGATTGACCGTGATGAGGGCGGTGGAGACGAGAATGCCGCAAAGCAGCGGACGAATGCGAAGCTTGACGTGCAAAACGCCCGTCAGCGTTCCAAAGAGGAAGCCGACGAAGAAGGACAGGATCAGCGCGATCCACGCGTTGACTCCCTTACTGATGAGAATGGCGAAGACCGCCGCTCCCGAGAGGAAGGTGCCCTCCACCGTCAGATCGGGGAAATCCAATATGGTGTAGGAAATATAGTAGCCCATGGCGATCAGGGAAAACACAAAGCCGGACTTCAAAAAGACCTCACAGGTGGCAAGCAGGATCTGCATAGCCCCTCCTTTCTCTGCATAGCATCATGCAGTTTTCGGTAGATTTGGTATCGGTCACTCCGTAACGACGGTGTCGGCGATCTCGCGGTATGCCTCGGGCATGGTCATGCCAAGCGCCTCGAGGACCTCGGTGTTGATCACGGGGGTGGCGTCGGTGATGGTCTTGACCGCAAGCGTTGCGGCGTCCGCTCCGCGCAGAACGTCCAGCGCCATCTCGCCCGTCACCTTGCCAAGTGCCACGTAATCGATGGAAACGGCCGCAAGGCAGCCCTTCTTGACCTGCTCCACCTCGGAGCCGTAAACGGGAATGCCGTTATTCTCTGCCGCCGTCAGAACGACGGAAAGATTGTTGACGACGTTGTTGTCGGTAAAGTTGTTGATGCAGTCCACGCGGGAGGCAAGATCTGCGGCAGATGCAGGAATATCCGATGCCGATTGCACGGCCTTGGAGACCAGCTCAATGCCGTTCTGCTCGCACAGGGTGCGGAATACGGCGAGATTGGAGAGCGAATTGCTCTCGGAGGAGGTGTAAAGCACGCCGATGCTCTTGACGTCGGGCTGCATTGCGCGGATCAGCGCAAGCTGTGCGGCAAGGTCAAGCACGTCGGAGGTTCCCGTGCAATTGTCACCGGGGGCCTCCGCACTCTCGACCAGGTTGGCCTTGACGGGGTCGGATACGGCGCAGAAGATCACGGGAATGTCGGTATTCTCGGTTGCGGCGAAGGCAGCCTCGGCGGCAGGGGTTGCGATGGCGATGAGGATGTCGTAGCCTGCGGCCACCATGTTCTCGGCGGTAATGCCGCAATCCGAATCAGCGGAGGCGGCAGAGCCGGTCTGGCGCTTGATGTCCATCTTGATGCCCGAATCGAGAAGCGCCTCGCGAATGCCCTCGTAGCAGTTGTCAAGAGAAGGATGGCTCATGTATTGGATCACGCCCACCTTGAGCGCTTCCCCTGCCGCGATCTTCTCGGCAGGGGTCATGTCCCGGGTGTTGCAGGAGGCCAGCGTCAGCGCGGAAAGGGCAAGCATAAGAGCTGCCAGCAGGATCGAAACGAATTTTTTCATGGTATTTTTCCTCTTTTCTATGAATTGGATTTGAAATGGATTGACGGATCGACGTAAGCGAAAAAGCTCTGTCAGCCTCGCCATCGCTCCTGCAAAATAAACATACGGTTTCTCCTTTCAATGAAAAACAAAAAGCCCCGATCATGCATCATGATCGGGACGAATCAACAGATCCGCGGTACCACCCGGTTAGAAAAGCTTTGCTTTTCCCCTCTGCGCATACGAGACATATGCGGCGCTATGGGTAACGGGCGCGCGCCCCGTCGGAGCCTACCAAGCGTTGCCGCCCTTCGGTCCGCCCTCGGAAGTCCATTCACAGCCGCTCCTTTGCCACGCTTTCACCGTCCGCGGCTCGCTGAAAAAGGGCTTACGCCTGCTACTCCTCTTCCTCATCGGTTTGGATTTTTTAACAGTATATACCCTTCTGCCGGATTTGTCAAGAGTTTTTTTGCATTTTTTCAAAAAAAACGGGGCCGACCTCCTCAAAGGCCTTTTGCGCAGGTCCAAAGGAGCAGTGGCGGGCACTGCCGAAAGCGCGAAAAAGCACCGCTTCTTCAAGAACGGAGAGGCGGCGCTTTTCTTTTTTTCGGTCAACGGTAGTAAACGTAAAAGACGATGATGGTGCGCTCGCGCCCCTCGTGCTCAAGGTCGGGCGCGGTGATCACGACGCCGTCCTTGGAGAGCAGCTCCCAGGCCTGCATCTGCTCGATCTTGCAACGGAAGATCACGTCTGCCGAGGCAAAGACCAGAAGTTCGTCGTCGCGGATGTTGAGTCCACCGTTCTTGCCGATGACCTCGTCCACGCCGTCGATCTTCTCGGTGACGTAGCGGATATGATGATTGGCCATCTGTCTGGCCATCTCCCAACGGTATTGCTTGCTGTTGGGATCCTTTTTTCGGGAAAAGAGCTTGAACATGGCGTTTTCCTCCTCAGCCGCCCAGTAAGAAGGCTCTTGCTGCAGCGTATTCCGCGCGCAGTGCCTCCGCCTCAGGGGACGCGGGATCGAAGTGCGGTCTTTTGAGCGCGCGCAGCATGATATTCTTGGGGGTCTCCTCGGGGTCGATCAGCTCCAGCGCGCAAACGGCGTAGCCCACGGACGCCAGGAGCTTAAGACGGAGCGCGTCGGTGGCGGCGTCGCACAGCTTCTGCCGAAGCATGGAATGCTCGGCGATAAAGGCAAGCGGCGCGCAGTTGAGCGTGTGATTGAGCTCGTGGTGGCAGCAGGGGGTGGAGAGGATCACGTCGGCGTCCCATGTCATCGCCCGCTCCAGCACAAGGTCGGTTGCCGTGTCGCAGGCGTGGAGCGAGATGACCATATGCACGTGCTCCCCCGCATCGTAGCGTCCCACGTCACCGCAAAGGAATTCCAGACCGTCAAAGCCCAGCTTCCCTGCCACCTCGTTGCAGTAGGCGATCACGTCGGGCTTGAGATCCACGCCCGTCATGCGCACGCGACGTCCGAGGACGTAGGTAAAATAATGGTACACCGCAAAGGAAAGATAGCTCTTTCCGCAGCAGAGATCGCAGATGCGAAGCTCCCCCTCCTTGGGAAGGGCGGAAAGGCAATCGCGGATCAGCTCGAGAAAGCGGTTGATCTGGCGGAACTTGGATTGCTTCTTGTCATGCACACGCCCCGTGGCGTCGCTGACGTCAAGCAGGCGCAGAAACGGCTCGTCTCCCTGCAGGATGCGCTCCTTTTTGCGATCGTTGCCCTGCACCTCGGCAGGAGGAGCGTCCCCCTTTTCGATGGCGCGGCGCAGGCGGTCGCCCCCGATCAGGGTGCATTTTCCGCCCTTGGAGGTGCGCAGCTCGGCCTCCCCCGCCGTGGTGAGCAGGTTGACCTGTCCAAAGCCCGTGGCCAGAGCGGAAAAGCGCTCCTCGTCATCGGGCGAAAGATTTTCGTGCCCTGCCTTGTTGTCGGCAAAGAAGATCTCCAGCTGGGCCACCCGTCTCTCGCCAAGGGTACGGGGCGTCAGCACCGCACGGCGGACGGTCTTGTCCTTCGGCTTCGAGAAAACCGCCTTTTTCAGCACGCCTGCCGAAAGCGCGCGCGCGATCAGTCGGGCGAGAAGCTCGTAGGGCGTCATTTGTCATCCCCCTTGGGGCTGTCCTCGGACGAGCCCTTTTTCTTTTTGCTGATCTTGGAGAAATCCACCTTGGATTCCTGCCCCGCCCAAAGGCGCTTGAGGTTTTCGCGGTGCATATACACCACGAAGACGGTGGACATGACCGCCATGGCCACGTTGAGGCCGTCGTTGGCAAAGGCGCGCAGAAGCAGAGGATAGAGCAAGGCGCACATGACCGACGCCAGCGAAATGTAGCGCGTGCCGATAGCGATGATGAGAAAAATGGCCAAAAGGATCAGGAAGGTGATGGGGCTGAGCGTGAGAATGACCATGGCAAGGCAGGCCACGCCCTTGCCGCCGCGGAAGCGGTAGTAGATCGGGAACATGTGCCCGAACATGACGAAAAAGCCCGCAAGTGCTCCGCCGTCCGACTCCCAGATCAGCTTGCCGAGGATCACGGCCACGGCCGCCTTGGCAAGATCGAGCGCAAAGGTGGCGATCGCCGCCTTTTTGCCGTAGGTGCGAAGCATATTGGTGGTGCCCGCATTTCCGCTGCCAAACTCGCGGATATCCTCGTGATAGACCGCTTTGGAGATCAGGATCGCGGGGTTGATGCTGCCCAGAAGATAGGGAACGATAATGCAGATCAGCGCGCCGCAAAAATGCACGAGCGCGCTTGCCGTCCCCTGAAGATCCAGCCAACGGATAAGCAGATCCACCAGGTTCCAGTAGCGCAGGATCACGATGGGCTCTGCCGAAGCAGTCATAGCAAACAGCATAACGTCCTCCGTCAGAAGAGCTCGATCAGCTCTTTTTTGCTCTTGGTAAAGTTGCGAACGCTTCCGTCGTGCGAGATGGCCACCATGTCCTCAATGCGGCAGCCGTATTTGCCCTCCACGTAGATGCCGGGCTCAACCGTGACCACGTGTCCGCGCTTGAGCACACTCTCGGGCTTGGCGGCAGAGGAGAGACGGGGGTTCTCGTGAATGAACATTCCCACGCCGTGTCCCAGGGAATGGCCGAACAGACCCTTGTAGCCAGCGCCGTCAATGATGTTGCGCGCAACGGCGTCAAGCTCGCGGCAGGAGGCTCCCTCCGAGAGGGCGTCGAGCGCGGCGGTCTGTGCCCGGAGAACGGTGTCGTAAAGCTTCTTCTCCTCCGCGTCGGCGCGGCCGAGGAAGACGGTGCGCGTCATGTCCGAGCAGTAGCCGTCCGCCTTGGCGCCGAAGTCCATCGTCAGAAAGCCGCGCTCAAGACGGCAGCGACGGGGTACGCCGTGGGGACGTGCGGAATTGGTGCCCGATACCGCGATCGTGGAGAAGGCGATGTCCTCCGCGCCGTTGCGGCGCATGAAGAACTCCAGCTCGAGCGCCACCTCGATCTCGGTCATCTCGGGGTGCAGAACGGTGAGAATGTGCGAAAAGGCCGCGTCGGTGATGGTTTGGGCGCGCGCGATGGTTTCCAGCTCCTCCTCGTCCTTGATCAGACGAAGCTCGGTGAGCATGGCGGATGCGCCGCCCTCAAGGGTAAAGTCCTTGAGCATCTCGGTATAGCGCGCAAAGCTTGCGCAGGAGAGCGCCTGTTCCTCGGTCAGCACGGTGTGACAGCCGTTGTCCGCAAGAAGACCTGCAACGCAGACCAGCTGGCCGCCCTCGGGCGTCAGCACGGTCAGCTCGCGGCTGCACTCGGCCCTTGCGGCCTCGGCATAGCGAAAGTCCGTGATCAGATAGGACTGTCCGCGCGTGACGAGAACCAGTCCGTCGTCAAAATCAAAGCCGGAGAGATAGCGTTGGTTGGTCTTATCCGAAATGATGGCGGCGTCCTTACCGCTCTCCTCCAGCAGGCGTCGAAATTGGCTTAAATGTGACATTGTTGCTCCTTTCGGGGAGGGCTCCCCCTCCCGTGCTGCCCCTGAGGCAGCCTTATCCTATCTATTATAGCATATTTTTTGGAAAAAGTATAGCGAAACTGAAAATTTTTCGTTTCTTTGTCCGATCTGCGAAATTTTTTTGCCCTGCACATTGTGACAAATTGCGCAGAGGGCGAGCGGTATAATGGAGGCAGAGCGAAGGAAAGGAGGTGCCTTGCGGTGCAGGAAATCTACGCAGACCTTTACGTGCTGATCAATTTCGGCATGGATCTGCTCTGCCTTACGGTAACGGCCTCCCTCCTTCACCTCCCCGCACGCCGGTGGCGCATTCTGACGGCCGCGGGCATGGGAGGGCTTTACGCCCTGCTCTCCCTGCTCTTTTCCCCCACGGGGCTTCCGGGGCTTCTGCTTGACCTGCTCGCGGCCCTCGGTCTCTCTGCCGTGGCCTTTGCCGAGCGAGGGAACGGCTTTGGACGCCTTCTCCGCGTGACGGGGGTGTATTTTCTTTCCTCCGTCCTGCTCGGCGGGGTCATGACCGCGCTCTACGCCCTCCTCAACCGCCTCGACCTGCCCCTGGACAGTTTGCAGGAGGACGGCCTTGAGGCCTGGATCTTTGCCCTGCTCGGCGCGGCGGCAGGGCTTGCCACCCTCAAGGGGGGACGCCTGTTCGCCTTTTCGGCGCGGCGGCGCTACGTGACGCTGACGGTTACCCTCTTTGGGCAAACGGCCACCCTGCGTGCCCTGCTCGACTCGGGCAACCTTTTGCAGGACCCCTTGAGCGGTCGGGGCGTGATCGTGGCGGACCGACGGGCACTGCGCGGCCTGCTCCCCGAAACGCTTCTCGCGGCGGACACCCCGCAAAAGCTGACCGACCTGCTTGCGGACCACGAGCTTGCGCGCCTGATCCGCCTGATCCCCGTACATAGCGCAACGGGAGAAGGGCTCCTGCCCGCCGTGATCCCCGAGGAGGTGCGCGTGACCGACCGCTGCACGACCTACTCGGGCGACCAGCTGATCGCCATCTCGGATCTTGGCGAGGAGGCGCGCGACTTTGACGCCGTGATGGCAAACGGCTGATCTCCGTCTCCGGGGCACCGCCCTTCCCCTCTCTCTCTTAAAAAAACCGTCACGCCCGTTCACCGCAGGATCGGCCCGCCGATCGGAAAGGATAGCTCATGGATATCTTCCAAAAAATCGCACATTACCTCTCGCTTCGGCGCGGAAGAAACGCGCTGTTTTACATCAACGGTCCGGACGTTCTTCCCGCTCCCCTCTCACACGAGAAGGAGGCCGAATGCATCGCGCACCTGGACGAGGAGGATTACCGCACGCGCCTCGTGGAGCACAACCTGCGCCTGGTGGTCTATATTGCCAAGCGCTTTGAGAATACGGGCACGGGCATTGAGGATCTGATCTCGATCGGCACGCTCGGCCTGATCAAGGCGATCAACACCTTCCGTGCCGACAAGAGCATCAAGCTTGCCACCTACGCCTCGCGCTGCATCGAGAACGAGATCCTGATGTATATCCGTAAGAGCAGCGGACAGCGGTGCGAGGTCTCCATCGACGAGCCCCTCAACGTAGACTGGGACGGCAACGAGCTTTTGCTCTCGGACGTTCTGGGGAGCGAGGAGGACACGGTCTCCTACGAGCTGGAGCTGCGGGAGGAGAGACGCGTGGTCAGAGAGGCGGTCGCCTGCCTTGAGCCGCGCGAGCGGGAGCTGATCGAGCTGCGCTACGGCCTGCGAGGCGGCACGGAGATGACGCAAAAGGAGGTTGCCGACCTGCTGGGCATCTCGCAATCCTACATTTCCCGTCTGGAAAAGCGCATTCTCGCCGGTCTGCGCGAGAGCATCGCAGGAAAGCTGTAAAAAAAGAAGCCTGCCCGAAAGGCAAAAGCAAGCATTTCGGGCAGTTCTTATCGATTAAGGTGTGAAAAGCAGCTTCTCCCCCACCTGTAAATATGGGCAGGAGTAACGGTCTAATTCCGTTTGCGCGAAGCGCAACATCATTGATGCGAAGCCATATTTCACTCGCCGAAGGCGAATTTCACAGAAAAAAGCACTTGCTTTCGCAAGTGCTTTTTTCTGTGATGTGTGTCTGATTTAGATGCAAAGCCGTGTGTTGCTGATTTAGATGCACCTTGATTTTGCAGAGGGTAGACTATGTTTTTGTTAACATCTCAATTATTTTTTTAATTTGCCAATTAGCATAATGCGAAACATAAACATATTTGCAATGACCGAATCTAAAGTTTATTTTCAAATATCTACTGAACACAAATCGTGCCGAAGTGTACTTCTTCTTTTCTTCATTTGACAACTTTACTATATCAATGCTTTCAATTTCTGACGGGTAAAATATCCAATTGCTATGTAAATCTTTTTCATTTTTTCTGAAGTTTACCAAATAAAACAGACTCACTTTATCACACGACAAGTCAATATAAATTTTTTGTAGTGATAACATAATCGTTACTGGCACAGCCACACATATCGCAAAAACAAGGACCAAATACCAATTTTCAACACACCAATCAAAATCCCCAAATTGACCGGTAATCAAAATCATAATTGCAATCGTCCACATAACGCCAGCTATGATTATAAAACAGAAAAGATCATAAAAAGCGATAAACCTTTTTTTCATTTAGCACTCCTTAGCTGTATTGAGGTTCTTTTTCGCTGTTGTAATCGACGTTACAAGCAAAAATCTTATTGTCGAGCACTTACGGTCAAGTGCTTTATATCTTGTTTCATCAATATAATCACTTTTCCAAAGCAGTTCAAGCCATTTGCTCGTTTCATTGGTCTCTTTAAGTGAAATTTCAAGTTTTGCTATAAAGTCGGCGCGACCGTGAGCATATTTGCTTTCAGCGATGTTGGCGCAAATACTCGTTGCGCTTCTGCCGATTTGATTAGAGATTACATTCTCATGTTTTGTACGCAATTCTTTTGTTAATTGCAAAACCTCGACGGATAATTCCATCGAAAGATCACCGAGCTTATCCTCTCTCACAGTACCACCGCCTTTCTTGAAATTATTATATCATACTTTCGGTAATAATTCAACTATATTTCAGCGCACTGAGCGAACGGTCTAATTCCGTTTGCGCGAAGCGCAACATCATTGATGCGAAGCATCACTTCATTTGCCGAAGGCAACTTCATTTGCACCAACGGTGCAACATCATTTACGGCATAGCCGTAACTTCATTTGAGGCAACGCCTCAACCTCGTTCATTTGTGTCCGCCTTGCGGCGGAATGATGTTGAGCTGACGCTCAAATGATGTTGCGTGCGTTGCACGCAAACGATGTTGTGTCCTGCGGACACAAATGAAAAATCCGATGCTTTCGCATCGGATTTTTGGTGGGAGATGGTGGATTCGGACCACCGAAGCGAAGACGCAACAGATTTACAGTCTGCCCCCTTTGGCCACTCGGGAAATCTCCCATATGAAAGTCCACGATGTGTGGACTTGGTGGAGCTGGTGATCGGAGTCGAACCAACAACCTGCTGATTACAAATCAGCTGCTCTGCCATTGAGCCACACCAGCGAACGTTTCGGTCCGCTTCGGAACAGGAATATTATAGCACACCCGATCCTGTTTGTCAACCCCTTTTTGCAAAATATTTTTTTCTTCTTTTTCCCTATTCCCACGGGCGTTTTTCCGTAAGGGATACGCTCTGGCGTATCCCCGCGTTTTCCGTTTTTACCGCTTCTCTCGCGTCAGGTACAGGTCAACGTCCCAGGCGGGCACGCCCCGTCTGCGGCGCAGATAATAGCCCTCGTACTGCGGGAACAGCTCGCGCAAAAGCAGAGGAAGCGCAAACAGATCCTCACTGCGGTGATAGAGCGAGACCATGAGCGTGGGCGCCCAGCGCTCCACCGTTTGCCTTGAGCCAAGTAAAGCCTCGCGCTCCGAGCCCTCCACGTCGTACTTGATATAATCCACCCGCTCGCCAGACAGGACGTTGTCGGGGGAATCCGCCTCCACCGTGCGCACGCGGATCGGACGGTCGGCAAGCACGCCCGAGCGATTTTCGCCCATCGACGCGTTTCGGTTTCCGCTGGCGTCAAAGGTGAGCGTCCTTCGCTCCGACCACGCCCCCATCGGCAGTGCGATCACCTCGGCGCGCGTCTCTCCCTCGGCATACGCCAAAAGCTTTTTGTAGGTTCTGGCATCGGGCTCCATGGCGTAGATCCGCTTAAGGCTTCCCCCCGAGCGCTCGAGCAGCTCGCGCACCGTGTCGCCGTTGTAGGCGCCAAGATCCATGGCCGCCGTCAGCCTCTCGGGACGCACGAAGCGCAAAAGATCCGCCTCGCGGTCACTCTCGGCGCTCTCCAAAAAGGCGATCTCCCCCGTCAGCTTAAAGGCAACCACGTTCCAAAAGATGCGCACGGACGCCTCGTCCGAAAGAAGCTCGGCCGCCCTCTCCAGCTCCTCCCGATGTGCCTCAAGGAAGGCGCGGTCAAAGAGCGTGTCGCCAAAGGCGGGAACGTCGGGCGCGTAAAGCTCGGCCTCCTGTGCAATACGGCGGATATTCGCCAGCACGTCCTCGCGCGACGTGCCGAAGGAGAGCAGAACGGTCACGTTCTCCGCGCCGTAAAGCGCTTTTGTCTCGCTCCAGGTGCGCACGGGAAAGCCGCGGTAGCTGTGTCCTCGGGCAAAGCCGTCGCTGGCAAAGCAGCCCGAGACCGTGATCCCCTTACTCTTGCAAACGTCCAGGATCTTGTCCGCTCCGTTGCCCATGCCGTAGAGCAGGATCTTCTTTTCGCTTGCGGCAAGCCTCTCCCAGAGGTCTTGCTTGACGGAAAAGCCCATGCTTCTCCCTCCTTCCTGTGAAAAATTCTTGACAAACACCGCGCTTTGCGGTATACTGATAGCAAGGTCAGCAGGACGCGTCCTGCGGAATACGAAAGGAAAACTCACCATGTCCGACTGCATCTTCTGCAAGATCATCGCAGGCCAGATCCCCTCCTCCAAGGTCTTTGAGGACGAGCTGATCTACGCCTTCCGCGACATCAACCCCATGGCTCCCGTGCATATTCTGGTCGTGCCCAAGGAGCATATCCCCTCGGCCGACGGCGTCAACGCCGAAAACAGCCGCTACGTTGCCCGCATCTTTGAGACGGTCCCCAAGATCGCGGCCGCAGAGGGGCTTTCGAACGGCTACCGCGTGATCACCAATTGCGGTGAGGACGGTTGCCAGTCGGTAAAGCATCTGCATTTCCATATCCTCGGCGGCAAAAAGCTGCCCGATCAGATGGGCTGATCCTTTTCCCCCCTCGAAAATTCTCCCCGCACGCAGCTCTGCGCGGCGGGGAGAATTTTTATACCTTTTTCCCTTCGGTTTTCCCTTTTGCTTTATGCCCTTTTTCCTTCGGCTTTCCCTTTTGCTTTATGCGTTATGCCCTTTTTCCTTCGGTTTTCCCTTTTGCTTTATGCCTTATGCCTTATGCCCTGCCCTGCGGCGTCGGATGAGGGCGTGGATCCCGTAGATCGCCCCGAGGTAGAGCACGACCACGGCGATGACGGGAAGCATATACCAATAAGGATGCGGGATCCATTGGTAAAAGAGCGCGAGAAGCGGATTTTCGGGCGTGATGGAGAACATATAGTTCACCTGCACGAGCTCGCCCGAGGGATTTAACACGTGATGGGTCAGGCAATAGCGGTTGACGGCCAGGTTGATGGCGTGAATGGCGGTATACGCCGCGAGAGTGATGCCAACCGTGGGCAGAATGCAGCGGGGCGAAAGCTCGGAGAGCCTAAGCTTAAAGAGCAGGATCGGAATGCCGCACTCCAGCATGTGCGGAAAATAGTAGAAGAAAAAGGTCCAGCTAAAAAGCTCCGCCTCGGCCACCGAATAGTTCAGCACGAGCGCCACGAAGGCGCCGAGCGACCAGAGCAGAAGCAGATTGCAGGGAATGCGCTTACGCGTCAGCACCGCGATCGGCAAAAGCATGGCCGAGAGCGAGCAGAGGTGGAACGGCAGATACTCCAGCGGACTTCCCCACCGCAACAGATTAAAGAGGATCGCGGCAATTCCCGCAAAGGAAAGCACACCCAAAACGGTCAGCTGCACGCGGCGGCTCCGTCTCTTGAGCAGAAAATAAAGACCTACGTTCAACAGGATCGCCACAACCAATGATAGCAAATGCGTGATGCCAAAGGTTCCCCACTTCAACGTCATTTCTTAACCTTCCCTTCTTTTTGACATAGAAGCGAGAGATCTCCGACCTCTCGCTTCTTCATTTTTCTGTTCTTTCTTCACTTCACAAACTCGTGATAAATGGCGTTTTTCCTGACCCACACTTACTTCACGAACTCGTGATAAATGGCGTTGTGCGCCTTGTCGAAATCGCGCTCCTCAACACCGACGATGATGTTCAGCTCGCTCGAGCCCTGGTCGATCATGCGGATGTTGACGTCGGCACGGGAGATCGCATCGAACACGCGAGCCGCCGTACCCTTGGCCTTGACCATGCCGCGTCCCACGATGGCCAGCAGTGCCATGCCGTCCTCAACGACGACGCTGTCGGGGCGGACGCGCTTGTTGAGCGAGGCGATGAGCTTTTCCTCACGCCCCTGCAGATATTCGGAGGCGACCACCACGCTCATGGTGTCCACGCCCGAGGGCAGATGCTCAAAGGGGATCTCGTTGTCCTCCAGAACGTCCAGAACGCGTCGGCCAAAGCCGATTTCGGCGTTCATCAGATCCTTCTCGATGGTGATGACCGAAAAGCCCTTCTTGCCCGCAATACCCGTGATGATGCGCTCGGTATCGTACTCCTTGGTTCCCGCCACGATCATGGTTCCGGGAGCGTTCGGATCATTGGTGTTGCGGATATTGATCGGAATGCCTGCGTTGCGCACGGGGAAAACAGCCTCCTCATGCAAAACCGATGCTCCCATGTAGGAAAGCTCGCGCAGCTCGCGATAGGTGATGGTCTTGATGGACTCGGGGTTCTTGACCACGCGAGGGTCTGCCATCATAAAGCCCGAGACGTCGGTCCAGTTCTCGTAGAGCGAGGCGTCTGCCGCCTGCGCAACGATCGAGCCGGTTACGTCCGAGCCACCGCGGCTGAAGGTCTTGATCGTGCCGTTGGGCATGACGCCGTAAAAGCCGGGGATCACGGCGTAGCGGTGCTTCTTGAGCTCCTCACGCATCTCCTGCTTGGTCTTTTCCTCGTCGTACACGCCGTTCTCGCGGAAGAAGACCACCGACTCGGCGTCGATAAAGTCAAAGCCGAGGTACTTGGCCAGGATCAGCGAATTGAGGTACTCGCCGCGGCTTGCGGCAAAATCACGTCCCGAGTGGTGCGTGATGGCGTTGCGGATGTAATCCAGCTCGCCCGAAATGTCAAATTGCAGACCGAGCTCGCGGATGATGCCGTTGTAGCGCTCGGCGATCTGTGCATAATAGGCGGAGATATCCTCGTGATTGCGAACCATATCGTAGCAGTGGTAGAGCATATCCGTGACCTTAACGTCGTCACGGTAGCGCTTTCCGGGCGCAGACGCCACGACGAAGCGACGGTCGGGATCGCTCTTGACGATCTTGGCGACCTTGCGGAACTGCTCGGCATCTGCCAGCGAGGAGCCTCCGAATTTAACAACCTTGATTCCCATGAATACTGTAACTTCCTTTCCTGCCTGCCGCATGGCGTGCAGCCTTGTCAAATAAAATAACCTTCTTACTTCACCATTATATGACGCGAGAGCGCATTTGTCAAGCCCTGTGCGCCGAAACTTTCGCTTTTTGCGGAATTTTGACGCTTTTTTGCGATGGATCGGAGGGCATACCCCCCGCCCGCCTTTGACGTGTCGACGGTCAGACGCGCCGACGGTACCACGAGGGCAGGATCTCGGTCATGCCATTGTACCAAAGCAGGACCTTCCCCGCCAGGTGCCGCATAACACCGATCTCGCGCTTGCCGTAGGGGATCGCCCAGGGGATCGAGCCAAGCGCGTTGACGGCAAGGTAAAGCGCCAGAAGCCTCCAGAAATTCTTTGGGACCTCTCCCTCGCCAAAATAGCCGTCGATCATGCCCGAGGCAAAGTCGGGGCGCTTCTCGGCATCCCAGACGATGCGGTTGAACTCCTCCCACGGATCTCCCACGTCAAAGCGGTCAAAGTCGATGACAAAGAGCTTGCCCTCGCGGTCGATCATCAGATTTCCCGCATGGTAGTCGCCGTGCTGAAGCACCTGCGGACGGTTTGCAAGAAGCGAGCGGTTCGCCTCGATATAGCGAAGGAACTGCTCCTCCCCCGCTACGCGTACGGGACATTCCCGATAGGCGCGAAGCTTGCGGTCGATCTTCTGCCCGAAGCGCTCCTCCCAGGGAGGCGTATTTCTCGGGGCGCGGAGCGTGTGCATACGGCAAAGCATTCGTCCTGCGCAGAGCCCGTAGGCGTACTGCTCCTCGGGGGAGAGATGAAGAAGTGCCCGCTCGGCGTCCTCGCCGTCGATCCAGCTCGACAAGGCATAAACGCCCTCCTCGCAAACGCCCATCTCCAAGGGCTCGCACATAGAGATCCCAAGGTCAAAAAAGCGCTTCATCGTGCGAAAAACCTCCTCCGCACGCGCGTGCTTCCCGATTGGGGAAATGCGCAAAAAGCGGTAGCCACTCTCGGTGCGGACGCGGTATTTTCGGTCCCCCGACCAGCCTCTGCGGATCAGGCGTCTTTGCGTAATGCGCTCCATGCGGACACTCTCCTTCCCCAAAGCACAGCGGCGCTCGGTCACTCGCCGAACTCGCCAAGCTCCAGTCCTTCGTTTTGCTCCAGTGTGTGGCGGATATGCCACTCACTGTTGAAGAGCAGATAATCGTTTCCGCGGAAATCCTGCACCCATTTGACGTCAAAGAGATGCAGCGTTGAGGGGTCCTTCCCTCCCTTTACGCGGCGGATATACTGATAGGGCTGCGGATACTGCTTGTAGGTCACGCCGTACTCCGCCTTCATGCGGGACTCCAGCACGTCGTATTGCAGCATTCCCACAACGCCGACGTAAACGCGCTCCAGGCCTCCGCCCGGCTCGATGAAGATGCGGATCGCACCCTCCTGCGCGATCTGGTTCATGCCCTTGGCAAACTGCTTGCGCTTCATGCTGTCGATCTGCTCGACCATGGCAAAGCACTCGGGCGCAAAGGTGGGAATGCCCTCGAACTCGATCCTGCGCGACTTATCGCAGACCGTATCTCCAATGGAGAAGATGCCCGGGTCAAATACGCCGATGATGTCGCCCGCATAGGCCTCCTCAACGGCGGATCTCTCCTGCGCCATCATCTGCTGGGGCTGGGAGAGCTTGAGGGCCTTGCCGCCCTGCACGTGGAAATACTCCTTGTCATGCTCAAACTTGCCCGACACGATGCGCATAAAGGCGATGCGGTCGCGGTGCGCCTTGTTCATGTTGGCCTGGATCTTGAAGACGAAGGCCGAAAATCCGGGGTCAAAGGGAGAGACCGTCTCCTCCTTGGCCGCGCGGGAAAGCGGCGCCGTGGTCATCTTGAGAAAATGCTCGAGGAAGAACTCCACGCCGAAGTTGTTGAGCGCCGAGCCGAAGAAGACGGGGCTGAGCTTGCCGCAGCGCACCTGCTCCAGATCAAAGTCGAAGCACGCGCCGTCCAGAAGCTCCACCTGCTCGGTCAGCTCCTCACGGGCGTAGGGACCGATCAGCTCGTCAAGACGCGCCGTGTCGGTAATGTCGCAGTCGATCGAGGCGAGGCGATCGCGTCCTCGGTGGGCGTCGGCAAAGGAGAGAATGCGTCTTCCCTCGCGGTCGTACACGCCCTTGAAGCTGACGCCGCAGCCGATGGGCCAGTTCATCGGGTAGGTGCCGATGCCAAACTCGCGCTCCAGCTCGTCCAACAGGTCAAAGGGGTCCCTCGCCTCGTGGTCGAGCTTATTGATAAAGGTAAAGATCGGAATATGCCGCATGGCGCAGACCTTAAAGAGCTTGCGCGTTTGCGGCTCGATGCCCTTGGCGGCGTCGATCACCATCACGGCGCTGTCTGCCGCCATGAGGGTGCGGTAGGTGTCCTCCGAGAAATCCTGGTGCCCGGGGGTATCCAGAATGTTGATGCAGTAGCCCTCGTAGCGGAACTGCATGACCGAGGAGGTAATGGAGATTCCTCTTTTCTTCTCCATCTCCATCCAGTCCGAGACCGCGTGGCGGTCCGAGGCCTTGCCCTTGACCGAGCCGGCCGTCTGTATCGCGCCGCCGTAGAGCAAAAACTTCTCGGTCAGCGTGGTCTTGCCCGCGTCGGGGTGCGAGATGATCGCAAAGGTCCTGCGGCGGTTGATCTCTTGTTCAAACGTATGATTCATGGTCTTTCAGACTCCCTTTCGTTATGCGTTGCCGATGTTTTTTCCTGCCTGCCTCTCTCGGCAGGCCGTCTCCTCTCCTGCGGCAGACTAAAAGAGAGAGGCAAGCCAATTGGACAGAGGAATAAGCCCGATGGGCAGGAAAATGGCAGGAAGATAGTTCATGATCTTAAGCTTGGTCACGCCCAGAACGTTGAGGGCAAGACCGATGATCAGGAGCGATCCCACCCCCGACATACACAGCACCACCGCCTCCCCAAGGAAGGGCGCGATCCACTGCGCCAGAAGGGCGATGGAGCCCTCCAGGACCAGAACGAAGCCCGCGGACAGCAAAACGCCGATGCCCATGGACAGAGAAAGCAGGATCGAGGAGACCAGGTCCAGAATGGACTTGGTATAGAGCATGGAGTGGTCGCCCGTAAGGCCGCTGTTGAGCGCGCCGACGACCGTCATCGATCCCACGCAAAAGAGGAGAGAGGCCGAAACGAAGCCCTCCGCCACGTTGCCAAAGCGCGAGCGCGTAGCCGCCTCGATCCGATCGCCCAGCGCGTGAATGGCGTGGTCCAGGCGCAAAAGATGCCCAAGCGCCGCGCCGATCGCCAGCGAGAGAATGATGATCAGCGTCTCCTCGCCAAAGAGCGTATGAACCAGCTGCAGCGGCTGATCGGGAGAGCCGACGAAGCTGCCCTCCAGCGCATCGGCGATCTGCCCGTTCACGGCCGCACGGACCGCCCCCGTGATGCCCACGCCGAGAACGCCCAGCGCAAGCCCCTTAAGCACGGTATCCGAAAGCTCGCCCGAGCCCTTCTTCCTTCCCGTCGCCAGCCGCTTGATCAGAAGACCGACGCCCGAGCCGAGGATCACCGCCAACGCGTTGACGATCGCCCCCCAAAGAGAAAAATCTTCCATTTGTATATTTACTCCGTTAATGCAATTTCGTCCGTCTTGCTTTTCGCACGGACATACCCAGTATATTGTAGCATATTTTCCCTTTCTTGTCAACCGCGTTTTTCGCAAAGAGCCCCAAGGAAAGTCCTCCTTTTTCCGAAAAGAGCAGGCGTTTTGGATAAAATGCTTTTCCCACCTGCCCGCTTCTTGTGCAAAATGATTAAAATGAAAAAATATTCACAAAAACGCTTGACAAATGTATATTTATGCGCTATAATGTGCATCGTAAGTCATTTTTGACCTTGCGAAACGAATAACGATTGATAACGGAGGAATTCTATCATGAAAAAGCTGACCACTCTGCTGCTCGCCGTCCTGCTGACGGTTAGCTGCATTTGCGCACTTGCATCCTGCCAGAACGCCGAGGCTAAGGGCGGCGTCAAGGTGATCGACATCGGCCTGACCGAGGAGGAATACGCCTTTGCCGTACAGAAGGGCAACACCGCTCTGCTCGAGCAGCTCAACGCCTTTATGGCCACCATTCGCGAAAACGGCACCTTTGACGATATCCTGAACAAGTATTTCGGCGACGGCACGCCCACACCTGTAGTCTCTGCCACCGAAAAGAAGAACGACGGCACCCAGCTGATCGTGGCCACCAACGCCGCATTTGAGCCCTTTGAGTATATGAAGGGCGAGAACTACTACGGCATCGATATGGAGATCATGTCCCTCTTTGCACAGCACCTGGGCAAGGAGCTCTATATCATGAACATGAACTTTGACGCCGTTTGCCTGGCCGTCTCCTCCGCAGGCGGTACCTACACCGACGAGAACGGCGACCTGCAGACCGTGCAGGGCGGCATCTGCGACATCGCTGCCGCAGGCCTTACCGTCAGCCCCGACCGTGAGGAGATCCTGGACTTCTCCGCGTCCTACTACAACGCCGCACAGGTTCTGATCGTGGCCGAGGACGACACCACCTTTGACGCCTGCAAGACCGCTGCCGACGTGGAGAACATTCTTAAAGGACTTGACAAGTCGACCAAGGTCGGCGTGCAGAACGGCACCACCGGCAAGAAGTACTGCGAGGGTGATGCAGACTGGGGCTTTGACGGCTACGCCTACACCACTGTTGGCTACAACACCGGCGCTCTGGCCATTCAGAACATTCTCAACGGCAACGTCAATTACGTGATCCTGGACGAGGGTCCTGCCAAGGCCATCTCCGAGAAGATCAACGCCGTCAACTGATCCGCATGAGCAAAGCAGGGAGACACCGTCTCCCTTGTTTTGCGTTTTCCCCTGAACAAATTCTATCCGAAAGGACGCTTTTCATGCAAAAAACCAAGTCTATGCGCGGCTTCTTTCGTCGGCATTGGGTGGATCTTCTCGTGATCCTTGCCGTGATCGCCGCCGCGATCGTCCTCGCGATCAGCATCTCCCAGCGCTTCAACTTTGCGGCAAAGTGGGAGGTCTTCTGCGAGCATTTCTTTGAGAACAAGGGCTACAACAAGGTGCTCACCGGTATGCAGAATACCGCCCTGATCGCGGTGTTCGGTCTTTTGATCGGTATCGTCATCGGCACGCTGATCGCCATCGTCAAGGTGATCCCACCCTACAAAAAGCTCACGCGCTACGCCCAGACCGTTTGCAATATCTACGTGGCCTTCTTCCGCGGAACGCCTATCGTGGTCCAGCTCCTCGTGGGCTACTACATTCTGCTCCCCCTGCTCGGCGTTTCGCTTCCCCCCGTCACCTCCTGTATGCTGATCTTCGGCCTCAACAGCGGCGCGTATATCTCCGAGATCATGCGCGGCGGCATTCAGTCGGTCGATGCGGGACAGCTGGAGGCCGCACGCGCCCTGGGTCTTCCCTTCTCCACCTCCATGCTGCACGTCGTCGTGCCCCAGGCCGTTAAGAATATCCTGCCCACCATGGGCAACGAGTTTATCGCGCTGATCAAGGAGACCGCCATCGTGGGCTACGTTGGCGCGGTGGACATCACCAAGGCCTTCCAGGATCAGGGAGACAACTCCTACGAATACATGATCCCCTATCTCGTCATGGCTCTGCTCTATATCGTGATCGTTGCCGTGATCGCCGCTTTGGTAAAGCTGATGGAAAGGAGTCTGAGCAAGAATGAACGCAGAAGGAAATAAGATCCCCCTGATCGAGGTCAAGGGGCTGTGCAAGGATTTTGGCAACACGCAGGTGCTAAAGAGCGTGGACACCGTGATCTGCAAGGGCGAGAAGGTAGCCGTGATCGGCCCCTCGGGAAGCGGAAAAAGCACATTCCTCCGCTGCCTGAACTGCCTGGAGGACCCCACGGCAGGCTCGATCTGGTTTGACGGCGAGGACCTGGCCGATATGCGCGTGAACATCAACAAGCACCGCGAAAACATCGGCATGGTCTTTCAGCAGTTCAACCTGTTCAACAACAAGACCGTCCTGCAGAACATCATGCTCGCGCCCGTGCATCTGCAGATCAAGAAGGCAGGCGGCATTTTTACCAAGCGTGCCGTAAAGGCCGAGATCAAGGCGCGCAACCGCGAGACGGCCATGACCCTGCTCCGCCGCATCGGACTTGAGGAAAAGGCCAACGCCTACCCCTCCACCCTCTCGGGCGGACAGAAGCAGCGCATCGCCATTATTCGCACGCTGGCCATGAACCCGAAGGTCATTCTCTTTGACGAGCCCACCTCCGCGCTTGACCCCGAGATGGTTGGCGAGGTGCTGGATCTGATCAAGCAGCTGGCCGATGAGGGCATGACCATGGTGATCGTCACGCACGAGATGGGCTTTGCCCGTGAGGTGGCCGACCGCGTTCTCTTTATGGACGACGGTCGCATCGCCGAGGACGCTCCCCCCGCAGAGCTCTTTACCAATCCCAAGCATCCCCGCACCGCCGAGTTCCTCAGCAAGGTGCTGTGAGGAGCTTTCCGAAAAAACGAATACAAAAAAAGACCGCCGTCTGTTGACGACGGTCTTTTTGTTGCCAAGCAAGCCACAAAAGATAGCCACGCAGTTCAAGAGGCCGTTTCGATGAGCAAAAGCCTGTCAAAAGTCGGCGCAGAATGTTCTTTCCCAAGGCTCCCTTGTGCAAAGGGAGCTGTCGCTGAAGGCGACTGAGGGATTGTTTGTGCAGAGCTTTATCTTTTTACAATCCCTCCGTCTTGCTTCGCAAGCCACCTCCCTTTACACAAGGGAGGCTCAACACCAATTTCCACCACAGAAAGCCCCTGCATTAAGGCTGTGCTCGAAAACAAAACGTCCCCCGTTACAACAGGAGACGTTTTTATTTTTCTCAATCGGCAAGACGCTCGCCGAGAATGTTGCGGTACTTCTGGTAGAAGCTCTCAAAGTAGCCTCCGTCCAGCGCCTCGCGGATCTTGCGCGTGAGGTTGTTGTAGAAATACAGATTGTGCGTGACCGCCAGATGCATGCCCACGGCCTCCTTGGCCTTGAGCAGGTGGCGCACGTAGGAGCGGCTGTAATGGCGGCAGGCGGGACAGTCGCAGGTCTCGTCAAAGGGTCTGGGATCCTTGGCGTATTTCTCGTTCATCAGATTCATCTTGCCGTGCCAGGTAAAGAGGTTGCCGTGGCGCGCGTTGCGGCTGGGCATGACGCAGTCGAAGAAGTCGACGCCCAGATGCACGGCCTCCAGAATGTTGCAGGGCGTGCCCACGCCCATGAGGTAGCGCGGCTTGTCCTCGGGCATATGCGGCTCAACCGCGTCGATGATGCGGTACATCTCCTCGGTCGGCTCACCCACGGCAAGTCCGCCGATGGCGTAGCCCTCGCAGTTGACCTCGCGGATCATGTGCATATGCTCCACGCGCAGATCCTCGTAGGTGCCTCCCTGGTTGATGCCGAACAGCATCTGCTGCTTATTGATGGTCTCGGGGAGCGAATTGAGTCGGTCCATTTCGGCGCGGCAGCGCAAAAGCCAGCGGTAGGTGCGCTCCATGCTGTCCTTGCAATACTTGTGCGACGCGGGATTTTCCACGCACTCGTCAAAGGCCATGGCGATGGTGGAAGCGAGATTGGACTGGATCTGCATGCTCTCCTCGGGGCCCATAAAGATGCGCTTGCCGTCGATGTGCGAGGCGAAGCGAACGCCCTCCTCGGTGATCTTGCGCAGCTGGGAGAGCGAGAAGACCTGAAATCCGCCGCTGTCGGTGAGGATCGGGCGATCCCAGTTCATAAACTTGTGCAGGCCGCCCATCTCGTGAATGAGGCGGTCGCCCGGACGCAGATGCAGATGGTAGGTGTTGGAAAGCTCCACCTGGCAGTCGATCTGCCGCAGCTCCATCGTGTTGACACCGCCCTTGATGGCGGCGCAGGTGCCCACGTTCATGAAGACGGGGGTCTGAATATCCCCGTGCACGGTGTGCAGAACGCCGCGGCGCGCGCGTCCGTCCCGGGCCAAAAGTTCAAATTGCTTTGCCATGATTCAACGTCCTTTCTCGGTCGCAGAAAAACAGTCTGCGCCTCTTTGGGTGTATTTCTTCGCGGGGAGGCCTTTTGGGGAAAAGGGCTTCCCCATCCCTTTGCAAAAACGCTTAAAAGGGGGAATGCTTACGGTCAGGGTTACTTCGGTGCTTTGGAAGGAAGCCGTCGTTAAAAGAGAGAATGGATCGCCCACTGCCCACCCAAGAGCAAGCAGAGATAAAGCACAAGCTGGGCAGTCCAGAAGAGTGCCTGTTTTCCCTTCCAGCGATCTGCAATCGAGAAGAGCGTAAAGCCTGTTGTGACCACCAGCGGAAATCCCGAGAGCATCCAAACCGAATAATGCGCGATCGGGATCAAGGAAAACAGCAGCCACAGATAATAAATAGGCAATGCGATCAAAAAGGAATATCCGAACAGCCGTTTCTGCGTGACCGTGTTGTTTGTTTCGTGCTGCAAAAACCTAGTCATTCCAAAGTGGCACCCCGTAATTGCGCCAACGTAGAGAAGCACAAAGGCAATGATCGCAAGCATCAAGGCCGTTCCGGTGATCCTCCGATAAGCCACGAAGAAGGCCAGGCAGATCAGCGCCATGCTGACGTGCTCACGGATCAACGACCGTAAGGTCGTTACCACGTCGAGCCGTAGCCTAAGCTTTTTCATGCGCACTCTCTCCCCTTTGTTAAAATCTCTTTTGGAAAAAGCGTACTCTCTCCCCTTCGTTAAAATCCTTTTCGGAAAAAGCGCACTCTTTTTCCCTTTGTTAAAACCCTTGTCGGGAAAAGCGCACTTTTTTCCCTTTGTTAAAATCCCGTGCGGTTAAACTGGTTGTCCAGCGTGCGGTGCGAAAGCTCGAGCGCCACGGGACGTCCGTGCGGACAGAAGGTAATATCCGGGATCTCCATCAGCTTTTGCACGATCCATTGAATATGCTCGTCCGCGTAGATCCGTCCTGCCTTGATGGCCGCCTTGCAGGCCGCCTGATAGAGGGCCTTTTCAAAGATGATGTCGCGCGTGAGCTTGACGCTGCCCGTGGCGTTCAGGATCCTTCCCGCCATGGTGGAAAGCATATCCGCGACCGCGCCGCTCTCCACGCCCTCGGGAATGGCGTCGGCGTAGACCGTGTTGCGCGCGTAGCGCAGGAAGAAGCCGATCCTTGCCAGCTCGTCGCCATACTCCTTGAGGGCCTCTACCTCGCCGCTGGTCATCATGACCTCCACGGGAAGCATGAGAAGCTGTGAGGTGGGCGCGACCTGATGAAGTCCTGCCTTGAGCTGCTCAAAGAGAATGCGCTCGTGCGCGGCGTGCTTGTCCACGAGGAGCATCTTGTCCTCGCACTCGACGATAACGTAGGAATGAAAGACCTCTCCCACGATGCGGTAGGAAGGAATTTCACGCGGTGCCTCCTCCTGCGCAGGTTTTTCCTGAATGGGCTCGGCGGCTTCCTGCACGGGTGCAGTTTTCTCTTGTACGGGTACGGTTGCCTCCTGCGCGGGTATGGAAGTTTCCTGCGCGGGTATGGAAGTTTCCTGCGCGGGTGCAACAGGTTCCTGCACGGGTGCGGTTTTCTCTTGTACGGGGGCGGCAGCTTCCTTGGCCGTGACCGTGGGCAGGTTGCCGCGGTTTTGCACGGTCAGGTCGGGCTGCTTCTGCGCGATGGCAGGCGCCTTATGGGCGGGCGCGTTATCCACGTAAAGATTGCGATACTCCTCGGCCGTCATTCGCATCTGCGGCTGGGGCTGGGTCTCGCCCTTGAGATCGTAGGAGAGGGGCTCTCCCGCGAGATTGTAGGAAAGCTGACGCGAGGAAAGCGACTCGCGGCGTCCGTCCTCCACGGGGAGGGTGGCGTCGGATACTCTGCCGCCTACACGGGGGCTTCCCTTTCGTTTTCCAACGTAAAGCTCCACCGAGGGGCGCGCGGAATTGGACTCCAGCGCCGTGCGCACGGTGTAATAGACCGCCTCAAAGACCGGCTTCTCGTTGGAGAACTTGACCTCCAGCTTTGCCGGGTGGACGTTGACGTCCACGCGTGCGGGGTTGAGCGAAAGATAGAGCACGCAGGCGGGAAATTTTTCGGGAGGAAGATAGGAGGTGTACGCCTGCTCCAGAGCCGCCATGGCGGTCTTGCTCTTGACGTAACGTCCGTTGATGAAGAAATTCTGGTGGTTGCGGTTGGCCTTGACGTTGTCGGTGCGTCCGATGAATCCGCGCACGCGGATCCCCTCGCTCTCGCTGTCCACCTCGATCATACGCGAGGCAAACTCCTTGCCAAACACCGAGTAGATGGTGTTTTTGAGGTTGCCGTCGCCAGCCGTTTCGAGTTTCACGTTGCCGTCCACGATCAGACGCATGGCGATGTGCGGATTGGAGAGCGCCACCTTCTCCACGTTGGCGGTGACCGCCATGGACTCGGTAACGTCCTTCTTAAGGAATTTCCGCCGTGCGGGAACGTTGGCAAAGAGGTTCTCCACGATCACCGACGTGCCCGTGGAGCAGCCCTGCTCACAAAGGGACACGATCTCGCCGCAGTGCGCCTCAAGCAGCGTGCCGAACTCGGCCTCCTCGGTCTTGGAGATGATGCGCAGATCCGAGACCGACGCGATCGCGGCAAGTGCCTCACCGCGGAAGCCCAGCGTCAGAATGCCGTCCAGATCCTCGGCACTCCGTATCTTGCTGGTGGCGTGGCGGCGAATGGCGGTGGGAATGTCCTCCGGCTCCATGCCGCAGCCGTTGTCGGTGACGCGCATAAAGGTAACGCCGCCGTTCTGGATCTCCACGGTGATGCGCGTGGCTCCCGCGTCGATGGAGTTCTCCATCAGCTCCTTGATGACCGATGCCGGTCGATCCACCACCTCGCCCGCGGCGATCAAATTCGCAACGGCAAAGGGTAAAACGTTGATCTTTGGCATTCCCATTCTCCTTTCGTCTTGATTTTTGGGACTTCCTTACTGCAATCTCTTTTTGAGATCGA
This sequence comes from Clostridia bacterium, assembly GCA_017507905.1. Classification (GTDB taxonomy): domain Bacteria; phylum Bacillota; class Clostridia; order Oscillospirales; family CAG-272; genus UMGS1865. The sequence goes on along the minus strand of JAFWAA010000023.1, from coordinate 10,262 downwards.
ACAGGAAGGACATACATTCAAAGGGGGAGAGCGCGTTGAGGTCCACCGCCTTGAGCTCGGCGATAACCTGCTCGTTCGTCACGTCCTCAAAGGAAATGAGGCTCTCGTCCTTTGTGGCGGTCTTCTTGCGCTTGCCGATGCCCCCCTCGGTTCCCTCGGAGAGCGCCCTTGCGGTCTCCTCCACCGAGGCCAGGACCTCGCGTGCGCGCTTGATGACCTCGTTTGGCAGTCCTGCAAGCTTTGCCACCTCAATGCCGTAGCTGTCGTCGGTGGAGCCGCGCAGGATCTTGCGCAGGAAGGTGATGCTGTCGCCGCGCTTCTTGGCGGCGATGTTATAGTTCACGATGCCCTCGAACTCCTCTTCCATGGAGGTCAGCTCGTGGTAATGCGTGGCAAAAAGCGTCTTTGCGCCGATCTTGCGGCTGCTGGTGTACTCCACGATGGCACGCGCGATGCTCATGCCGTCAAAGGTGGAGGTGCCGCGCCCGACCTCGTCGTAAATGATCAGGCTCTTGCGCGTGGCGTTCTTCAGGATATAGGAGACCTCGTTCATCTCCAGCATAAAGGTGGACTGTCCCGACGCCAGATCGTCCGACGCGCCCACACGGGTGAAGACCTTGTCCACAACGCCCACGCGCGCCTCGGCGGCGGGCACGAAGGAGCCGATCTGCGCCATAACGGTGATGAGCGCCACCTGTCGCATATAGGTGGACTTACCCGCCATATTAGGTCCGGTAATGAGCATCAGACGGTTCTTGTCGGTGTCCAAAAGCACGTCGTTCGGCACGAAGTAGGTGTCCTTGACGAACTGCTCCACCACGGGGTGTCTGCCGTCCTTGATCTCGATGACGTCGCTCTGGTCGATCTCGGGACGGACGTATTTGTTCTTGCTTGCCACGGTGGCAAGCGAAAGGTAGGCGTCAAGCTCGGCAAGCAGGGCGGCGGTGCGCTGAATGCGTGCGCTCTGCTCGGCCACGAAATTGCGGACGCCCTGGAAAAGCTCGTACTCCAAGGCGCAGATGCGGTCGGCCGCACCCAGCACCGTGGCCTCCATGTCCTTGAGCTCCTGCGTGATGTAGCGCTCGCAGTTGGAGAGCGTCTGCTTGCGGATATAGCGGTCGGGCACCTGGCCGATCAGGGATTTGGTGACCTCGATGTAGTAACCAAAGACCTTGTTGTAGCTGACCTTGAGCGTTTTGATGCCCGTGACCTCGCGCTCCTCCTCGGCGATCTTCTCGATCCAGCCCTTGCCGTCCTTCATCACGGTGCGCAAATGGTCCACGTCACGGTCGTAGCCGTCGGCAATAATGCCGCCCTCGCGCAGGGAGAAGGGGGGATCCTCGCAGATCGCATCCGAAACACGCTTGCAAACGTCGGTCAAGGGGTCCAGCTCCTCGCAAATGGTGCGGAGCTTTTCGCTCTTGCAATCCGAAAGCAGGCTGCGCAGCTCGGGCAGAATGGCCGCCGTGCTGCTGATGGCGCGCAGATCCTTTGCGTTGGCCGTGCCGTAGACGGTACGCGTGACCAGACGCTCCAGATCCAAAACGCCCGAAAGAAGCTCCGAGATCTGCTGGCGGAGCATAAAGTCGCCGCAAAGCTCCTCCACCGCTCCCTGTCTTGCACGGATCGCGGAGGGCGAAAGCAGAGGACGCTCCACCCATGCGCGCAGCATACGCGCGCCTGCGGCGGTCTCGGTCTTGTCCAGCACCCAAAGCAGCGAGCCTCGCTTCTCCTTGGCGCGCATGGACTCGGTCAGCTCCAGATTGCGTCTGGTATTGAGATCCATCTCCAGGAACTGCCCGCCCGTGTAGACGTTCAGCTCGCGGATATAGGAGGTATCGCTCTTGCCCATGTCGGACAGATAATGCAGAAGCGCACCCGTGGCCAGAACCAGCGCCTTGTCCTCGAGGATCTCCTCGCGGAGCGTCTCGCCGAACTGCTCGCGCAGGCGGGCGTGGGCCTCAAGGGGATCAAAGCGGAAGGATTGCCCGTCCGAAACGGTGATCTCGGGGTGCGCCTGCAAAAATTCGCCGACCTCACCCATGTGGGCAAGGTTGAGATTGCAGACCACCTCGCGCGGCAAATAGGTGCCAAGCTCGTTTCGCAGGAAGGTGCGGAAGGACTCGCCCGACGAGGACGAGGCCGAGATCTGCGCCGTGGAGATATCCGCAAAGCAGATGCCCGCAGAGCTCTCGGTCATGTAGATGGCGCAGAGATAGTTGTTCTTTTGCTCGGAGAGAAGGTTGGACTCGATCAGCGTTCCTGGCGTGACCACGCGAATGACCTCGCGCTTGACCAGCCCCTTTGCCAGGGCGGGATCCTCAGTCTGCTCGCAGATGGCCACCTTGTAGCCCTTTTCGATCAGCCTGCCGATGTAGCTCTCGGAGGAATGGAAGGGCACGCCGCACATGGGAGCGCGCTCCGCCTCGCCGCAATCCCTGCCCGTCAGCGTCAGCTCCAGCTCACGCGAGGCAAGAATGGCGTCGTCGAAGAACATCTCGTAGAAGTCACCCAGACGGTAGAAGACCAGATAGTCCTTGTATTGATTTTTGATTTCAAAGTATTGCTCCATCATGGGGGTCATAAGCGTGACTCTCCTTCCTCGATGCTCAAAAAATCAGTGACAGCCTCCGCAGGTGCTGCAATTGTGGGTGCAACCCGAGGGCTCCTCACCCGTGATCTGCGTCATAATGGTCTGGTTGACCGCATTCATCAGCTCGTTGACCTCGCTCTGCGTGCGGTTCAGCTCTGCAAAAACGGGATGCTCGGTGATCAGCGTGTAAAGCTCGTCCGTGCGGCGCTGAATGGCCTCGATCATCTGCATATCGCGGTCGCTCTTGGCCACCTCGTTCTGCATTGCCTTTTGCTGGACCTCGTATTCGATCATCAGCTTTTGCAGGCTGCGGTCGCTCTCGTAGGCCTTCTTTGCCTCCTCCAGCGCGATCAGTCGCTTGTCGTCCTTCAGCTTTCTGCCAAGCTCGGCAGCCAGTTCAAAAATTTCCATGGTACTGTTCCTCTCTGTATCTTGTATCGGTAGGATAACGGTTTATTGCCGCTCGCCGTAGAGCGCAAAAGCGTCGGCACGGTCGATGCGGACGTTGACGAAGCGTCCCGTATGCTCACGTCCTGCCTCGAAGAAAACGATCTTGTTGCCCTCGGTGCGTCCCGAGCAGAGGGCGGGGTTGGTCTTGCTCTCCCCGTCGCAAAGCACGCGGAGCGTGCGACCGACAAGGGGCTGATTTTGCTCCTTGCCGATGGCGTTCTGCGTTTGCAGAAGACGGTCAAAGCGCGCGCCCTGCACGTCTCTCGGAACTTGCTCCATCGCGGCGGCAGGCGTTCCCTTTCTTGGGGAGTAGATGAAGGAGTAAAGCATATCGAAGCGCACGCGGCGCAAAATCGCAAGCGTGCCCTCAAAATCCTCCTCGCTCTCGCCCGGGAAGCCGACGATGATGTCCGAGGTGATAGTCACGTCGGGAATGCGCTCGCGCAGATAATCCACGATGGAAAGATAGCGCGCGGTATCGTAGTGACGGTTCATGGCCTTGAGGATCCCGTCGCTCCCCGACTGCAGGGGCAGATGGAACTGATGCGCCACGTGGCGCGACTCCGCCATCACGTCGATCAGCTTGCGGCCTGCGTCCTTCGGGTGACTGGTCATAAAGCGAAGCCAGAAGTCGCCCTCGATGCGATCCAGCTCGCGCAGAAGATCGGCAAAGTCATAGCCGTCCGCGCGGTCCTTGCCGTAGGAATTGACGTTCTGCCCGAGAAGCGTGATGTCGCGGTAGCCCTCGGCCACCAGCGCGCGCACCTCGGCGATCACCGCATGGGGATCGCGGCTTCGCTCCCGTCCCCTGACGTAGGGCACGATGCAGTAGGAGCAAAAATTGTTGCACCCGTACATGATCGAGACCCATGCGCGGTAGCCGCTGGCGCGGCGGATCGGGATCCCCTCCTCCATGGGAGAAGAAATGTCCTCACGGTCAAAGACGCGGCGAGACGCATCCCGTCTCTTGCAGATCACCTGCGGAAGGCGGTGCTGGGAGGCCGTGCCGAGAATGAAATCAACGTAGGGGTAACGCCGCTTGAGCTCCTCACTGCGATGCTCCTGCGTGACCATGCAGCCGCAAACGCCGATCAGAAGCGCGGGATTTTTGGCCTTGAGGTGCTTGTACTGCCCAACGGTGGAGAGCGCCTTTTGCTCGGCGTGCTCACGGATGGCGCAGGTGTTGACGAGGATCAGCTCGGCCTGATCAGGAAGGTCGGTCTGCTCGTATCCCATCGCAAGGGAAAGCCCCAGGAGCTTTTCGCTGTCCGCCTCGTTTTGCTGACAGCCAAAGGTCAGAACGAACACGCGGGGTGCGCGTCCGTTTGCGGCAAGGAAAACCTCGTTCTCGCGCCGTACGCGCTCCATAGCGGCCTTGCATTCCGCAGAAAGCGCAGGACGATCCGTTTGCTGTTTCATCTCGAGACACTCCCCTTTCCCATTTTTTCATCTTCTCTTTATTATACAACACTTCCCGAAAAAAGTCAAGTTTTTCTCCCCGATATCCAAAACGAAAAATTTTGCCTTTTCCATGAAAAAGAGCGGGGAGAAAGATCTCACTCTTTCTCCTCGCTCCTTGTGTCCGTGTCCGATTGTGCAACGCCCTCGTCAGATCCCCTCGTAAAGGCCCTCGCGCAGGTACTCGCCGATGGCCTCCTTGATCTCGGCCAGGTCCTCGCGGTAGGTGATGCCGTACCACTTGTCGGCGCTTTGCAGCACCTTGACCGTTGCCTTGCCCAATTCGAGGGCGTGGGAGATCACGGAGGGAATATACAGCTCATCCTTCAGCAGATCCGCGTGCTCGAGGAAGGCGGAAAACTCCGCTTCCAAAAGCGAAAAGATATCCGGCGTCAAGCCCCAGAGGTTCATCGAAACGGGCGTATCCGCGGCAAGCGTCACGCGCGCGCCGTCCCGTTCGCAGGAGCCGTCGGGAGAGATGCCCGTCACCTCCGTGACGCGCTTGAGGTATCCCTCCTCCAGCTCGCAAACGCCTCGGGAGACCGTGCCGTTTTTGCTGAGCGTGTTGCCAAGGCGGAAGGCCGTCATGGCAAATTCGCCTGCCTTAGCCGTGGCAAGATACCGTTGCATCTCGTCAAACGCGTTTGCGCCGTAGTAATCGTCCGCGTTGATGATTGCAAAGGGACCCTTTACCGCGTCGCGGCAGCAGTAGATCGCATGCCCCGTTCCAAAGGGCTTTTTTCGTCCTGCGGGAAGCAGGCTCGTGTCCTGCATGACGTAATCCACGGGAATGCTTTTGGCGATCCGATCGCCAACGAGCGCCCGAAAATCCGCGGCCATGTCCTCGCGAAGGATGAAGACCACGCGCGAAAATCCCGCACGCTTGGCGTCGTACACCGAAAAATCCAGAATGCCCTTGCCGTCCTCGGTGATCGGCTCGGCCTGCTTCAGTCCGCCAAAGCGACTGCCCATGCCTGCCGCCATGACCACAAGCGTTGTTTCCATAGCTTCTCCTTAACGGTTTTCTCTTTGATAAACGATCTCGCCGCCGCAGACCGTGCAGATCACCGCAAAGCGGCTGTCCAGCACCGCAAAATCGGCGCGTTTTCCCTTGCGAATGCTGCCCGTCTCCCGATCGATCCCCAAAAGGGCCGCCGGGTTTGCCGTGGCCAGATCGCAGGCCTCGGTAAGCGAAAGCCCAAGGACCTCCACCATATTGCGAACGGCCTCGTTCATGCGGAGAACGCTCCCCGCCAGCGTGCCGTCGGCAAGACGTGCCTGCCCGTTCTTCACGGTCACCCGCTGTCCGCCAAGCTCGCTCTCCCCGTCAAAAAGGCCCTTGGCGCGCATGGCGTCGGTGACGAGGATCAGCTTGCCGTGCGGCTTGCACTTGAGCAGAAGACGCATGGCGGGAGGGCTGACGTGCACCGTGTCTGCGATCAGCTCGCAGGCAAGGTCGTCAAGCAGCAGGGCACTGCCCACCGTGCCGATCTCGCGGTGATGGAGCGCGCTCTGCGCGTTGTAGGTATGCGTGATGCAGCGTGCGCCAAGGCGCACGGCCCCCTCGATATCCGCGTACGTTGCCCCCGTGTGTCCGATCGAGGGAAGGATCCCAAGACGCGCAAGGTGCGCGATCAGCTCGCTCGCCCCCTCACGCTCGGGAGCAAGCGTTACGGTGCGAATACAATTTCCGCTCGCGGCGTTGTATTCGTCAAAGACCCCAACGTCGGGGCTTTGCACGTAGGAAAGCGGCTGTGCGCCCTTATGCTCGGGCGAGATAAAGGGGCCCTCCAGATGCACGCCGAGCAGTCTTGCCCCCGTGTGCTTCCCCTCGCGATAGGTCTTGACCGCATGCAACGCGGCCTTGATGGCCTTGGGGCTCTGCGTCATCGTGGTGGCGAGGAAGGAGGTCGTGCCCTCCTCGGCGACCGTTTTGGCGATGCGGGCAAGCGACTCCACGCTGCCGTCCATCGCATCTGCGCCGCCCGCACCGTGAATATGCCCGTCAATAAAGCCGGGAAGAACGATCGCATCCTCGGGCAGCTCGATCACGTCCCCGCAGGACGTGCCCTGTCCGATCCGCTCGATCCGCTCGTCAAAGGAAAGATCCGTGCGAATAATCCCCTGCCCTTCCACGTAGGACAGAACGTTTTTGAACGTCTTCATCTTGTCATCTCCGTCAAAGCAGGCTCGCCGCCGCCTCGTCGCAGATCAGCGTGCAGTCGGGGTGCTTCTGCAGAATGCTTGCGGGGAGCTGCTCGGTGATCTCGCCGCGGCAAAGCCCGTATACGGCCCGTGCCTTGTTTTCGCCGTTGGCGAGGATCACCACCTTCTTTGCCGCCATGATGTTGGCAAGTCCCATGGTAAAGGCGCGTCTTGGTACCTCGTCGATGCTCTTGAACAGACGGGAATTATCCTTGACGGTGCTTTCGGCAAGCTCGACCACGTGCGTGACCGAGTCAAAGGGCGTGCCCGGCTCGTTGAAGGCGATGTGTCCGTTGGAGCCGATGCCCAGGATCTGCAGATCGATCTCCGCCTCGGCGAGCAGTGCGTTGTAGCGCGCGCACTCCGCCTCGGGATCCTCCGCCTTGCCGTTTTCGATGTTCGTGTTCTCGGGGAGCACGTCGATATGGTCAAACAGATTTTTGCGCATGAAGTAGACGTAGCTCTGATCAGAGGAGACGTCAAGCCCGACGTATTCGTCCAGATTGAAGGTGCGCACGTCGCGATAGCTCGTTCCGCCCGCACGGTAGTCCGCGATCATCTCGCGATACAGTCCGATCGGCGTAGAGCCCGTGGCAAGACCCAGCACGGCGTCCTTCTTTTCGGTAAGCGTTGCCTTCATGAGGCGAAACGCCTCTCGGCTCATGGCATCGTAATCCTTGACAACAATTACACGCATGATCAATAAACCTCGTTTCTTGTGAAAATCAATAAGCAGCTTTGGATTTGGATAGAGCGGTAAAGCAGGTCACCCGTGACTCTATATCTTATGCAGAGCGCGCCTAAAAGGAGCCGACGCGCGCCGCAGAAGCTTTGTTTTTTTCGGTACGCGGACGCTTTTTTCGGCGTCAGCGCAGGATCGGCCTCTGCCGCAGAAAGAAGGCGGGGGAGGTCGGCGTGGGCAGACAAAGGGCGTAGAGCGATAGCGCCTCGCGCTCAAGCGCGGCCTGGCGGAGTGCCTCGGGCGTCCTTGGCAGATCGCTTTGCCGCGTCACGAGGGGGATCTCCCCCGTGCGGCGTGCCTGCCCGAGGAAGGCGCGCCCTTTTTCGGTTGCGCCGAGCAGACGCACGTAGGCAGGCTCCCGACAAAGATCCTCGCGCAAAACGCCGGTCATGGCAAAGAGAATGCCGCGCAGAATGCGGGCATTGGTGTATTTTTTGGTCGCGCAAGCGGAAAGAAGCTCCCGAAGCGTGCAGGCCTCGGCCGCCTTTTGCACAAGACGTGCGCCAAGTCCGCCCGAAAGCTCCGCGATCGCGGAAAGCGAGCCCTTATCCGCTCGGCGAAGCGAGCCTAAAAGGAAAGCCTCAGCGTTGGAAAGCGTGGCGGGAGCGCGTCCTGCCTCCAGCATTTCGCGAAGCACGCGTGCGCTCTCACGGGGCAAATGCGCATCAATTGCCGAAGGGCCGTCGGTCAGAAGTCCCTTTCGCAAAGCACTCGCCGAGGGGACGACCCCCTCCTCAAGCGCGGTCTCGTGAAAGGCACTTCCCTCACGCAAAAGAACGTGAGGCGCAAGGCTCGCGTCAAGCTGTCGGATCGCGCGCAGATAGGAGACGGCGAGAATGTCGTTGGGCAAGGTCTCACTCTCCCTTCCCATTCGCTCGGCAAGCAGGGCAAAAAAATGCTTTGCCGTTCCGTCCGCCCCTCTCGCTCCTGCGGCATAGGCCTCTTGAAAGGCGGGGGAGGAGACCTCCTCGGCCATGGCCCAAAGCAGAGCAAGATCTCCGCTCTCCGAGCCAAACCAAAGCTCCTCTACCCCCAGTCGGGAGAGAATGCTCACCCCCGCACGGGCGAAAAATTCCGCGCCTGCGGAGGAATAGGGAAAGGGCAGCTCCAGCACGGCGTCAGCACCGCTTGCAAGGAGGGCATCGGCGCGTGCGCGCGGCTCAAGGATCGCCGCCTCGCCGCGTTGCGTAAAGCAGCCGCTCATCACGCAGATCACGGCCGCGTCCCCGTCCGATCCTGCCTTGCGAAGCAGGCGAAGATGCCCCTCGTGCAAGGGATTGCATTCACAGATCATGCCTGCACTGCGCATGGGTAGCCTCGCCTCCTCCGCTCGATGATTTCTTCAGGTTTATTATAGCACGCAGAGCCCTCTTTGTCAACCGAGAAATCCGCAACAAAGCAGAGGAATGTCCGCAATTGCTCCGCTCCGCCAAGGAAAAGTTTGCAAATTGCACGGAAAATGCGCGGAAAATGCAAAAAAGCTATTGACAAAATGGGGGAAAGTAGGTATAATAAGTATTGTCGCATTTTATGTCAACCAAATGGAGGTGGGTAACCGTGATCCTGGATATGCGTCCCATGCTGCGAGGCGAGGTGGATCACATCCATATCGATTACCTGCTGACACCTGATCTTCCGGATGGTGCGGAGTTCGACGGCGACGCGCACGTGGTTGGAGACATTACCGACAAGGCAGGCTATATGCGCCTGACCCTGACGGCGGCTCTCTCCTATCACACCGAGTGCGCCCGTTGTCTGGAGCCCGTTAGCGGAGACTTTGCCGTTCAGCTCGAACGGACGGTCGCTGCGGAGGGCACTCTTACCCAAGAGCAGCTGGAGGAGAATGTGGACGAGTACGCCGTGATCGAAAACGGCACGCTCGATCTGGACGAAGAGATCCGCGAGGAGATCCTTTTGTCCTTCCCCATGCGCATCCTCTGCCGGGAGGATTGCCCCGGCCTGTGTCCCAAATGCGGAAAGCCCAAGCGCCTTGGCGATTGCGGCTGCCCCGAGAGGGATCCGGATCCGCGGCTTGCCGTGCTGAAGACGCTGTTTGACAAAAATGAGGAAGATAACGAAAACACACAAGACTAAAATGTGTGCCCAAGAGGAGGTGTAGACATGGCAGTACCAAAGAAAAAAGTATCGAAAGCCCGCAGAGACAAGAGACGCTCCAACAACAGCAAGCTCTCTATGCCCGGTATGGCAAAGTGCTCCAACCCTGCATGTGACGCATTCGTAAAGAATCACTGCGTCTGCAAGGTGTGCGGCTTCTATAACGGCAAGCAGGTTCTGGACGTCAAGAAGGATGCTTGATCCTTCCGCGACCGCAACCGAAATGGCAAGATAGGGACTTCCCGCGAAACGGAAGTCCCTATCTTCTTTTTTTCTTTCCCGTTCCGTTTTTCCGTCCCGCAAAAAAAAAGGGAGAAGGCGTTTGCCTTCTCCCCGTTTTTGTTTTGCAGATTAAGCCAGCTCTGCGAAGTACTTGATGGTGCGAACCATCTGGCTGGTGTAGGAGTTCTCGTTGTCGTACCAAGAAACGACCTGAACCTGGTAGGTGTCCTCGTCGATCTTTGCAACCATGGTCTGGGTTGCATCGAAGAGAGAGCCGTAGGTGATGCCGATGATATCGGAGGAAACCAGCTGCTCCTCGGTGTAGCCGAAGGAATCGGAGGAAGCTGCCTTCATTGCGGCGTTGATGCCCTCCTTGGTGATGTCCTTACCCTTAACAACAGCAACGAGCAGAGTGGTAGAGCCCGTGGGAACGGGAACGCGCTGAGCGGAACCGATCAGCTTGCCGTTCAGCTCGGG
>JAFWAA010000022.1 GCA_017507905.1 Clostridia bacterium | reverse complement strand
TCTACGGCGACATGGACTTCAAGGTTGCCGGAACCCACGCAGGCATCACCTCCATCCAGATGGACCTCAAGATCGACGGTCTGACCCCTGAGATCATCAAGAAGGCACTCGAAATGACCCATATCGGTCGTGACTATATCATCGACGAGGTCATTCTCAAGGCTATTCCCGCTCCTCGTGCAGAGGTTTCCAAGTACGCACCCAAGATGACCACCATGAAGATCGATCCCGACAAGATCCGCGAGGTCATCGGCAAGGGCGGCTCCGTGATCCAGAAGATCGTTGCCGACACCGGCGCAAAGATCGACATCGAGGATGACGGAACCATCCGCATCGCCGCCATCAACGGCGCACAGGCAGAGGCTGCCAAGGCTTGCATCGACGCCATCGTGTTTGAGCCCGAGGTTGGTGCGATCTATACCGGAACCGTTACCAGCATCAAGGAGTTCGGCTGCTTCGTGCAGTATGCTCCCGGCAAGGAGGGCATGGTCCACATCTCCAAGATCGCTCCCCGCCGTATCGAGAAGGTCGAGGACGTGCTCAAGGTTGGCGACGTGGTCAAGGTGAAGTATATCGGTCTGGACAAGAAGGGCCGCATGGACTTCTCCATCAAGGACGCACTCTGATCCCTTTATTCGCATAACGAAACAACAACTCCGAAGCTTTTTTCGGAGTTGTTGTAATCCATAAAGAAAGGAACGGACTTTGGACTATGGGACAAGACAGATCCACCCCGCCCCGCAGCTTTAATACGGTCATCAAGAGCAACCGCGCCGCGCGTGCAAAGCGCTTGCGCCGAGGCCGCATCACCCTGCTGGCCATTTGCTCGGTGGTCATTCTCATTCTTCTGGCGCTCATCGCGTTTTTGGTTGCCTCCATCGTAGACCTTTTCCTGCCTCCTCCAAGCGGACCTACCGATCCGAACGGACAGAACCCGGGAAACAACGTCTCCTACGTGGCCATGGCTTGGGAAAGCTCCAAGGTCTCCTCCGGCGTGCTTCTCGTGGTCAACGACGAGCACAGCTTTGATCCCGATACGGTCGTGGGCGACCTGATCAACGTTTACGAAAACCGCACCAAGATCGACGGCTCCAATCCCTACCAGATCATCACCAACCCTCCCCTCTTTATGCATAAGGAAGCCTTTTCCTATATGGAAAAGATGATGCAGAAGTATTACACCCTCTCCGAGGGCGACGGCTCGGTGCTCGTCAAGTACGCTTACCGCACCTACGCCGATCAGGACAAGCTCGGCTCGGTGGTAAAGGCAGGCTACTCCGACCACCACACCGGCTGCTGCATCGCGCTCCAGCAGGGAGACGTGGGCGGCTACCCCCCGCTTGAGACCTCGCACTGGATCTACGACAACTGCCACCGCTACGGCTTCGTCCAGCGCTATCCTGCAGGCAAGGAGGCCTCCACCGGAGTATCCGACTACGAGCATTGCTACCGCTACGTGGGACTTCCCCACGCCAATTACATGACCGAGCATTCGCTCTGCCTTGAGGAATACGTTGAGCTTCTGCGTACGCAGTACACGGGCAGCAATCATCTTTCCGTCAAGGACGCAAGCGGAGAGAGCTACGAGGTCTATTACGTTCCCGCATCCGCAAACGAGCTGACCACCATTCAGGTGCCCGAGAATTACGCGTATACCGTTTCGGGCGACAATATCGGCGGCTTCATCGTGACCGTATGCCTGGACCAGCCGATCGGCTGATCAAACAATTCCAAAAAGCACCGCTTCACCCGTGGGTGAAGCGGTGCTTTTTTGCTTGTTCTTATTCCAATTCAAACGCGCCGGTGTAGAGCTGGTAATACTGCCCCTTCTCGGCGATCAGCTTTTCATGGTTGCCGCGTTCAATGATGCGTCCGTGATCCAGAACCATGATCACGTCCGAATTGCGCACGGTGGAAAGGCGGTGTGCGATCACAAAGACCGTTCGTCCCTTCATCAGGGCGTCCATTCCCTTCTGGACAATGGCCTCGGTGCGCGTGTCGATGGAGGAGGTAGCCTCATCCAGGATCATTACGGGCGGATCGGCAACCGCCGCACGGGCGATGGCGATCAGCTGGCGCTGGCCTTGCGACAGGTTGCTGCCGTTGTTGGAAAGCTCGGTCTCATAGCCGCCGGGCAGACGGGTGATGAAATCGTCCGCACCTGCAAGCTTTGCGGCGCGAATGCAGTCCTCGTCGGTGGCGTCCAGATTGCCGTAGCGAATGTTGTCCATAACGCTTCCCGTAAAGAGGTTGGTATCCTGCAAAACGATGCCCAGCGAGCGGCGCAGATCCGACTTGCGGATCTTGTTGATATTGATGCCATCGTAACGGATCTTACCGTCGGCGATGTCGTAGAAGCGATTGATGAGGTTAGTGATGGTGGTCTTTCCCGCGCCCGTTGCACCAACGAAGGCAACCTTTTGTCCGGGCTCGGCAAAGACGCTGACGTCATGCAGGACGGTCTTCCCTTCCTCATATCCAAAGTCCACCTCGGTCATGCGCACGTCACCGCGCAGGAGCGTGTAGGTGATGCTTCCGTCCGCGCTGTGCGGATGCTTCCAGGCCCAAACACCGGTGTGGTGGTCGGCCTCGTGAACGTTTCCTTCGGCATCCACCGTGGCGTTGACCAGGGTGACGTAGCCGTCGTCTACCTCGGGAGACTGATCCATCAGCTCAAACACGCGCTCCGCTCCCGCCATAGCCATGACGATGGAGTTGATCTGCTGGGAGAACTGGTTGATGTTCCCCGTAAACTGCTTGGTCATGTTGAGGAACGGAACGATAATGTCCACCCCAAGAGCAAGACCCGAAAGGCTGAGGTTCGGTGCCTTTGCCGCGATGAGAAGTCCGCCGACCACGGCAACGATGACGTACATCACGTTACCGATGTTCATGATGATCGGGCCGAGCATATTCGCATAAGCGTTTGCGCGGTAGGCATTCTGGAAAAGCTCCTCGTTGACGCGGTCAAAATCCTTTTGCGCCTGCTCCTCGTGGCTGAACACCTTAACGACCTTCTGTCCGTTCATCATCTCCTGCACGTAGCCCTCAAGTCCGCCGACCGAGCGCTGGAGCTTGACGAAGAAGCGAGCAGAGCCGCCGCCGACCTTCTTGGAGACCAGCACCATGAAGGCCACGCCGACGAGCAAAAGCAGGGTGAGCCAGATGCTGTAATACACCATGATCGACAGGACCGAGATCACGATGACCGATGCACGGATGATGGTGGGCAAGGACTGTGATACAAGCTGGCGGAGCGTATCGATATCGTTGGTATAATAGCTCATGATATCGCCGTGCTTGTGCGTGTCGAAATACTTGATGGGGAGATCCTGCATCCGCTCGAACATCGCCTTACGCATCTTGTAGAGGAAGCCCTGCGTGATATAGGCCATCAGCTGGCTCTCCAGCGTAATGGAGACGATCGAAAAGACGTACAGGACGATCAGGGTGACCACCTGCGGAATGATGATCTCGGATGCCGCCGCCCAATCCTTGGTGGACTGGAAGTCCTGCACCGTTTCGGTCACCTTTTGCAGGAAAATCGAGGGAATGGTGGAAACCACCGCCGTGAACAGGATGCAAAGGATGGAGAGCGGAAGCAGAACGGGATACGCCTTGAACAGCATCTTGAGCAAACGCTTGAGCACGTTTCCGTTGAGCTTTCTCTTGGGGGGCTTTGCTCCCATGGGCATCGTTTGCTTATTCTTCGCCATTCTGCCCACCTCCGTTCGTTTGCTGCTCATAGACCTCGCGATAGATCTCACTTGTGGCAAGGAGCTGCTCGTGGTTACCCACGGCATCCACTGCCCCGTTGTTCATCACGATGATCATGTCTGCCTTTTCCACCGAGGCGATTCGCTGAGCGATAATGATCTTGGTGGTATCGGGAATATAGGTGCGGAAGCCCTCGCGGATCAGCGCGTCGGTCTTGGTGTCCACGGCGCTCGTGGAGTCGTCGAGGATCAGGATCTTGGGCTTCTTCAACAGCGCTCCGGCAATGCAAAGCCTCTGCTTTTGTCCGCCCGAGACGTTTGTTCCGCCCTGCTCGATCTTGGTGTCGTAGCCGTTCGGGAAGGACATGACGAATTCGTCTGCCTGCGAAAGGCGGCAGGCCTCGCGGATCTCCTCGTCGGTGGCGTTCTCGTTACCCCAACGCAAATTCTCGCGGATCGTTCCCGAGAAAAGCAGATTCTTCTGCAATACCATCGCGACCGCGCCGCGCAGAGTGTCCAGATCATAGGAGCGAACGTCCAGGCCTCCGACCCTGACGCACCCCTCGGTGACGTCATAAAGACGCGGAATGAGCTGCACGAGCGAGGTCTTGCCCGAGCCCGTTCCGCCGATGATACCAACGGTCATGCCCGAGCGAATGTGCAGGTCAATATCCGAGAGCGAATTGCGCTTTGCCGTTTCGGCATACTTGAAGCTGACGTGATCGAAGTCGATCGAGCCGTCGGCCACCTCGGTCACGGGATCCTCGGGATTTTGGAGCGTGGATTCCTCGCCCAGGACCTCGTAGATACGTCTTGCCGACTCGGCCGACATGGTCAGCATCACGAAGATCATGGAGAGCATCATCAGAGACATCAAAATCTGCACGCCATAGGTCAGCATGGCCGAGATCTGACCCACGTCAAAGGGATCTCCGCCGCAGCTGATCGCGATATTCGAGCCGATCAGCAGGATCATGACCATATTGAAGTACATACACAGCTGCATCAGCGGCGTATTCAGTGCCACGATACGCTCGGCACGGGTAAAGTCCATGCGAATGGTCTCGGCCGAGGCATCAAACTTTTTCTTCTCGTAGTCCTCGCGCGAAAAGCCCTTGACCACGCGCATAGCGCGGACGTTTTCCTCAATGGACTCGTTGAGTCGGTCATACTTGCGGAAGACCGAATGGAACGCGGGCATCGCCTTCTTGGCCACCAGGAACAGTCCTCCGCCAAGCACGGGGATCACGATGATAAAGGTGAAGGCCAGCTTGCCTCCCATCACGAACGCCATGACCACCGAAAAGATCAGCAGCAGCGGGCTGCGGATCGCCGTTCGGATCAGCATCATGAAGGACATCTGCACGTTGACCACGTCGGTGGTCATACGGGTAACCAGCGAGGAGGAGGAGAACTTATCCATGTTGGCAAAGGAATAGGTCTGCACCTTGCCAAACAGATCGTGGCGCAGGTTCTTGGAAAATCCTGCCGCCGCCTTTGCGCAGGTAAAGCCTGCAATTCCGCCGAAAGAGAGCGAAAGCAGAGCCATCAGCACAAGGAGCAAGCCCGTTTGCACGATCTGCGGCATACCCGCGCCGTCCTTGATGTTGCCGATCAGGTCTGCTGTGATAAAGGGGATCAGCGTTTCGATAATTGCCTCTCCCAAAATAAATATCAGCGTCAGCACCGCGGGCAACTTGTATTCCCGCACGCACTTCGCCAATCTCTTGATCATCGCCAAGGTCCGATCACACTTCCCTTCTGTTTCCAAAATTCTACAACGCTAAATTATATCATAAACAAGGTGTTTTTCGGGTGAATATTTTTTGAATATTCTGAAAACAAGAATTAACTGCGCTTAGCGTTTACGCAGCTCTGTAAAAACTCTGCGGTCACACGGCGGTAACGCTCGGGATCGACCATGTAGCTCAAGGCGTGCCCCGCCCCGGGAAAGGTCTCAAGCCTCACCTTGTCGGGTGCGGCCTTTGCGATCTCGCGGCTCATCTCACAGGGCACGAACCGATCGTCCTCTCCGTGAAGAATAAGGATCGGCACACGGCTCTCCCTCACCGCGTCCACCGCGCCCTCCTCGGTCAAGGAGAAGCCGCCAAGCAGGCGCGCGCCGAGGCGAATGAAGGGATAGGTCACGCTTACGGGAAAATGCATATCCCGACAGACCTTTCGGATCACGTCCTTGGGAGAGGAATAGGGACAGTCGGCAATAATGCCCACCACGTTCTCGGGCAAAGGAAGGGCCGATGCCATCAGCACCGTGGCCGCGCCCATGGAGACGCCCGTCAGCACCACGGGACAGTCCTTGCTAAAGCGCTCGGCGGCGTATTCCGCCCACGCCTTGACGTCGTAGCGCTCGAGAAGGCCAAAGGAAATGACGTTTCCCTCGCTCTCGCCGTGCGACCGCTGATCCACCAGGATCGCGTTGTAGCCGCGCGCACGGGTCAGCTCGCTTCCGCCGCAGAAATCGTAGATGGGATTGCTTCTGTATCCGTGGAACTGGATCTCCACGGGAGCGCCGTCACGCACGTGAAAATAGCGCGCGGAAAGACGGACGCCGTCTGCCGAACGGATCTCGATCCGCTCGGTCGGATAGGCCCGCATATCGGCCACCAGACGGATCGTATTCTCCCGATGCTGAAGGTATTGCTCCCCCGTGGGAAGCTCTGGGGGATTGGCCTTTCGCTTGTTCGAGATATGAAAGGCCGTAAAATACGCATACACCGTGATAGCGGCGCAAAGCACAAGCAGAACGCCCACGGTGATCAGGATCGCTTCTACCATGGTCAGGCGAGCCCCTTGAGGTAATCCATCGCGGCAAGCGCGGCAACCGTGCCGTCGCAAACGGCGGTGGTCAGCTGACGGATCGCCTTCTGTCGGCAGTCTCCTGCCGCAAAGAGCCCCGAAACCGAGGTCTTGCAATCCTCCCCTGCCAAAAGGTATCCCTCTCCGTCCAGGTCAACCAGCTCGGAAAAGGCGGCATTCTGCGTTTCCATGCCGACCGCCTCAAACACGGCGGCAACCTCCAGCACGGAGCGCTCACCCGTTTTGCGGTTCTCCACCGTCAGCGAGCGCAGGGCGCTGTCGCCGTTCATGGAGACCACGGCGCTTTCCATGACGCAGATAATGTTGGAATGCTCCTTGAGGCGTGCGACCACGGCCTCCTCGGCGCGGAACTGATCCCGTCGGTGAATGAGATAGACCTTGGAGCAGATCTCGGCCAGGTAGAGGGCGTCCTGCACGGCGGTATTGCCGCCGCCAACCACCGCCACGTCCATGCGGCGGAAGAACGCGCCGTCGCAAACGGCACAGAAGGATACGCCACGACCAAGAAAGCGCTCCTCGCCCTCGGCCCCCAGCTTGCGGTGCTTCAGACCGGTCGCAAGGATCACCGTGCGCCCTTCAAAGCTTCCGCCGTCGCTCTCCACGGTAAAGAGGTCGCCCTCCTTACGGATCGCGGTGGCCAGAGCAAACTCCATCTCCACGCCAAGAGCCTGGATCTGTCCCATCAGCGCGTCGGCAAAATCCATGCCGTTGACCATGGGAATACCCGGGTAGTTCTCCACCCCCTGGGATTGGGCGATCTGTCCGCCGTAGCCGTTGCCGTCCAGAAGAAGCACGGATTTTTCTGCGCGCAGGGCGTAAAGAGCGGCCGTCATTCCGGCAGGACCTGCTCCGATGATGATGATATCGTAGATCATGTTCGATTCCTCTTTCTTTTTCGTTTCGTTACTTCACGCGGCGTGCCTTGACGCGCTCCGCGCTCGGCGTGACCACGCAGGACCAGTTGGTATGGTAGATCACAAAGCCGGGCTTTGCTCCCGCAGGCTTTTTGACGTCCTTGACGCGGGTATAATCCACCTCCACGTTGTCGCCGTCCGCCCCCTTGGAGAAGTAGGCGGCGATCTCTGCGGCCTCGGTGAAATCCTCGACCGAAGGCTCACGTCCCTCCAGAAGCATCACCGTGTGCGAGCCCGGGAGGTTCTTGACGTGGAACCAGTAATCCTGCTTCCCTGCCAGCTTGTGCGTAATATATTCGTTTTGCAGATTGTTCTTGCCGCAATAGACGCGGAAGCCGCCCGAGGTCAAAAACTGTGCCACGGCGGGCGCCTTGTTCTTTTGCGGAGCAACGTAATGCTTCATGCGTGAGGCGTAGCCCGAGCGGTAAAGCTCATCGCGGATCTCCTGCAGATCGGCCGCCGTTTCGGCGTGCGTCAGCGCATCAAAAACGGTATCCACGTAGCGAAGCTCCGCTTCACCAAGGGCAATCTGCTTGGCCAGCTCCACGCGCGCGGTCTTGGTCTTGTTGTATTTCTTATAGTAGACCTGGGCGTTTGCCGAGGGAGAGAGGCGGGTGTCCAGCGTGATCACGCAGGTACCAAAGCTTCCGTCCTCGCGGTAATCCGCATAGTCGGTCAGCTCCACGCGGGACATTCCGCGCGACAGCTGATAGAGATTTGCCGTGATGAGATCGGCGGCTCGGCGGTATTCCTCTCCCTTTTCGCAGGCGGCAAGCTCCTCGCGCTGCAGCTGCAGCTTTTTGCGCAGGCGCGTATCGGCATTGGTCAGGATATGCAGAATATCGGCAGCGCGCTGCTTGACGTGCGCCTCTCGGTCACGCGTCTCAAAAAAGGCGTCCAGCAGCTGCCCCGCACTCGCAAAGGCGCGGCAGGTCAGCGGCAAAGGGTATTGAGAGAGCGTGCAGAAGGCATATTCCACGGGCTTTTCACCGTCCAGGATCATGCAGGGGGAAAACTCCTCCTCCCGTACACGGGCAAAGAAGGAAAGAAAGACCTCGCGCACCCTCTCTCGCGTGCAATCGGCAAGAACGGGATCGCATTCTCCCGTGGCAAGGTAGGCGATCTCGCGCGCGACGGCTGCGGAAATCCCGAGGAAGGAGGCACTGATCCATTTGTTGAGCGGCAGATCTCTGCCTGCCGCATCCCAAAGGCGGTCAAACTCTGCCTCGGTGGCAAGGAGAGGATCCTGCTTGTTCTGCTTTGGCGGAAGCTCGTAGAGCATTCCAGGAAGCACCTGGCGCAAGGCCGAGGTGGAAAAATCCACCGTCCGCAATGCGGCAAGGATCTTCTTGTCCTCGTTGGCAAAGATCAGATTGCTGTACTTGCCCATCAGCTCCACGATCAGATACCGACGGGAGGAAAAGCCCATCTCGTCACGCCCCTCAAACTCCAGGCAGGCCACGCGCTCAAAGCCCTCCTGTCGGGCATCGCACAGCCTTGCTCCCTGCAGATGCTTGCGCAAAAGCATACAGAGCATGGGAGGAACGGCGGGGTTCTCCTTTGCGGAGGAGGTAAAGCCCATGCGCGGATTTCCCGAGCCTGCATTGATCAACAGGCGGCTTCCGCCGTCAGGTCCTCGCAAAAGCAGGACGATCTCATCCCGCTCGGGCTGAAAGACCTTTTCCACTCTTGCCCCGACCGATCGCTCACGGATCTCGGAAAGCACGCAACGCAGCATTCCCGCATCAAAAGCCATGTCTCCACCTCCTTCTCTCCTCTGCGCAGGCGCGCAGAAAAAACTTTCAAAAAATATTATATCATAAGGTTGCATTTTTTACAAGTAAATGCTATAATAAAATAAAGATTTTTCCAAGAATTCTTGATTTTCCCTTGGAGGTGACCCCAAAATGAACAAAACCGTAATCGGAATCGACGTTGGAGGCACGACCACAAAGATCGTTGGCTTCCGTACCGACAGAAACGGGAGCAAGGAGCTCATCCATCCGCAGTTCGTTCGCGCCACCGATCCCTTGACCTCGGTCTACGGCGCATTTGGTAAATTTACTGCCCAAAACGGTCTGGAGCTATCCGACATCTCGCGCATTCACACCACGGGCGCAGGTGCGGCCCATCTCACAAAGCCGATCTATAATCTGCCCTGCTATGCCGTTCCGGAGTTTTCCTCCATCGGCATCGGCGGTCTCTATCTCTCCGGTCTTGACGAGGCCATCGTCGTGAGCATGGGAACGGGCACGGCGCTGATCTACGCCAAAAAGGAAGGCGAGAAGTATCAGATCAAGTACCTTGGCGGAACGGGTGTCGGCGGCGGCACGGTGGTCGGCCTTTCGCGCAAGCTTCTTGGCGTGGACAGCATTGACCACATCGAGCAGCTCTGCGCCGACGGAAACCTCGACAACATTGACCTGCGCATCAAGGATATCGCCAAGCACCGCCCCTATCAGGGGGTGAACGAAAACCTGACCGCCGCAAACTTTGGCAAGGTCTCGGATCTGGCAACGCCCTCCGACCTCGCACTCGGCATCACCAACATGGTGGCCGAGACCATCGCGATGCTTTCGGTCTTTGCCGCACGGAATTTCAACCTTTCCCGCATCGTGCTGACCGGAAACCTCACCACCATCGCGCCCATTCGCTACGTCTTTGAGAACCTTTCGGACAGCTTCGGCGTGCGCTTCCTCATTCCCGAGAATGTGCAGTTCGGAACGGTCATCGGCGCGGCGCTCAACCAGGAATAACGCCCTCCCGCACGGCGGCTCCCCGCTCTGCTGACAAAAAGGTACGCTCCATGCGTTTTGCATGAAGCGTACCTTTTTTTGTATCGCAAGCGTTGCCGCTTTTTCTTTGCTCAGAAGCGTTCGATGCCGCGCAGGATCGCACGGATCGCGTTGGCGTCCACTCGGCGCGGATTGGTCTCCGTGCAGGCGTCGCGCAGAGCGCTCTCCACGATGTGCTCACGCATCTTCTCGTATTCCTCGCGGGAGACGCCCGCCTCGCCCAGCGTTTGCGGGATCTTCATTTCCACGGTCAGACGCTTGATCTCGTCAAGCAGATTGCGTGCGCCCTGCTGCTTGGTGTAGGCAGGACGGTGGATAAAGCGCGCGATGCGTGCCAAGCGGTTGCAAACGCGATTGGGCTCGCCCGCAAAGGCGGCCGTATCCAGCTCGGCGTTGTAGCGCATCACGTGGTAGAGCAGCATCGCGTTCGCCATGCCGTGCGGCAGGTGAAAGACCGCTCCCAGCGCGTGTGCAATTCCGTGGTTTACGCCAAGTCCTGCATCGTTAAAGGCCATGCCTGCCAAGCAGGAGGCCGTTTGCATCTTTTCTCTCGCCTTCAGGTTTTCCCCGTCGCGGTAGGCCACGGGCAGATAGGTGAAGGCCAGCTCAAGCGCCTTTTCGGCAAAGGCGTCGGTAAAATCGTTCGCGTTGACCGAAACGTAGGCCTCAAGGGCGTGGGTGATGACGTCAAAGCCCGTATGCGCCGTGACGGTGGGAGGAACGCTGACGGTCAGGTCTCCCGAAAGAATGGCCGCATTGGGAAGCAGTGCCTCCGAAAAGAGCAGATACTTCTTTTCTGCCTCGGGATCGGTAACGACGGCCACGCGCGTGACCTCGCTTCCCGTTCCGCTCGTGGTGGGAATGGCGACCAGCTTGACGTCGCGTCCGACCTTCTGCTCGTACATCAGCACCGTTGCCTTTGCCGCGTCAATGGAGGAGCCTCCTCCCACGGCAACGACGGTATCGGTGTCACTCTCCAGCAAAAAGGCAAGCGCCTTGGCGATCATATCGATAGGCGGATCGGGACGGATCTCGGAAAAGATCCGCACCTCACGGGCCCCAGTGATCATGGAGGCTACGCGGTCTGCCACGCCGTTTTTGACGAGGAACGCATCGGTGATGATGGTCACGTTCCGCGCCTCCATATCCTTAAGAGCGGTGAGCGCATCCTCTCCAAAGAAGATGCGCGACCGCAAATAAAACATATTCATGGATGTTCCCTTCTCGGCAGCAGGGCGCGTTCATGCGTTCCCTGCATGGGACTTAAGTTCTCTTGATCAGCTTGGCGCGGAAGCCGTTTCCAACGCCTGCGGCATTGGCATCGTCCGTATCGATGTGCATTTCCAGGCGGAAATCCTTGTGTACGCGGATCTGCACGTCGTAAAAGAGGCTTCTTCTCTCGCCGCAAAGCTCAACGTCGCAATACTCACCGTCGCGAACACCGAAGGCCTTGCCCTCCTCCTCACTCATGTGAATGTGGCGGTTGGCGATGATGCAGCCCTCGGAAAGCGTAACCACGCCCTTGGGGCCGATGATCGTGATGGGAGAGGATCCCGCAAGGTCGCCCGACTCGCGTACGGGGGGCTTGACCTTCAGCACGAAGCTGTCGGTTCTGGAGATCTCCACCTGCGACTTCTTGCGCTCGGGACCCAGCACGCGAACGCCCTCGATGGCGCGCATGGAGGGACCGACGATGGTGAGCTGCTCCTTGCAGGCGAACTGACCGGGCTGGGAAAGATCCTTGATCTTGGTCAGCTCGTATCCCTTGCCAAACAGAATATCCACGTGCTCACGCGTCAGGTGAATGTGGCGGTTGGAGATGCCCACGGGGATCTCGCCGTCATTCTGTGCGCCGCCCGCGACAACCGCCTTGACGATGCTGTCGATGAGCGCCTGCATTTCTTGTTCCGTATAGTTCATAGCCATGTCTCCCGTGAAGGATCAGATGATCCGGAAATTCTCGGAAAGCACGCATCTGCGCTTTCTGGTAAAGGACTTCGCCGAGGTAATGCCCTCGCCGGTAGGTCCTGCGATGGTGAAGGTGGTGTGTCCCTCTCCGCCAAAGCCGATGCCCGCATAGGAGGGTGCATTCTTGACGAAGATGGTGGTCTCTACTGCCTTGGCAAAGGCGGAGAGATTGTCGATGTTCTTGGAGTGCATATGCGCCGTGTGGCGGTTGCCGTGCTCGGCCTTGACGGCAAGGTCGATCGCCTCGGCGATGTTGTCCACTCTGACGATGGGCAGAATGGGCATCATCAGCTCATGCTGAACGAAATCGTGCATAAAGTCGGTCTCGCAGATGATGCAACGGATCTCGCTGCCCACCTTGACGCCGATCTTCTCCAGAAGAACTCTTGCGTCGCGTCCCACGCAGGTACGGCTGACCGTCTTGACGGTCTTGCCTGCCTTGTTGACCTTCTCCTCCAGCACGATGGGGGCCAGCTTGTCGGCCTGCTCGCGGGTGATCAGGTACGCGCCGTTCTTCTGCATCTCCTCGATCAAACGGTCTGCGATGTTGCGGAAGGCAAAGACCTCCTTCTCGGCAATACAGGGCAGATTGTTGTCAAAGGAGCAGCCGTCGATGATGTCCTTGCCGGCCTTTGCGATGTCGGCGGTGTCGTCCACGATAACGGGGGGATTGCCTGCGCCTGCACCGATCGCCTTCTTTCCGGAGGAAAGCACGGCCTTGACCACTCCTGGACCTCCCGTGCAGACCAGAAGACGGATCTTCGGATGCGTCTGCATGATCTTGGCGCTGTCAAGCGTGGGCTTGACCATGGAGCAGACCAGGACCTTCGGTCCGCCTGCGGCGTAGGATGCGCGGTTGACCAGGTCAACGGCGTAGTTGGAAACGCAGATCGCGTTGGGGTGCGGATTGAAGACAACGCCGTTTCCTGCGGCGATCATGCCGATGGAGTTGCAGATCACCGTCTCGGAGGGGTTGGTGCTGGGGGTGATCGCACCGACCACGCCGAAGGGGGCCATCTCGGTCAGGGTAAGACCGTTGTCGCCCGTCTTGGCCTCGGAAACGATATCCTCAGTTCCGGGGGTCTTCTCGGCCACGAGAAGGTGCTTGGCCTTCTTGTGATCCACGCGGCCCATGCCGGTCTCGGCAACGCCCATCTCTGCCATGATCGCGGCCTCGGCCACGGTCAGACGGCGGATCTCGGTGATGATCTTCTCTCTCTGCTCAACGGTCATCGCGCGCACGGCACGGTAGCCCTGCTCTGCAGCGTCGATGGCCTCGTTCATATCCTCGTAAATACCGATCAGGCTTCTGCCGTTATAGGTCGTCGAGGTATAGGATGCGGAGGATGCGGCTCCCGCCGTGTTCCTCACGATCGCTTCTACAATTTTACGAATATCGGACTCGCTGTAAGTTGCCACGGTAAATCCACCTTTCTATCAGTTGCCCTGCGTCAATCTCTGGGTATCGATGGCGATCATATACTCCTCGTTGGTGGGAATGATCCAGGTCGCCACACGTGCTCCCTCCTTGGTAATGTCAAAGGGAACGCCGCGGGTAAAGTTGTTGTTCTTGTCCACGTCGATCTCAATGCCGAGGAACTTCATGTTCTCGCAGACCTTCTCGCGGATGTTGGCCTGGTTCTCGCCGATGCCTGCGGTAAAGACGAGCGCGTCAAGTCCGTTCATCTCGGCGGCGTAAGCACCGATATGCTTCTTGATGCCGTTGGCCAGGATCTTGAGCGAAAGCTCGGCGCGGTAGTTGCCTGCCTTGGCGGCGGCATCCACGTCGCGGGTATCGTTGGAAATGCCCGAAACACCCAAAAATCCGCTCTTCTTGTTGAGAATATCCTCCATCTCCTGTGCGGAGTAGCCGTGCTTCTTCATCAAATAGGTAACCACGGTGGGATCGATCGTGCCCGAGCGCGTGCCCATGCAGATGCCCTCCTGAGGCGTAAAGCCCATGGAGGTGTCGATCGCCTTGCCGCCGTCCACGGCGGTAATGGAGGAGCCGTTGCCCAGGTGGCAGGTGACGATCTTCAGCTCCTCGATCGGCTTGCCAAGGGCCTTTGCCAGCTCTGCGCTGACAAAGCGGTGAGAGGTGCCGTGGAAGCCGTAGCGGCGAACGCGGTCCTGCTCGTAGAACTCGTACGGAATGGGGTAAACGTAACGGAAATCCTCGATCTCGGAATAGAAGGAGGTATCAAACACTGCGACCTGCGGAACCGAGGGCATCAGAGCAAGGCAAGCCTTGATGCCGGCGATCGCCGGAGGGCCGTGCAGGGGGTTGATCGGAATGATGGACTCCAGATAAGCGATGGTGCTGGCCGTGATGCGTGCGGACTCCTTGAGCTCCTCCCCACCGTGTGCCACGCGATGTCCGACCGCGTCGATCTCCTCGATGGAGGCAACCACGCCGTGCGTAGCATCGGTCAAAAGGGCGAGCACGCGCTCAAGAGCGGCGCCGTGATCGGGCAGAGCGATCTCCTCGGAGACCGGATCCTTTCCCGTAGGCTTATGCGTGACGGCACCTCCCGTGCCAATACGCTCGCAAAGGCCCTTGGCTAGGATCGTTTCCTTTTCCATATCGAACAGCTGGTATTTCAAAGACGAGCTACCGGCATTCAAAACCAGAATTTTCATCAACATTCCATCCTTTCCGTATCAAATACAATGCAAACGGTCAATAGACCAATTCAACGTTCTGTTCTGCGAAGAAGCGCTTCCATTTTTCGCTCGGCTCCGCGTCGGTAACGACGAGGTCCACGTCGCGCAGATCCCCGAAGCGCACGAAGGAGATCTTATCAAACTTGGTGTGATCCACGGCAAGGATCACCTTTTTTGCCGACTTAAGGAAGCCGGACTTGAGGTGGGCGAAGGGCTCACGCGTGTCGGTGATCCCCTTCTCCATATCCAATCCCTTGCAGGAAAGGATCGCATAATCCACGTAATACTTGCTCACCACGTCCTCGGCATCACTGCCGTAAAAGGCCATGGATTCGTGGCGGTAGGAGCCGCCCGTGGAAATGATGCTCCAATCGTGATTCTGCGGCAGATCCAGAAGGATCTCCACGGAATTGGTAACGATGGTCAGATTGTGCTTGGAGAAAATGCTCTTGACCGTAAACAGCGCCGTGGTGCTCGAATCCAGAAGCAGGCTGTCGCCGTCCTCGATCAGCGCACCGATCCGCTCGGCAATATACTTCTTGCCGCCGACGTTGGTCTGCTTGCGTACGGTATAAGGGAGCTCCGACGTCATGCTGTCGTTGCGGACGGCACCGCCGTAGGTCTTCTTGGCGTATCCGTCTGCCTCCAGCTTTTCCAGATCGCGGCGAATGGTCTCCTCCGTGACCTGATAATGCTCGGCAAGCTCGCTGACGACGACCCTGCCGTCCATCATCAGCTGCTGCAGGATCTCGTTTCTTCTCTCGATCGGCAGCATAGGCTTACAGGATCGAGGCCCAGAGGCTCTTGTCGGGATTGGGAATGACCGAGCTGTCCACCAGCATACCGTCGCGCGCGATCCGCGCGCCTGCGGTCTCGATCGCTGCCGTAACGGCCGCCACGTCACCCGTCAGAAGCAGATAGGACTTTCCGCCCATGCCGCGTGCGATGCGAAGCTCAAGCAGGGAGACGTCGCTGGTCTTTGCCGCGGTATCTGCCGCCACGATGATGGCCGGCGTGGAGAAGGTCTCCAGAATGCCCAGCGCTCTTGCGTTCTCCACGGGAGCGCCGCCGTAGATTGCGGGGAAAATATCCTCGTGCGGATTGCCCAGCACGAAGGAGTCGGTCAGCTTTTCGCCAAAGCGGACCTTCGCGGCGTCGATCGCCGCACGGATCGCGGAAAGCTCTCCTGCGATCAGGGTGATGTATTTTCCGGGACAGATCACCGAGGACTGCAGCACCTCAACGCTTGCGGTCTTGATCATCAGATCCGCCGCGGTAATGCCCGTGGAGACCGTTTGATATTCAACCATGCCGATTGCTTTATTCTTCATTCTGCAACGTCATCCTTTCTTGTTCAAGCGTTCGTGCGGATCACAACGTAGTGATCGGTCACCTTGGTGACTTTTCCGTCGAAGGGTGCGTGAACACCCGTTCCAAGCTTATCCTGTGCAAAGGTGCCAACGGCATCCCCTGCCCTTACTGCGTCGCCAACGGCCACCGTGGCAACGGCGGGAGCGCCAATGCTCTGCGAAAGCATGAGCTTGACCTCCTTCGTGCTGACCTGCCGATCGCTGATCGGAGCGTCAACGTCGTATTGAGAAAGTCCCAGCCGTCCCGTAAGACGGGTCAGCGGCACCTTTCTGGTCTCTCGGGTCGAATCCACACCCGCCGAGGGGAGTCCCTTGGGGGCGGTAACGCCGTTTTTGAGCAGCTCGTCCTTGATCTCGGCAATGATGCGGCGAGGCGTGAGATCCTGTCCGCAGGCGTACATCTCGCAGATGCCGCAGGAGGAGCAGGAAAATGCGCCGAGCAATGCACGGGGATCCGAGATCGCACCGCTGGCTGCCGCACGCATGATCTTGTGCGGCTCGATCGGTTGTCCGAGAAGGTGTCTGGAGCAAAGATCGGTGCACATACGGCACTGACAGCAGGCCGCCATGGCTCTCTTGATCTGAATGGAGATGGGTGCCAGATGCTTCTGCACCACGGGGGAATTCTTGGGCAGGACCAGCACGGCGTTCGAGGTCTTGGTCACGACGTCGTCGGGACGTGCAACGTGCCCCGTCATGGGGCCGCCTGCGATGATCACGGTATTCTCCTCGCTCTCCCCGCCGGCCAGGCGGATCAGTTCACGGTAGGTGATGCCGAGAGGAGCCGGGAAGGTCGCGGGGCTGTTGACCGCGCCCGCAACGGTGACGTATTTATGCGTGACGGGGGCGTTTTCCCTCCACGCGCGATAAGCGTTATACACGGTCTCCACGTTATAGACGATGCAGCCCACCGTGATGGGAAGCGCACCGGGAGCGACCACGCGTCCCGTCGTCTCGTATATGGTGACCACCTCGTCTCCCGCAGGATAGATCTCGGGGAGAAGGCTGATCCGGATCCTCGGAAAATGTCCAAGATGCGCGCGAACGGCCTCGATCGCTTCACGGTAGGCCGGCTTGATCGCAATGATCACGCTGTCGGCCTTAAGCGTATCGGCGATCTCCTCCAGCATCGTCAGGATCTCCTCGGCGTGACGCGCCAGGAGCTGACGGTGCAGCTTCAGCAGGGGCTCGCATTCCGCACAGTTCAGGATCACGGTATCCGCAGCCATATTCAGTTTTGCATAGGACGGAAAGCCTGCTCCGCCGGCGCCAACGACGCCCGCGTTCCGCAAAAGCTCTGCCAATTGCCTCAGTTCCATTGATTACAGACCGTTCCTTTCTGTGAGTCTTCCGCGAAAAAAGGACACGGAGTTAATTTTCGTCTACGATACCTACGATTGCGGCGTCGACCGGAGATCTCTCCAGATCGCAACCGATTCTGGCCGCCGAGCCACGGGCCACCAGCACGGTCTCGCCAATGCCTGCACCCACGTTGTCGATGGCAACGAACTCTCGCTTCTCCTCCATATTCTCCAGAGGACGGACGATCAACAGCTTTTGTCCGACGAGTCTTTCATTCTTTCTGGTGGCAACGATGCTGCCAACAACTGTTCCGATGATCATTTTGGATGTATCCTTTCTTGATCCGAATTTTTGCAGACCGCAAAGCGTCCCGGCCTGCTCTGCCCTCTCGGGCTCTGCGAAGCTTGCGCCGCGCGTCGGTCTTGCTCGACACTCCGCGCAAGGCCCGCAGTCTTTCCGCACCCCCGGGAGGGAGCGACTCGCAAGCTTGCGAGTCGCTCTCCCGTCCACGGGCGAGCGA
Source organism: Clostridia bacterium (assembly GCA_017507905.1). Classification (GTDB taxonomy): domain Bacteria; phylum Bacillota; class Clostridia; order Oscillospirales; family CAG-272; genus UMGS1865. The sequence continues at coordinate 15,344 of JAFWAA010000022.1, read as the reverse complement.
TTGAGGATCTTACTTCAGCGTGGGAAGAATCTTCTCAACGTCGGTGTGGGGTCTGGGAATGACGTGCGTTGCGATGATCTCGCCAAGGCCGGAAGCGGTTGCAGCACCTGCCTCAACAGCTGCCTTAACTGCACCAACGTCGCCGCGGACCATAACGGATACGAGACCGGAACCGATCTTCTCCGTGCCAACCAGCTCAACGTTTGCTGCCTTGAGCATTGCGTCTGCTGCCTCGATTGCAGCGACGAGACCGCGAGTCTCGATCAAACCTAATGCCTGTTGTACCATGTTTCCATTCTCCTTTGTAAGTTTTTCTGTTTTAATCATACCCGTTCCGGACGCTTGCGCCGCAACGGTTTTGGTTACCTTTTTGGTTGCCATATCGGCCTCCTTGAATACTGCGCAAGCCGTAGCTTACGCCTTGTCTGCCGTCTTGAGCAGACGGGATGCGCTGAGCTTCACCAAGCGAATGGTTTCGTCATGCGGATTGGGAATCACGTTGGACGCCATGATCGGCGCCTTTGCACTGCGCTTGGCGCAGGCAATCGCCTCGGTGACGTCGGAGACCGAGCCGGTAACGATGACCGTTACCATGCGCCCTCCGAGCTTGCGTTCCCATGTGACGAACTCCACTCCGGAAGCCTTACACATGACGTCGAGGGCATCGACCGCGGCTACCACGCCCGAAACCTCGATAAATCCGAGTGATTTCATAACCGTTTAACCTGTTGTTTCTCCAAAAATGGGATTCAGTTGAGCTTGGGGAGAATCTGCTCAACGTCGCTGTGGGGTCTGGGAATAACGTGCGTTGCGATGACCTCGCCGAGTCTGCAAGCGGTTGCGGTGCCTGCCTCAACAGCTGCCTTAACTGCACCAACGTCGCCGCGAACCATAACGGATACCAGGCCGGAACCGATCTTCTCCGTTCCGATCAGAGTTACCTCTGCTGCCTTTACCATTGCGTCTGCTGCCTCGATTGCTGCGGTCAGACCTCTCGTCTCGATCATTCCAAGAGCTTCCTGTGCCATTGTTTTATACCTCCAATTTAAAAGAATAACAAAATAATTATGTTTTGCGGAGCCTCTCCGCGGGGGATCATTTCTTGTCGAATGCGTTCAGCTTGAGCATCTTCTCCGACCCATCGTCCATGGCGGCGATGATATGCTTGGTGATCACACCCGAGATCTCGTTGACCGCGATCTCTGCCGCGGCAACGGCTGCCGTTACGTTCTCCACGCTTCCGCGGAACTTGACCAGGACCTGGAGCGGAACGGGAAGCCCGTCCGGGTTGGCCGGCTTATTCTTGTCGAAGGGCTCGACGGTAACGTTTGCTGCCTTGCAGCCTGCATCGCAGGCGGCGAATGCCGCAACCAGTCCGTAGACCTCGATCATTCCGACTGCGTTTGCCATATTCCGAAAATCCTTTCCCTACCCGATCACGGGATGATCGCGATCTTCAGACCGTCCTGACGCAGGTTGGTCTGCAGAGCCTCGTTGGCGTCTGCCAGATGGAACTTGTGGGTAATGAGCTTCTCCAGGGGAAGTCCGATCGCCTTTGCACGCTTGAGGAAATCAAAGGTGGTTGCGTAGTCGCGCAGGGTGTATACCCAAGAGCCGACCAGCGTGATCTCCTTGGCGCACAGGTCAAAGTGCGGATTGATGGTGGCGTCGCCGCCGTTGATGAAGAAGCCAAGCTCGCAAAGGCCTCCGCCGTTGCGAATAAACTTGTAAATGTTTGCGTGTGCCACGGGAGAACCGGTGCACTGGAAGGCAAAGTCGGCAAGATAACCGCCAAAGGAAGCCTCAACCGCACCTGCCAGAGCCTCGATGCCCTTGTGCTGGGTGAAGTTGACGGTTGCCGTAGCACCCATCTGCTTGGCGAAATCCAATCTCTGCTCGTTGCCGTCCACGGCGGTGATGTTCTCCACACCCATCGTGCGAAGCACGGCGATGCAGAGCAGACCGATCGGTCCGCAGCCCTGCACCACGACTCTGGAGTTGAAGCGCAGGATATTGGTGGTCTTGGCTCTCTCCACGGCGTGGATCAGAACCGCTGCCGGCTCAATGAGGATTCTCGAATCGAGATCCAGGTGGCTGACGTTGAAGATAGTCGAGCCCTTGCGGACGACGATGTAATCGGCGTACCAGCCGTTGAGGTGCGTATCGTCGTCGGGAAGAAGACCGTAAACGTCTGCTCCTCCAACGTTCTGCTTGTTCAGGTCGAACATGGTAATGTCGGGATTGTCCTTGAAGATCATGCAGGTGACGACCTTGTCGCCAAGTCCCAGGGGCTTGCCTGCGCTGTCCTTCTTCACGTTCTTACCGATCTTCACGATCTCACCCGTTCCCTCGTGTCCGAGGACGACCGGGATCAGACCAAAGGGATCGCGCTTGAACTCGTGTGCGTCGGTTCCGCAAACGCCACAGCCCTCCATCTTGACCAGAACGTCGTCGTCTCCGATCTCGGGAATGGGATATTCCTGGATCTCAAAATGCTCCTTTGCGGTCAGCATAGCGACGCGGGAGGTCTTGGGAATGGACGGTCCCGATGCGGCCACCGTTGCATTTCCCTGCATTCCCGCAAGCACCTGCTTGACGATGGCTTCGATCTTTTGCTGTTCAGTCATAACTGTATTCCTTTCTTACGGCGCAATACTCTCAGGAGAAATACTCGCCGAAAACCTGTTTTCCGTAGGCCGAAAGTGCCGTGTCCTGCTCCTCCGTCCCACCGCTCACCCCGAGCCCTCCGAGGATCCTTCCCCGTGTCTCCAGGGTATCTCCGCCGCCGAAAATGACGATCCTGCCGCCGTTGGTGTGCTGGATCCCGTAGAGCGAGCCTCCGGGAGCGGCCAGCGCCGACAGCTTTTTGGTGGACATCTTCAGGGCAACGGACGTATAAGCCTTGTTGATCGCGATGTCGCGGCTGGCGATGTAGGAATCGTCCATGCACTCGCAGAGCTTGAGGCTTCCGCCCTCGTCTGCAATAGCGACCACCGCGTGCACACCCATCTCGCGCGCCTTCTCCTCTACCCTTGCGGCCAGGAGCTTGGCGTCCTCAAGTGAGATGCGCTCGATCGGCTTCCTTTGCGTAGGGGTCGGGGCGGATTGCTCCTGCTCGCGAAGCTCGCGGATGGCATCCTTGACCAACCGTTCTACGTCGATACTCATGTGTCAGCGCTTGCTTTACTTGCCCAGAGAAGCAAGAACCTTCTTGGTGATCTCGGCGATCAGATCGGCATCCGAGCAGCCGGTGGCTGCGTCACCCTGGAACTCACCGGTGTGAATGCCGCAGGTGTGGCAGCTGGGCTTGCCTGCCTTTGCGTTGGGGCAGATGTCAGCGGGATGCTTGCCCTTCAGGCCGAACTGACGACGGATCTCGTACAGTCTCTGTACCTGTGCGTTGGAGAGCTGCTGAGGACCGCCGAGGACCTTTGCCTGGTAAAGCAGCTGTGCGTAGAACTCAACCGACTCCATCTTGTGGTAAGCGTTGAGCAGGCTGTCCGAGAAGGAGAGTGCACCGTGGTTTGCCAGAAGAACGGCGTCAAAATGCTGCAGGTACTTGGAAACGGCATCCGGGATCTCCTCGGTGGAGGGAGTGCCGTACTCGGCGATCGGAACGCAGCCCAGCGCGATGACTGCCTCGGGCATGATCGGCTCGGTGAGCGGAATGCCGGCAATAGCAAAGCTGGTTGCATAAAGAGGATGCGCGTGAACGACGCTCTTGACGTCGGGTCTCTCCTTGTAGACTCTCATGTGCATCTTGATCTCGGAGGAAGGTCTGAAGCCGGGGTTTGCCTGGATCACCTTTCCCTCAGCGTCAACCTTACAGATGTACTCGGGGGTCATGAAGCCCTTGGATACACCGGTAGGCGTGCAAAGGAACTCACGATCGTTGAGCTTGACGGAGATGTTGCCGTCGTTGGAGGCGACCATTCCCTTGTTGTAGATCCGCTTTCCGATCTCACAAATTTGTTTTTTGATTTCGTACTCAGACATTTTCTTTATCTCCTTTTCAGAATTACAAAGTGAAACTATATAGGGATAGCTTTTTACGCTATCATTATATCATTGTTGTGGGATTTTGTCAAGTCTTTTTTGGAATTTTGTGGTTTCTTTTTTCTTAAAATTTGGTTTTTTGTGGTTTTTAAAGCGTTTTGCCGCACAAATGTGGGTTTTCGCACCCCTTTTTGCCGACCGTCAGCGCAAATAGTCCAACAGCTCGTCGATTCCGTCGTTGGAATAGCTCGAGGTGTGGAAGATCCGCTCGCAGCCGCAAAGCTCCAGGCGCATCTCGGCCAGGTCCGGACGGGCGTTCGGCTCGTCGCATTTGGTGACGATCCCGATGACCGGTCGGTTGGCGATGGGGGCGCAGGCAGGAGGAAAAACGCAAAAATCGTCGGTAGCCGAAAGCACGAGCCCCACGACGTCGGCCTCGTAGGAATAGACGGCGAGAGCACCGCCGAGATCGTTTGCCTCGGTATACTCCCCCGGCGTATCCATAAAGATCTCGCCGTAATCGATATACTGCGTCTTGCGGTATTCGATCTTCTCGCCCTTGAGCACCTCGATCAGCGTGGTCTTTCCGCTCCCGTGCTGACCCATAAAGATAATTCGCTTCATCTTTCCGTCATCAGGTCTTGGTGATCTCGCAAACGTTGAAGCCGAGCTTCTCCTTGGCATAGCTCGTTACGGCCAGGAGTGCGGCGTCCACCTCGGAGACGCTTCCAACCACGATGAGCGTGCCCGAAAAGCGGTCCACGAATCCTACCTCGGCTCCCGCGGCCTTCAACGAAAGATCCGCGGCGATGATGGCGTATTCGCTGGGGGACATGGTCACGATGCCGATGGCGGACTTATGGGAATAGTCCACCGTGGGATCAAGGCCCAGCTTGCGGTAGAGCGTGGCGTCCGGATTGGCGATGATGTGCGCCAGCGTGATCTGCTTTCCGGGGACCAGCTCCTGAATGATCCTTTGCTTGTTTTCGTAAATATCGTTCAAGGCTTCACTTCCCTTCCGATTTTATATGGCGGTCAACCGCCGAGAATGGCGCGCAGGCCCTCTCGCTCTGCAACACGGCGAAGCTCCTCCATCTTTTCCTTGGTCGGAGGGGGGACGTCGCCCATGGCGTATTCCCGTCCAAGGCCAATGTACTTATCGTAGCCCAAACGGTGGTAAGGCAAGAGGTGGATCTCCTCAACTCCCGGAAGGGACGCGGCAAAGCGTGCGATGCTGCGGATCTCCTCGGGCGTATCGTTGAAGGTGGGAATGGTGGGCACGCGAATGATCAGGTGGCTCCCGCTCTCGGCGATCCTTTTGGCATTGTCCAGGATCAACTCGTTGCGCATGGTGGTAAAGCGCTCGTGCTTTTCGGAGTCGGTATGCTTAATATCCATCAGCACCGTGTCCAGATAAGGAAGATGCGGAGCGATCATGCTCTCAAAGGGGAGGCAGGCCGTGGTCTCCACCGCCGTATTGATGCCGTTCGCCTTGGCCTCCTTGAGGAGGGCGTTGGCAAATTCGGTCTGGCAAAGCGCCTCTCCGCCCGACAGAGTCATTCCTCCGCCGCTTCTGCGGTAATAGGGCATATCCTGCATCACCTTTTGCATGACCTCGCCGACCGTAGTATCGTAGCCGACCACTTTATTCTTTTTTTCGGTTTTGAGCTCCTGAATGCGGTAGCTCTGGGACTCGGGATTGCAGCACCAGCGGCATCTCAGGATACACCCCTTGAGAAAGACCACCGTGCGAATGCCCGGTCCGTCGTGTGTGGAAAATTTCTGGATATCAAAGATCCTTCCCACAACGCGATCGTTTTCCATAAAGCATCGACCTTTCTCCTTGCCGAGCCTGCGTGATGATCAGAACGCGGTTTGCTCGGTTCGGTTGATAATATCGTCCTGCAGGGACTTGGACAGCGTGGTAAAGAGCGCGCTGTATCCCGCGACGCGCACCACGAGGCTGCGGTACTTGTCGGGATTCTTCTGCGCATCGCGCAGGGTCTCGCGGCTGACCACGTTGAACTGCATATGGCTTCCCTTCCTTTCAAAGTAGGTCTGCACCAATGCCACGAAGTTCTCAAGGCCCGCGTCACCCGCAAGGGCGCTGGGGTGGAACTTCATGTTAAAGAGGGTTCCGTTGGAGGCAATTCCGTGATCCAGAACGGATACCGAGTTTGCCGCCGAGGTAGGACCGTTGACGTCACGTCCCGCACTGGGAGAAACGCCGTCGGCCACGGGCGTTCCGGCATAGCGACCGTCGGGCGTTGCCCCGGTCTGTGCGCCGAGCGGAACGTTTGCCGATACGGGGTACAGTCCCGCCTGGAACTGTCCGCCGCGCGGATTGCGGTATTGCAGAAGGGGTCTGGTGTAGGTGTAGGCCGCCTCTCTTGCCAGGGCGTCCACCTCCTGCAGATCGTTGCCGAACTTGGGAAGATCGAGGATCATCTCGCGGATCTCATCGTAGCGCGAATCCGCCCGACGGTCCTTCACCGTGCGGTAGATCTCCTCCACCACGCCGGCATTCACCGAAAGGCCGTTCTTTGAAAGCTCCAGCGCGATGCGGCGGGTCAGCTCCTCGGCGTCCGCGCCGTCGCTCTTGCCAAAGTTGTTGGCCATGGCCTCCTTGAGCTGGCAGAGGGTGAGCTTCTTCTGCTCGTAGACCAGCGTGCGAATGGCGTAAAGTGCATCGGCCACGTTGGCAATACCAAAGCCCTGAGGACCGGTGAAGTTATATACCGCACCGCCCTGCTCGGGGGTCTTGCCGCGGTGAATGCAATCCTCCACCATGGAGGAAAGATAGGGCAACGGGCAACGAATGGCGTGCGCCTCGTCGATGGCGTTGTCGGCGTTGACGAGAAGCGAGATCATGTAATTCATCTGCGCCTTGTAGGCGTCAAAGAACAGCTCAAAGGTGCGAAGCTCGGGAAGCTCTCCCGTGCGAAGGCCGACCTGCTCGCCGTCCAGCACACCGTTGGAGAAGACCATCTCCATGGGCTTGAGCATATTGAAGAAGGCGGCGTCGTGCCAGCCCCAGGTCTTGCCTGCCTTTTGCGGCTCCACGCATCCGATGATGTTGTAGTCGCGGGCGTCCTCAAGCGTCAGTCCGCGGGACATGAGCGAGGGAATGATGACCTCGTCGTTGTAGTAGGCGGGGAGGCCTACGCCCGTCCGCGTCAGCTCTGCCGCGCGGATCAGGAACTCATGCGGCGTGCAGTTCCACACGCGCACCGAGAAGGAGGGCGCGGGAAGCAGAACGTGCATGGTCGCATCGATGCACATGAAGGAGAGATCGTTGGTCGCGTCCTCTCCGTGAATATCTTGACCGCCTGCGATCAGGTTCTGGAACAGCGAATATCCGGCAAAGCCCTCGGCAGAGGCCGCATCGCGGCACTTGTTCAGATCGTTGAACTTGACCCAGATGCAGTCCATCAGCTCCTGCGCAAAGTCGCGCGTGATGACGCCGCGGTCGATATCTGCCTTGTAGTAAGGATACATGTACTGGTCAAAGCGTCCGGGCGAGATGGAATGTCCGCTCGACTCGATCTGCAAAAGCATCTGGACGAACCAGAAGCTCTGGCAGGCCTCCCAGAAGCTCGTCGCCCCGTGCTCGGGAACGCGTGCGCAGTTCTCGGCGATCTGCAAAAGCTCCCGACGGCGTGCAGGATCCCTTTCGCCGTCCGCCAGCCTTCGGGCCAGCTCGGCATAGCGGCGCGCATAGGTGATCACGGCCTCACAGCTCATGATGATGCCGTCAAGCAGCGCTGCCTTGGTGCAGTAGTCTGCATCACCAAAATTCATGCTGCTCTTCTCTGCTCTGGCCTCCTCAAGAATGCCGCGGTAGCCGATGGAGAGGACCTTATCGTACTGCACGGTCACGTGACCGACGCCGTTATAGAAGTAGTTGCCCGGGGTAAAGACGTTATGCTCCATCGCTCTGAGCGTTTCGGGAGCCATCAGCGAGGTGGCCAGCTCGCTCGTGGTCTTGCCCTTCCAGTATTGGTACACCGTGCGGAGCGTCTTCTTGGTCTGCTCCGAGATGTGGAAGGGGTCGGCCGAGCGGGTCTCCACGGTGTCAAACTCGTCCTCAAGCCAGGAGAAGGAGAACTCGGGAAAGACCTGGCAGCTGCGGGGAGCAACGGTGGCCGAGCCAACGATCAGCTCGTCGGGACGGATCGTGACCGGAATATTCTCGAGAATATGCTTGAACGCCTTGGCGCGTCGGGTAACGATCGGCTCGCCCTCGGTGGCCATATAGCTTTGCGTCAGCAGGAGCGCGCGGTCCGCCTCGATCTGAGGCATTTTGCGGAAGAGCTCTTCCTTGAGCCGCTCGATTCGCGCACTTTTGGCGCACTTTGCACTGTTGTAAGATGCCACGGTTATCACATCCTTTTTGAATTTGCCGCAGACTTGTGCAGCATCTGTATTGATTATACAACATTCCTTCCCTTTTGTCAATAGAAACCACAAACTTTTTTGGGATTATTTCAATATTTTTCCCAAGGAAATGTGGTTTTGTGTTGTTTTCGACGCAAAATCCGCCTGTTTTGTGGGTTTTCCGCATTTTGCACAAAAAAAGCGTCTGCCGCGCAAAGCGGCAGACACCAATGGGATTATTCCTGTTCGGCACGGAGGATCTCATTGACCCTTCGGATCAGCTCAAGCGACTCCTCTGCGGAGCGCAGAGGCACGTTGCAGACTGCGGCAAGCTCCTCCGAGCGATTGCCCACACAGACCGAAATGACCGCGTTGCGCATCATGGCAACGTCGTTTCCGCTATCCCCCACGCAGGCCGTTTGCAGGCGGGTGACGGGAAGGCGCATCTGCAGGTCGGAGAGGGCCGTTCCCTTGTTGGCAAAGCGGCTGACGTACTGTGCCATCGCCTCGCGGCCGCCGTCCCAATGCATACGGATCCCGACGGGGAGCGCGAACGTCTCGGCACCGCCAAAGGAGGTGACCTTAAAGATCGGCTCGCGGATCAGATGCAGATTGGTGATCGGCTTTGCCGCAAAATGCGAAAGCACCGCCTCGGGCACGCGCCCCACGGCGTAATTGGCAAACGCACCGTGCAGGACGCAACCGACAAAGGAGGGCTCCTGCTTCAACAGACGCTCAAGCTCGGGAAACGGGATCTGTCTGGCGTAGAGAATACGGTCACGGAAGACGGTATACACACCGTCACAGCAGATAAAATAGGCCGAGTCGCGAAGCTCGGGCAGAAAGGAGACCAGCTCGCCGTAGGTCCTTCCCGAGGAGATCGCAAAAAGAACGCCCTCCTCCATGGCGGATGAAGCGGCGCTCCTCCACGCGGCAGAGACGGCCTTCTGTCCGTAGGGCAAAACGGTTCCGTCAAAATCCGAAACGATCAGCTTGATCACAGCGGCCATCCTTTCTGCAGGGCAAGGCGCTCACCGTCCGCCCCTGCGTGCTCGTTGCCTTTATTATATCGGCGCGCCGAGGGGCTGTCAAGCAAGGGATTTTGGAATTTACAATTTATTCACACTTCGGCAGGCTCTCCCGTCCGTCCGCCCTTCCCCCTTCTCCCTCGGGGCGAGCGATCCGTTTTTCGAGAAAATCGCCCCCGTGCGAGGGATTGCGGAAAAGGAGCAAGCCGTTTTCCTGCGGATAGAAGCCGTCGGGGTGAAAGGGGAGCATTCGCTTGTGCATCCACGGGGCAAGACGGGAAAGCGCCTGCCGCGGCGGAAGGATCAGCTCCTCCCCCACGTCCCAGATCTGCACCGTCCGATGCAAGCCCGCACGCCGCGAAAGGCTCTCGCCGTACAGCTCGGACTCGCAAAGCATGGCCATAAGCCCTTCCTCCTCCCACGGGATCCGCATCCGCAAGCGATAAAGCCCCGGGCGAAAGCCGGAGCGCTCGCGCAGAGTGCCAAGCTCCGCATAGGCACGGCGCAGCCGCTCCCCCTCGATCTCCTCCGCCCAGCGCATACAGGTCTCGCCGAGCGCAAGATAGAAGGCGCGCATCCGCTCCTTGCCGATCGGCAGAAGCAGCTCTGCCTCGGCCCGCAAAAGCACCTGATAGCCCTCCCGCACGCTCAGACGAAGCGTTTTTTGCTCGGTCTGCATCCCCTCACCCCCCTTTTTACCTTTCTATTCGGGGGAGAATGGAAATATACGTTGTCCGCAGGAAAGAAAAAAGAGCGCTCTCCCGATGCCCATCGGGAGAGCGCTTGCATTATGCCACGTCCTTGAGGTATTGAATGTTGGTCACGATCCCATCGCGAAGCAGGAAGGTGAGCGTCATGCCCTCGCCCGCGTATTGCAGGCTGCTCGCACTCTCGTGGGTGGGCGCGCCGTAGGCCTCCTTTACCGCCTCGGCCGTATCTCCGATGGCGATGTCCCTTTGGGTGCGGCATCCGTCGTCGATCAGATAGATCGCGCGGATATAGTCCTTTCCGCCCTCGGTATAGGTCTGGATCTCGAAGCTTCCGTAGCCGTAGATCTTATCCAGCCCCTCAAAGGCACAGGAGGGAGACTCGTCGTAGCTGCTCCACTCGCCAAGTGCCGAAAGCACGGGCTCTGCAGGATCGTCTACGGCGATGCGAACGCCCTCGATCGCCGCGGCGTAGGTCTCCTTTTCGGTCGCAGGGTCAACGCAGGCGCAAAGCGACAGCGCCAGGAGGACGGATAACAAAAGGCAAAGAATGTGTTTCACGGTGTATTCCCCTTCTCTCTTTCTTGCTTGTAGGCGTCGAGCTTCTCCTCCCAGACGGCCGCGATCTCCGCATTCTCTCTGTGCCCCGTAAGGCCAAGCTCACGGCAAAGGATCTCGCCAAAATAGGAGGTCAGCTTTTCCGCGCCGTATACGTTCAGATGCGCACCGCCGTCATAGGTGTCGGTGCTCCAGTCAAGACCGATCTCTCCGTCAAGACCAATAAAGTTGTAATAGGAAAGCCTATTCGCCTCGGCGTAATCCGCGATCTGCGCATCCCATTCGTCATACCAATAATAGCGCCAGCTGTTGGTGGGCGCCTTGACGAGGATCAGCGCAACGCCCTTTTCCTCGCAGAGCAAACGCATCTGCTCCAGATAGAACATCGCCGTTGCGGGAAGCGTGTAATCCGCAAGCGGAACGCCCTCGCGGTCCGAGGTCTTGGGCAGGATCCCCGTTTGCATCAGATAGCCGTTGTGGGAGACCGTGTCCCGATGGAACAGGTATTGCCAATCCTCTGCGGAAAGCTCGTCCCAGCGGCTGTGAAAGCGCAGGAGCGGAAGCAGATAGGAGAGCAGGCTCTCCCCCTCGGTCATGGAGGCGCGGATCGCCGAAAGCTTTTCCCGCGACAGCTGCATTCCGTCCAGCGTCATGCGGTTATAGGCCTCGTTCTGCGGCGTGCCGTATTTCAGGGCGTAGACGTTAAAGACCACCGCCTTCGGGGTCTCCCGCTTGAGCATCTCCTCAAGCAGATAGTAGGACTGCCAGGGGAGCTGCTGTGCGCTTCCGCGGATGTAGGAGGTGACGCCGTATTCCTCCCAAAGCGTGGGAGGCGTGAAGCATTCGTAGACCTCGCAATCTCCAATGAAGAGCAGATCGTGCGCAGTCGTTTCGCGGTAGTATTCCCCGACCAGCGCGCCCTCCTGCTTGTCGGCCATGTACTTCGGCATGAGCAGAAGCTGCAAAAAGCCAAGCAAAAGGACTGTGGCGAGGAGCAATGCCGCGCAACAAAGAATCTTCTTTTTCATAATTTCCCTTTCCGGGTGTCAGAATTGGTTGTAGATGAATTGCGATGCATCGTAGCCGATGCCGTACGCGCCGAACAGCAGGATCGCAACGGCCAAAAGGCAAAGGGCGGCGCAAAGCAGGATCGGCCGCTCGGCAAGCCACTCGCGCACGGGGCGCTTCTTGCCAAGACGCGAGCCGAGTGCCAGAAGGAGGATGCCGCCGAGCAGCACGCACCAGTCGGATACGGAAAGCCCGAAGGAGGTCAAGCCTCCCAAAAACAGCTCCCCGATATTCCAATCGGTCAGCATGCTTGCCCACATCCGGAAGGTGGTGGGCACGTTGCGGTAGCAATCCAGGCTGCGGATCAGCCCCATGAGCAAAAAGGTGCGCAGCGCCTGCCACGCTCCCCACGCGCGGCTTGCCGTAAGACGCGGAAAGTGACGGTTGAAGCGATCGTAAAGCGGCTGCAGCTCCTGCGAGACCAGGATCACCAGGCAGTTGAGCAGTCCCCAGACGATAAAGTTCCAGCCCGCTCCGTGCCAAAGTCCCGTGAGGAACCAGGTCGTGACCGTGGCAAAATAAACGGGCAGACGCTTGCCCACGGCCGTGCCGAGTTTTTCACGCGACCACTTGGAAAAGCGTTGCATGCTCTTTGTGACCGAGAGCGGATAGAAGACGTAATCGGTAAACCACGTGCCCATGGTGATGTGCCAGCGGCGCCAGTATTCCTTGGTGGATCGGGAGGAAAACGGGCGGTCAAAGTTCTCCGCCAGGCGGATCCCCAGCAGCTCGGAAAAGCCGATCGTAATATCGATCCCTCCCGTAAAATCGCCGTAGATCTGCGCCGAATACAACAGGATCAGAAGAAGGACGTAAACGCCCGTAAAGCCGCCGTCCTTGTTCTCCACGAGAGCCTTGACCGCGATCATGGCGGTGTCGGCCACGATCAGCTTTTTGAAGTAGCCCCACGCCACGCGTCCAAGTCCCGCGCGGAAGCGGAAGCCGTCAAAGCGATGCTCCGAAAAGAGCTGCGGAGCGAGGTCGCCAAAGCGGCTGATCGGTCCTTGGATCAGCTGGGGAAAATAGGAGACGAAAAGCGCAAGCCTTAAGGGGTTCTTCTCTGCCCTTGCCGTCTTGCGGTAAACGTCGATGAGGTATCCCATGGATTGGAAGGTATAAAAGGAAATGCCAAGCGGCAAAAGCAGCTCGGGAATGCGCAAAGGCGCCGCCCCGAAGGCCTGTCCGATCGAGGATATGCCCGACAGGACGAAGGAGGTGTACTTGACCACCGCCAGAACGCCAAAGCCCAAAAGGAGCCCCATGAGAAGAATGCGAAAGCGCTTTTTCTTCTCGGCGGCACGAAATTCCTTGCGCTCCGCCTTGCTCAGCGTCTCCCGATTGGCTTCCACAAAGGCGTCCTCCGCATCCGCGCGCTTCTGCATAAGGTGACCGCAAAGATAGGTCACCGCCGTGGTAAAGAGGATAAAGAGCAGATACTCTGCCCCGGCGAAGAAATAGAACACGTAGCTCGCGCCGAGAAGCAGGATCCACTGCCAACGCTTGGGAAGCGTGTAATACAGAAGAAGCGTCAGAACGGCAAACAGGAGAAAGGAAGCGGACGTAAAGCTCATAATCCCGCCGCTCTCATTCCTCGTCGAGGCGTTCGATCAAGGCAAGGATCGCGTCGGCCGAGGCAAAATTCTCGGGAATGATCTCCTCTGCGGGAATGCTGACGTCAAAGGTGCAGTTGATCTCGGTGATCAGCGTCACGATGTCAAGCGAATCAAGAATGCCGTCCCCGATCAGATCCTCCTCAAGGGCAAAATCCACGTCGGGGTGCAGCTGCTTCAATATTTCCAAAAGCTGTTCCATAGTCCTGTCCTCCAAAACGGAAAGAGTTTTTTCGTCTATCTAATATTATACAGTCTAAACTTTTTTCTGTCAATGCCGATTTTGATTTTTCCGCAGAAAAAGCGACGCGATCCGCCCTTTTGGCAAAAAGACGGGACCGCGACGAACGCCGCGGTCCCAAAACGTTTATCTTCTCTTCTCTGCCACCTCAAGCAGGGCGTCGGCGAGGAACTCGTCCACGCTCTTGGTGACCGTTTCTGCTGCGCGGTTGCGGACGGCGACGGTTCCCGTCTCCATCTCCTTGCCACCGATGACCAGCATATAGGGCACCTTCTGCATCTGGGTTGCACGGATCTTGTAGCCGATGGTGTTGGAGGAATCGTCAAGCTCTGCGCGCAGGCCTGCGGCAGAAAGACGCTCCGTAACGCTCTTGGCATACTCGATATGCTCGTCGCCAATGGGCAGAACGCGAACCTGCTCGGGAGCGAGCCAGAGCGGGAATGCGCCGGCATACTTCTCGATCAGGAGCGCAAGCGTGCGCTCGTAGCAGCCCATGGACGTGCGGTGAATGATATACGGCGTGACGAGCTGGTTGCCCGAATCCACGTACTCCATGCCAAACTTCTTGGCCAGCAGCATGTCGATTTGGATCGTAACCAGCGTATCCTCCTTGCCAAAGACGTTCTTGATCTGAATGTCAAGCTTCGGTCCATAGAAGGCCGCCTCGTCGATGCCGATCGTGTAGTTGATGTTGTTCTCGTCGAGAAGCTCCTTCATGATGCGCTGTGCCTCATCCCACTGCTCGGGTGTGCCCTCGTACTTGTCGGTTCTCTTGGGATCCCACTGGGAGAAGCGGAAGGAGCAATCCTCCTTCAATCCAAGCGTATCCAGCATATACATGGCCAGATCCAGGCAGCCCTTGAATTCCTCGGCCAGCTGCTCGGGACGAAGAATGAGGTGTCCCTCGGAAATGGTGAACTGACGCACGCGGATAAGACCGTGCATCTCGCCCGAATCCTCGTTGCGGAAGAGCGTGGAGGTCTCGCCAAGACGCATGGGCAGATCGCGGTAGGAGCGCTTCTTGTTGAGGAAGACCTGATACTGGAAGGGACAGGTCATGGGGCGGAGCGCAAAGCACTCCTTGGTCTCGTCATAAGGGTCACCCAGAATGAACATGCCGTCCAGGTAGTGATCCCAGTGTCCCGAGATCTTATAGAACTCACGCTTTGCCATCAGAGGGGTCTTGGTCAGCAGGTAGCCACGCTTCTGCTCTTCATCTTCCACCCAGCGTTGGAGCTTTTGGATCACTCTTGCGCCCTTGGGCAGCAGAACGGGCAGACCCTGGCCGATCTCCTCCACAGTGGTGAAGAACTCCAGCTCACGACCCAGCTTGTTGTGGTCGCGCTTCAGAGCCTCCGCCTGCTTTTCCAGATATACATCCAGTTCTTCCTTGCTGGGGCAGCCGATACCGTAAATACGCTGCAGCATCTTGCGGTTGGAATCGCCCCGCCAGTAAGCGCCGCAGGACTTGGTCAGCTTGAAGCCGTTGTGCTTGATCCTGCCGGTATGATCCACATGCGGGCCTGCGCACAGGTCGGTAAACTCGCCCTGGGTGTAGAAGGAGATCACCGCATCCTCGGGCAGATCCCGGATCAGCTCGACCTTATAAGGCTCGTTCAGGCTCTCCATGTAGGCGATCGCCTCGGCGCGAGGCTTTTCGCTGCGCTCCAAACGGATGCGCTCCTTGCAGATCTTCTTCATCTCCGCCTCGATCTTCTCCAAATGCTCAGGGGTGAAGGAGAAGGGAGCGTCAAAGTCG
>JAFWAA010000003.1 GCA_017507905.1 Clostridia bacterium | reverse complement strand
GTGCCGACTGGTTCCACTTCACCGGCATCACGCCCGCACTGGGTGCAAACCTTGTGGAGATCTGCAAGGAAGCCTGCAAGGCCGCAAAGGCGAAGGGCGTGAAGATCTCCTGCGACCTCAACTACCGCGGCAAGCTCTGGACGAGAGCCGAGGCAAGAGAGGCCATGACCGAGCTTTGCCAATACGTGGACGTTTGCATCTCCAACGAGGAGGACGCCAAGGACGTTTTCGGCATCGAGGCCGAGGGCACGGACATCTACGGCGGCAAGCTGAATCACGAGGGCTACAAGTCGGTGGCCAAGCAGCTGGCCGACAAGTTTGGCTTTGAAAAGGTCGCCATCACGCTCCGCTCCTCCATCTCGGCAAACGACAACGATTGGGCGGGTATGCTCTATGACGGCGAGAACTACTGCTTCTCCAAATCCTATCACCTGCACATCGTTGACCGCGTTGGCGGCGGTGACTCCTTTGGCGGCGGACTGATCTACGCCCTCCTCAACGGAAAGACCACCCAGCAGGCCATCGAGTTTGCCGTTGCCGCATCTGCCCTGAAGCACTCCGTTGAAGGTGACTACAACCGCGTTTCGGTTGCCGAGGTAGAAAAGCTGGCCGGCGGTGACGGAAGCGGCAGAGTACAGAGATAATCCCATACCCCTACCCATCAGGAGATCAATTATGCAAAAGTATGATATCGCGGCCTATATCTGGCCCGCTTATACCGGAACGGAATACCGCACCCTGCCCTTCTGGCCCGAAGGAATCGGCGAGTGGCAGTCGGTGAAAAATTCCAAGAGAAAGACCGACTCCTACTTCTGGAACCGCAAGCCCCTCTGGGGGTATCAGGACGAGGCCGATCCCAAGGTCATGGAGATGCAGATCGAGGAGGCCGTTAAGCACGGCGTCAACGTCTTTATCTACGACTGGTATTGGTACGATCACCGCCCCTTCCTGGAGCAGTGCCTGAACGACGGCTTTCTGAAGGCCTCCAACCGTGACAAGATGAAGTTCTATATCATGTGGGCAAACCACACCGCAAACTACACCTGGGACATTCGCCTCTCCGACCGCGCACGCACGCAAAAGGAGTGGAAGCTCTGGGACGGCGCGGTGAGCAGAGCCGACTTTGACTGCGTTGTGGAGCGCATCATCACGCAGTATTTCTCTCAGCCCAACTACTACAAGATCGATGGCAAGCCCGTGTTCATGATCTACGACGTGGATAACCTGATCCGCGGTCTCGGCGGTATGGAAAAGACCCGCGAGGCTCTGGAGTACTTCCGCGCCGAGACGGTCCGCGCAGGCTTCCCCGGACTTGAGCTTCAGCTGACCGGCTGGGGCGAGCGCATCGCCAACGCCAGCGGCGTGGACAGCGAGCACGCGCTCTCCACCCGCGAGATCGTTCCCGCGCTCGGCTTTGACAGCGTGACCAACTATCAGTTCGCCCATCTGACCAAGATGAACCGCGACTACGCAAGCGAGATCCTGCCCGTGGTTGCCGCAGAGTGGAAGCGTATGGATAAGGATTACACCGTTCCCTACTATCCGCACGTCTCGATCGGCTGGGACAACAACCCCCGCTTCATGGAGTACAGCGACTACATCTGCACGGGCAACGAGCCCGACAAGTTTGAGATCGCTCTGCGCATGGCGAAGGAATACGTGGACACCCACCTCAACCTGCGCGTGCCGCTGATCACGGTCAACAGCTGGAACGAGTGGACCGAGACCAGCTACCTCCTCCCCGACGACCTCTACGGCTACGGCTATCTCGAGGCCATCAAGCGCGTCTTCGTGGACGAGCAATAAGGACAACAACAAAAGGTATCGATGCCGCATATGCGGCTCGATACCTTTTTTTGATGGATGTTTCGTTTAGAATGCAAAGCCTGCGATCTCGGAAACGATCCGGTTCATCGCATCAAGCTTCTCAAGCATATCCTCGGCCAGTGCCAGCTGACAGCGCGCGCGGACCAGATTGTGCCCGGGATAAGCCGTCTTGAAATACTGATCCCCCGTGAGGTAATCGTCCAGGAAGCGAACGACAAGCTCCAGCGTCATCGTAAACGCACCAAGGGCCAAAGTTTCCAGCTCGCAGCGGGTCAAGGAGGAGCGCACCTCCCTAATAAAACCCTCGGCGTAGGCACGGAAGCGGTCCATGTCCAAGGAAACCTTGGAGAGATCCGGCTCGTCCTCCGCGGCCGTGCTTGCGCCAAAGCGAATGGCGTCGCCGAAATCGTGCGCAACGAGCCCGGGCATAACCGTATCCAGATCGATAACGGTCTTGGCCTCCCCCGTGATCGCGTCAAAAAGGACGTTGTTGATCTTTGTGTCATTGTGCGTTACGCGATAGGTAAGCTCTCCGCGATCGACCAGCTCGTTGAGGCGAACGGCCGTGGGAGAGAGTGCGCGAATGCGCTCAAGCTCGTGCGTGACCTCCGAGACCCTTTTGCAGGGATCCTCCTTGACGTGCTGCCAAAGCTGCTCGATGCGGCTGCGCGTATCGTGGAAATGCGGAATGGTCTCGTGCAGCTTCGTTGCGTCAAAGTCCGAAAGCATCGTCTGGAAGCGTCCGAACGCGCGTCCCGCCGAGCGGAGGACGTTGGGATCCTTCGAGAAGTTGACGGTGACCGAATTGGGCACGCACTCCGAAATGCGCCAAAAGCCGTCCTCATTCTCGCAGTAGTTTTCGCCCTGCGGCGTATAGAGAAAATGCATTCCCTCGTCGCGGCTTCTTCCCATCAGGGCAAGCTTTTCCTCCACGTGGCGTGTGACCAGCTCGATGTTCTCCATGATCAGCCTCGGCTTTTTGAAGACGAAGACGTTGATCCTCTGGAAGATGAAGCATTTGTCCTTCCCGTCAAGGCGAAGCGTCACGGCATACGTATTATTGATGTGCCCGTTTGAGATCACCTTTGCCTCAAGGATCTCACCGTCAAGCGAAAATGCATCGGCGATCCTGCGCATAAGAATCAGTATATCGTTCATCGCGTGCTCCTTTGCGGTGTGGATTTGGATGGGAAAAAAGCGGAGAAGACAACCCTGCCTTCTCCGCTTGTTTTGTTTCCGTTGATCAGAGTGCCAGAATGCAAAGCACGATCGCCAGGATCACGAAGACCACGGAAAGCACGACCGTCAGCTTCTGCAGAATGCGATCCTGATGCGTTCCCTTGGACTGACCGTAAAAGGTCTCTGCTCCTCCTGCGATGGTGCCGGAAAGGCTCTTATCCTTACCGGTCTGCTTGAGAATGATAGCAACCAGCACAACTGCAAGAAGCAGGAGGCAGGCACCGATCACGTACTGCCAAACCAAGTTGGCGGATGCTGCGAGAGAAATAATCATGGTAACCTCCAAAACAGTTTTTTCCCTGAATCGCCCTTTCGGGCATTCCTTTTCATCATACCGCTCTATTTTACCACATCTTTTCCAAAAAAGCAAGGGGTTTTTTACAAAAAATCATTTTTTCTTTCTTCCCTCGCCGTCTCAACGGGCGACGAGGGCTTGAGAAGTGCGGAAAAAGCCTGCTTTTTTCTCCTTTTTCCCGCATCTCCCCTATTGACTTTCCTAAATGATTGATATATAATATAGGGTGATATATTGGGACCTTTTATGATCATCAATGATTTCTATTTTTCGAAAGGAAACAGACTATGATTTATGACGTTGCCGTTGTGGGCGCGGGTGTGGTCGGCGGAATGATCGCCAGAGAGCTCTCGGCCTACAAGCTCAATCTCTGTATTCTGGATAAGGCACACGACGTGGCTACCGGTGCGAGCTCCGCAAATTCCGCCATCGTGCACGCAGGCTTTGACGCCAAAGAGGGCTCGCTCAAGGCCCTGCTCAACGTGCGCGGCTCCGAGCTGATGGCACAGACCTGCCGTGAGCTTGGCGTAAAATACAAGAACAACGGATCTCTCGTGATCGGCTTTACCGATGAGGATCGCGAAACGGTGGAGCTGCTCTACCGCCGCGGTGTGGCAAACGGCGTAAAGGGACTTCGCGTTCTTAACGCCGAGGAGCTTCACGCGCTTGAGCCCAACGTTTCCAAAAACGCCATCTGTGCCCTGCACGCTCCCACGGGAAGCATCGTCTGCCCCTACGAGCTGACCATCGCCTCGGTCGGAAACGCCATGGACAACGGCGCCTCTCTCCTGCTCGACTTTGAGGTGGTCGGGATCGAGGACGGAAAGGACGCCTTCACCATTAAGGCCGCAGACGGCAGAGCCGTTACGGCGAAATACATCATCAACGCTGCAGGCCTTTACGCCGATGCGATCGCCGCTATGGTGGGAGACACCTCCTACACCGTTCACGCACGCCGCGGCGAATACGTGCTGCTCGACAAGGAGAGCGGCAGCCTGATCCAAAACACCATCTTCCGCACGCCCAGCAAGATGGGCAAGGGCATTCTGGTCTCCCCCACGGTAGACGGCAACCTGATCACCGGTCCGACCTCGGTCGACATCGGTGAAAAGACGAATAAGGCCACCACCCCCGAGGGTCTTGCCCACGTTATGCGCGAGACGCGTGAGAACGTGGACGGCGTGATGTATAACCAGACCATCACCTCCTTCTGCGGTCTGCGTGCCGTCGGAAGCACGGGCGATTTTATCATCAATATTCCCCGTGAGCGCTTCGTCAACGTGGCGGGCATTGAGTCTCCCGGTCTCTCCTCCGCTCCCGCGATCGCCGAGTACGTCATCAGTCTGCTCAAGGAGAGCGGCATGACGCTCGAGAAGGATCCCACCTTTGATCCCATTCGCGCTCCCATGCACGCCTTCCGTGAGGGAACCCTTGAGGAGAAGAACGCCATCATCAAAAAGGATCCTGCATACGGCCGCATCATCTGCCGCTGCGAGACCGTGACCGAGGGCGAGATCCTCGCCGCGATCCGCCAGAATCCGAAGCCTCGCGACCTCGACGGCGTCAAGCGCCGCACGCGCGCACAGATGGGACGCTGCCAGGGCGGCTTCTGCTCTCCCTATATCGTGGAGCTTCTCGCACAGGAGATGCAGGTTCCCTACGAGTCGGTCACCAAGTTTGGCGGCGACTCCTACATTAACGTTGGAAAGACCAAGGGGGTGGACTGAGATGAAGCAGATCGATCTCGTGATCGTCGGCGGAGGTCCCGCCGGCATGAGTGCAGCCGTTGCCGCATACGACAGCGGAGTAAAGAGCATCCTGATCCTGGAGCGTGACGCGCATCTTGGCGGCATCCTTCAGCAGTGCATTCACAACGGATTCGGCCTTCACCGCTTCGGTGAGGAGCTGACCGGTCCCGAATACGCATGGAGATACGAGCAGCAGGTCTACGAGCGTAAGATCCCCTATCTCCTGAACACCATGGTCCTGGATATTTCTCCCGAAAAGGTGGTTACCGCAACCAACTCCGAGGAGGGCGTGTTCCAGATCCAGGCAAAGGCAGTGATCCTTGCCATGGGCTGCCGCGAGCGCTCCAAGGGTGCGCTCAACATCGCAGGCACCCGTCCCTCCGGCATCTTCAGCGCGGGAACCGCACAGAAATACGTCAATCTGAAGGGCTATATGCCCGGCAAGAACGTGGTCATTCTCGGCTCGGGTGACATCGGCCTGATCATGGCGCGCCGCATGACGCTTGAGGGCGCAAAGGTGCACGCCGTTTGCGAGCTGATGCCCTATTCCGGCGGCCTTGCCCGTAACATCGAGCAGTGCCTGAACGACTTTGGCATTCCGCTCCGTCTGAGCCATACCGTGGTCGAGATCCACGGCAAGGAGAGACTTGAGGGCGTGACCATCGCCAAGGTGGACGAGAACCGTCGCCCCATTCCCGAAACGCGCGAATACATTCCCTGCGATACCCTGCTCCTCTCGGTCGGTCTGATCCCCGAGAACGAGCTTTCCAAGACCGCGGGCGTTCCGCTTGACCGCGTGACAAACGGGGCTTTGGTCGACCAGGATCGCCAGACCGCCGTGGAGGGCATCTTCGCCTGCGGAAACGTTCTGCACGTCCACGACCTCGTGGACTACGTGTCCGAGGAGGCTGAGATCGCCGGAAAGAGCGCCGTGGCCTACATTCAGGGCTTGACCGCCGAGCGCACCGACATTCCCCTCACCACCGACGGCAAGATCCGCTACACCGTTCCCCAGCGCATCACGCAGAAGAAGGACGTGACCGTATTCTTCCGCGTAGCGGACGTTTACCGCAACGTGACCATTCGCGTGTCGGACGGCGACCGCGTGATCTATTCCAAGAAGAAGCTCAAGGTCGCTCCCGGTGAGATGGAGAGCATTACCCTGCGCCCCGATCAGTTTGCAGACGCGAAGGCGCTTTCCTTTGCATTGGAGGTAAAGTGATATGGTAAGAGAATTGACTTGTATCGTATGCCCCAAGGGCTGTCAGCTCCGCGTGGAGCTGGAGGACGGCGCGGTCAAGAGCGTGACGGGTTACACCTGTCCGCGCGGACTGCAGTACGCCAATGACGAATGCACGCACCCGATGCGCACCGTGACCTCCACGGTCCGTGCCACCGACGGACGCGTCGTTCCCGTCAAGACCGACCGCACCATTCCGAAGGAAAAGATGTTTGCCTGCATGGAGCTGATCAACGCAACCGTGATCGAGCTTCCCGTGTCGGTTGGACAAATCCTCCTTCCCGATCTGCTCGGCACGGGCGCAAGCCTTGTTGCTACCGCAAATATGGAATAAAAAAAGAAGTCCCGACGAACGGCTTTTGTTCGTCGGGGCTTTTTTCTTTTCCTTTACTGCGCCTTCGCGTTGACGATGGCGTAATACATCTCGAGGAAGGTATCGTACTTTGCCTCGTCCGAGGACTGTCCCCACAGGAGCATGGGCTGAAGCATGACGATCAGCGTATCCTCGGGAAGGAACTGAATGGCATCGTAGTATTGATAAAACTCCGTGTCGGCCAAGCGAATGGCGTAGGCGTCGTATGCGTTATCCGGAACGGTATCAAACAGCTCGCTCAGCGGAACGGCGAGGTAATCCAGATTTTGCACCTCGTAGACCTCGGGACTGACGAGGAAGATCGAGGATTCCCCCGTTTTGACAAAGCTCGAAAAGGTCTCCAGCTGCTCGGACGTCTGCCCTTTGGCCATCTGGAAGGCGTAATTGTCAAAATTGCCATTCTCATCGGTAAAGAGGGCGCGCAGCTCCTCCTCGGTGAAGATGGAATACGTACTCAGAATCGTCGAAAGCGTTCCCTCTCCCTCCTTGCGTGCGGGGGCGATCGCATTCAACGTGGTCTTGAGCGTGGCCTGCTCCTCTGCCGTCATGGAATATCCGCCGGCAAAGGTGACCGTGACGTCGCCCGCCTCCCGCGTGGAGCATTGGGCAAAGCAGATCACGCAGAGCAGCAGGAAAAAGGCGGACACGATGACGTGCCATTTGTAGTGGTACCAAAAATTATCCAGCCAGGTCAAGAAGCGGTTGTTGACCACGATCTCGCCGGCCTCCCGTTTATCCTCTCGGTGCATGAGCGTCTCCTTTTGCTTTGGTTCAAAAAGAGCGGAACGAGCCGTTTTTCATTCTGCCACGGTCGTTCCGCTGTCCTTTTTTTCTACGGTCAGTTCTGGGTTCTGGAAACGGACAGGATCTTCATCGAAACGGTTCCGTTGGGAACCTCCACCTGCACGCTATCCCCCTCGCGCTTGCCGATCAGAGCCTCACCGATGGGAGACTGATCCGAGATCTTGCCCTCGGCGGGGTTGGACTCGTTGGAGCCGACGAGATCGTAGACCATCTCCATGCCAAGTGCCTCGTGGAAGATCTTGACCGTGGAGCCCAAGCTGATCACGCTGGTATCGATGCTGCTCTCGTCCAGAATAACGGCGTTCTCGAGAAGCTCCTCCAGCTCCTTGATGCGGGTCTCGTTCTTGGCCTGCTCGTTTCTTGCCTCGTCGTACTCGGCGTTCTCGGAAAGGTCACCGAAGCCGCGCGCGGTTGCGATCGCGTTCTTGATCTCCTCGCGCTTCTCGTGCTTTAAGCGGTGCAGCTCGTCAACCAGCTCCTGATATCCCTGCTGGGTATACAGCATTTGTTTTCCCTTTGCCATGATAGTTCTCCTTTTATAATTGAAGTGTTAAATAGAATTCCGTTTTCGTTAGTCGGCAAGCTGTGCGATCGCCAGAAGGAGCTGATCGTCCTTTGCCTCGGGGAGGAGATAGATGTTATACTGCATCGCTTCCTCGGAGAGTGCCACCTCGAGGCCCTCGTCGGGCGCAATGCCGATATCCTGATACGGAATGCCGCACTGCGTGACGTAAGCGTAAGAGGTGAACTTGAAATAGCCGTCAAAATTGCCGTAATTGGAAAGCGGAAGAATGGACTGCATAATTCCCTTTCCGAAGGTCGTTTCGCCAACGATCTTGGCAAGGCCGTAGTCGCGCAGGGTTGCAGTAAAGACCTCGGCCGCGCTTGCGGTATTGCCGTTGCAAAGCACCACCATGTCAAGGTCCGCATACATTCCGATCTCGTCCTTGGAAACGTTGCAGGCGGAATACAGCTCGTCTGCGGTAAACATCGGCGTTGCACGGTAGGAGGCTGCCACCTCTCCCTTTTTATTGATGGCGCTCAGAATGAGGTCATCCGGCTGAAGGAAATAGGTGAGGACCGCCTTGATGGATTGCAGGTCGCCTCCGGGATTGTTGCGCACGTCAAAGACGAAATGCTCAACGCCCATGTCGAGCAGTGCGTTGACGGCGGACTTGAACTGAATGGGCGTGGTGAGATCGAAGCTGGAGATATGCACGATGCCCACGGTAGGATCGGTCTCGCTGACGCGGTGCGTCACGACGATCGCCTCAAAGGTGTCACGAACGGCCGAAAACTCGATCGTTTGCCAAGCCTTATCCGCGCCCTGGCGCAGGATCATCAGCTCCACGGTGGTTCCCTTCTCGCCGCGGATCTCCGCCAGCGCGTTGGTATAGCCAAGTGAGGTTACGGTCATATATTCTCCGTCCTCGCCCTTCACGGCGTAAATGCAGTCGCCGACCAGAATGCCTGCGGCCTCGGCGGGGCTATCACGATAAACGGCGATGACCTGGAACACGGCGTGGGAATACCCGTCGATCGTGACGGCCGTCTGCACGACGCTGACGCCGATCCCCTCGTAGTCACCGCTGCTCTCCGCGGCGATCTGCTCGTATTCCTCCTGCGTGTAGTACTCCGCGTAATAATCTCCCGTAGCGTGCGCATAAGCCTTGAGGATCGCGTCAAGCGTCTCCTCTTGCGTATGCGTGCCGGAATAGTAGCCGAACTGCTCGAAGATCGCGGCGATCAGCTCGAGCTTATCGTAAGCGCCCTGCTGTGCCTGGAGCTGCTGGTTGAGCCCCTCCAGCTCCTCGATGCGCTGTTGCTGCTGCTCAATGATCTGCAGATGGTATGGGCTTACGCCGCAGGAGCAGAGCGTGCAAAGGGTGAGGAGAACCAAAAGCAGCAGCGCGCAGGTGCTGCGCAAAGCCCTTTTGGGACGGCGTTCGATGGATTGAGATTGCTTCATCGGGTATTTCCTTCCCGCCCCGCGCCATAGCGAGGCAACTTTAGGTATTCTATGAAGGGACACGGCACCTTATGCGCCTTGGGGCAAAAACAGTACAGAAGCGAAATGTGCAGACGAGGAATACACGTCGCGCATTTCGCTTTCTGTCATCATAAAGTGTCGGAGCACCGAGGGTGCTGTTCTCTCGCGGCACTCGCCGCAAGGATCAATACTTAATGGGCTTGGAGTTGAGGTACTTGCGCACCATGAGTGCGACCTTGAAGGTGATGGCGTGCTCGAACTCGCGCAGATCAAGGCCGGTCAGCTTGCGGATCTTCTCCAGACGGTAGACCAGCGTGTTTCTGTGCACGAAGAGCTTTCTCGAGGTCTCGGAAACGTTGAGGTTGTTCTCAAAGAAGCACTGAATGGTCATCAGCGTCTCGCGGTCAAGCGACTCGAGCTTGCCCTTCTTGAAGACCTCCTGCAGGAACATCTCGCAAAGCGTGGTGGGCAGCTGATAGATCAAGCGGCCGATGCCGAGGTTCTCGTAGGTGATGATGTTCTTCTCGGTCTCAAATACCTTTCCGACCTCGAGGGCGACCTGTGCCTCCTTGTAGGCGCGGGCCAGATCCTTGATGTTCTCCACCACGGAGGAAATGCCGATGGCAACCTTGGTGTAGAACTCGGTGGAAATGGTGTCGGCAATGTTGGTGGCGATCTTTTCGACCTCACGGCTCTCAATGCCGGGCTTAACGTCCTTGACCAGAACGATATCGTGCTCCCCTACGCTGATGACGTAATCCTTGGACTTGTCCGGGAACATATTCTGCAGCATCTCAAAGGGCATCATATCGGTCTTGCCGAAGAATTTGATGAGGAAGACGATACGGGTCTCCTCGGTATTGAAATGCAGCTCCTTGGACTTGATGTAAATATCGCTGGGAAGAATATTGTCCAGAATGATATTCTTGATAAAGGAGCCCTTATCGTACTTCTCGTCGTAGAGGTTCTTGATGTTGCCGAGCGAGATCGCCAAGAGCTTTGACATCTTCTCCGCCATCTTATCCTCACCCTCTACGAAAACGATATAATCGTTCTTGGGGCCGCTGGTCATGGGACGGTAGGTATAACCGTTTCTGGTTACGACCTCTCCGGTGTAATTCAGCTCATCACGGACACCCTGGTGGATCTCGCCGATCTTGATCAGCTCCGAGCAGGCGATGATCACGCCGTTTTCATCCACAACACCGATGACGCGGTCAATGGCATCCTTCATCTGGTGAATAACACCCTGAAACAAACGATTCGACATAGAAAGACTCTCCTCAACATTTTGTTTGAAACCTGAATGATAAAACCTAATCTATTTTACACTATTTTTTGTGTTTTTTCAATAGGCTTTTTGATATTTTTTTGCTTTTTTTTCGTTTTTTTCATGCAATATGCATAATGTGTCAAAGGCTCCGTCAATTTTACGAAGTCCGTGACGGGAAGACGGATCAATGGCCAAGCTCCAGCTCGTAAACGAGGCAGGCCAGAACGAAGGACGCCGCCGTTTCGGTACGCAGGATACGCTTGCCAAGCCCGACCGGGATCAGCCCCGCGCGCCTTGCCTGCTCGGCCTCGTTCAGGGAAAAGCCACCCTCGCTCCCGATAACGATCGAGATCGTGGGATCGGTCTTATCCGGGTGCGCCGCAGTATACTCCCGCAGGACGCCCGAAAGCGGAAGCGTGCCGTCTCCCTCGTAGCAAAAGAGGGCCAGATCAGCCTCGGCCGCCCGTTTGATCGCCTCGGGAAAGCGCATGGCCGAATGCACGGTGGGAATGACGCCGCGCCCGCTCTGCTTAGCGGCCTCAAGGGCGATCCTCTGCCTGCGCTCGGTCTTTTTGGCATCTGCGGCCTCCTTGACACGGGCAACACAGCGCTCGCTCTCAAACACGGTCAGCTCGCTCGCACCGCACTCCACCGCCTTTTGAATGACCAAATCCAGCTTTTCTCCCTTGGGGAGGGCCTGAAAAACGTGGGCGTGGAAGGGGGGCTCGGTGTCCGACGGTCTCTCGGAAAGCACGCGTGCCAGAACGCGGTCGGGCAAAAAATCGGTCAGCTCGCACTCATATTCGGTTTTCTGCATATCGCAGACGGTAATGCGCTCGCCTGCTGCCATGCGCAGTGAGCGCGAGATGTGGTGGGCGTCATCGCCAAGGAGCGTGACGGTTCCCGCCTCGATCTGTCCGCGCTGAACGAAAAATCTGGGCATACGCACCTCACAAAACGTCAGTGCTCTTATTATAGCACATATTCAACAATTCGTCAACACCTTTTTTGTGATTTTTGTCACATAAAATAGCAAAAATCACAAATTGAAGGGGTAAAAATAGGAAAGTTCACCCAAATTACCTAAAGACATCGTCAAAATGACCAAGTTTTCTTCCTAATGATAAATAAGGACGGCTTATTTCAGCTCCACGACGGTCACGCCGCCGTCCCCTTCCCCGTACTGACCGATGCGGAAGGTGGCAATACGGCGGTCTCCCTTGAGGTGCTGCCAGAGCGCCTTCTTGAGCGCGCCGGTTCCCTTTCCGTGGATCAAGCGAACCGTGTGGAAATTGGCCACGGTCGCCTCGTCCAGATATTTGTCCACCGCAAGCCAAGCCTCGTCCCCCAAAAGTCCGCGCAGGTCGATCTCGTCCTTGACGTTGCGATTGACGTTGGCGTGGTAATCCGACGCAGGCTTTGCCTTCTTGCCGCTGATCACGCTGGGCTTTTCCTCGATCAAGCGCAAATTGGCCACGGGGGTCCTGGTCTTGAGAATGCCGGCCTGGACGGCAACGCTCCCGCTCTTGTCGGGTGCCTCAAGGAGGACGCCCTCCTTGGCGATGCTGACGATATAGACGCGGTCTCCCTTGCGCAGCTCGCGCGGAAGAACGTACTCCTCGTTGGTGCGCTCCTCCACGGGATCGACCTT
This sequence comes from Clostridia bacterium, assembly GCA_017507905.1. GTDB lineage: Bacteria > Bacillota > Clostridia > Oscillospirales > CAG-272 > UMGS1865. Next base: position 23,927 of record JAFWAA010000003.1, on the reverse strand, counting down.
GTCCTCATTCTCGCGGATCGCCCGTCTTGCGGCACGGCGTGCGGCGTCAAGCTCCTCGGTCAGCTTTCCCTCGGCCTCTGCGCGCTTGGCCTTTTCGAGCTGGGCAAAGACGAATTCGCTGGTGACTCTTGCGCTCTCCAGCATCTGTCTCGCCTTCTTCTGCTCCTGCTCGATCTGGCGCTCGGCCTCACGGAAGCGGCGGCGAATGCTCTGCTCGGTCTCCTCGCGCAATCTCTCGTACTCGCGGCGCAGCCGTTCGCTCTCCTCGCGGTTGCGATCTGCCTCAAGCCTTGAGGCCTCCAATTGACCGATGACCTCCTCAAAGCGCTTGTTCTCGGTGTGCAGATGCTTCTTGGCCTGCTCGATGATCTCTTCGGGAAGCCCGAGCTTTGCCGAAATGGCAAAGGCGTTGGATTTGCCCGGTGTGCCGATCATCAAACGGTAGGTGGGACGCAGGGTGGAAACGTCAAACTCGCAGGAGGCGTTGCGAACGCCCTCGGTATCAAGGGCATAGGTCTTCAGCTCGGTATAGTGCGTGGTCGCGGCGCACATCGCGCCCCTCTCGCGCACCGATTCGATAATGGCCACGGCAAGCGCCGCTCCCTCAACGGGATCGGTGCCCGCTCCAAGCTCGTCAAAAAGGCAGAGCGAGCGATCGTCGACCTCCTCCATGATGGAGACGATGGTCACCATGTGGGAGGAGAAGGTGGAAAGCGACTGCTCAATGCTCTGCTCGTCGCCCAGATCCACCAGGATCTTGTCGAAGATGCAGAGCGAGGACTCGTCGTCCGCAGGAATATGCAGACCCGCCTGCGTCATCAGGGCAAAGAGGCCGAGCGTTTTGAGCGTGACCGTCTTTCCTCCCGTGTTGGGACCCGTGATGATCAGGGTATCGTAGTCCTTTCCCAAATAAATATTGGTGGGAACGACCTGCTTTGGATCGATCAGCGGATGGCGCGCACGGCGCAGGGCGATCGAGCGGTCCTCCGCGATCACCGCCTCCGAGGCGTGCATTCGCGAGGAAAGCTCCGCGCAGGCGAAGTAAAAGGCAAGCTCGGTCAGATTGAGGTAGTTGAGGCGCAGGCTCTCGGAGGCCTCGCTGACCTCTGCGGAAAGCTGATAGAGGATGCGCTCGATCTCGTGCGTCTCCTTGGATTGCAGCATCCGCAGCTCGTTGTTGGCCTCCACCACGGCCATCGGCTCAACGAAGATGGTCGCGCCCGAGGAGGAGGTGTCATGCACAAGGCCCTTCAGCTCGTTCTTGCATTCGGCCTTGACGGGGATCACGTAGCGCCCGTTGCGCATGGTGACCAGATTGTCCTGCAGGATCTTGGAATAGGAGCCATTGATATAGCGCTGCAGGGTATCCTTGATGCGGTTGTTGGTCTCGCGGATCTTGCGACGGATCTCGGCAAGCTCTCGGCTGGCCTCGTCCGCGATCATATCCTCGGAGAGAATGGATCGGGTGATCCGCTCCTCGAGATAGCGATTGGGCAGAAGGCGCCCGAAGATCTCGTCCAGAACCGTCTCAAAGGGCTTGTTGTCCTTGAGATAATCGTTGAGTGCCCGTGCAGAGCGCAAAACGCGCGAGACCTCAAGAAGCTCTCGCGTGCTCAGCATCGCGCCCTTGACCGCGCGCTCACAGGAGGCCGAAACGTCGGTGACCGAGCCAAAGGGAGGCATTCCCTTGATCTCGATCAGACGCTTGGCATCGGTCGTGCAGCGCAAACGGCGGCGGACCGTTACGGGATCCGACGAGGGCATCAGCGTCAGTGCCCGCTCCTTGGCGCCCTCGGTATGGGCGCAATTGGCAAGCATCTGCGTGATCTTATCAAATTCTAAGGTTTTGATCGTCTTATCGGAAAAGTTCATATCGTCCTCTCTTTGGAAGGCCGCGGCACTTGCCGCATGCTCAGATAAAAGTTCAGAGAATCAAAGCCCCTGCCGAGATGCGAGAGCAGATAGGTCTGCGCCGCCTTGGAAAAGGCGTGCCGATCCTGCTCGTCCTTGATCTCGAAGGAGAACAACCGCTCCATAGGGGCAAAAAGGCAATAGCGGAGGGCAGCAAGCGCGGAGGGGGAAAGGGGACAGAGCACCTCGGCCTCGCGCAGATCGTCATACACCGGATCGATCCGCCTCTGCGGCGCTCCGCGATGCAGGCAATCCTCGCAGAGCAAAGCTCCGTTCATCACGTCAAGGTAAACCTCCCCTTCCTCCGCCGTCCTTCCGCACCTTGCGCAGCAGGTCAGCTCGGGCGCGTATCCGGAAAGGGCCGCCGCACGAAGCTCAAACGCCGCCTTGACGGTGTCCTGCGGATACAGATCGCGGCTGACCGCGTAAAGCGAATTGAGCAAAAGGCGAAGCATATCCCCTGCAGGCTCTCCCTCGTCGGTCAGCTCGCAGGTGACGTCGCAAAGGTAGGCCGCAAGATTGAGGCGGTCGATGTCCATGCTCAACGCATAGAAGGGCTGAATGGAGGAGCCGCCCTTGAGAATGTAAAAATCCCCTCTGCGGTAATATTCAAAATTGGCGTAGGTATACAGCTGACTGACCGCCAGCTGCGGTCCGCGGAGCGAGCAGCTTCCCTTGGCCAGGATCGAGATCCTGCCCTTCTCTGCCGTCAGGACCGACAGATAGCGATCGTGATCGCCCATATCCCGCACGCGGACGACGATGCCGTCTATGCTCTCGTGCTGCAAGGCTGCTCCCTCCTTTCCCAAAATGATCCCCTTAGTTAAGGATCGGTCAATCAATCCTCGGTGTAGCCGAAGCTCAGAATGCCTCTTTGGCTGTCTCGCCAGTTCTCCTTGACCTTGACCCAGAGGTTGAGGTAGACCTGCTTGTCCAGCAGGCGCTCCAGATCCTCTCGGGCATAGGAGCCGATGCGCTTGAGCGTTTCGCCGTTCTTGCCCACGAGAATGCCCTTGTGCGAAGCCTTCTCGCAAAAGATCTCGGCACGAATGCGCACGACCGTCTCCTCCTCGACGAACTCCTCGACCGTGACCGCAACGCCGTGGGGGATCTCCTTGTCCACCGTGCGCAGGATCTTCTCGCGGATCGTCTCGGCAGCCATCTGCCGCTGGGATTGGTCGGTGATCATATCCTCATCGTAAAACCACTCGCCCTCGCGCAAAAGCTTGGAGCATTCGTCAAGCACCTCGCTTACGTACTTTCCCTTCTTGGCCGAGATCGGAACCACGGCAAAGAAATCGTGCTTTGCGGCATAGGCGGCAATGGTGGCCGCGATCTGCTCGCGGCGGTAGAGATCCACCTTGTTCAAGGCAAGGATCCCGGGAATGCCCGAGCGCTTGAGGTAGGTGATGATGCTCTCCTCCACGTCACCGGGGGCAAAGCCGGCGTCGGCCACGAGGATCACGGCGTCGCCATCCTGCATGGTACTGTTTGCGGTCTTGACCATAAAATCGCCAAGCGAGTTCTGTGCCTTGAACATACCAGGCGTGTCCAGAAAGACAAACTGATCCTCCCCGCGCGTCTCAATGCCCGCGATGCGGTTGCGCGTGGTCTGAGGCTTGCTCGATACGATGGCGATCTTTTCACCAAGGATCGCGTTGAGCAGCGTGGACTTGCCTACGTTCGGGCGTCCGACGATGGTAATAAATCCGGTTCTTTTCATCAATATGCTCCTTACGGCTGACCGGCGAGGAAGGCGCGAACGTCATCCTCCAGAACGTCAACCTCTTCTTGTGTTTGCTGGTTGTAGAGAACGCAGGACTCCAAACGGGAATCCACGTGGCTGGCCACGCCGCGAAGAAGATACTCCTCGCCGATGTAGACCGTGTAAACGGTGCCGATCGTCCACTCGCCCTTTTCGCCGCGATAGCAGGTCAGGTCCTTCAGATACAGGGTTTCCTCGCGCTCGGAAAGCGCAATGACGTCCTCAAGCGTCATCTCGGGAAGATTGCGTGCGGGATCAAACAGCTCGTCGAGCTTGTCTATCCCGATCACACCGATCGGAATGAAGACGGCAAGAAGCGCCGCAAGGGTGAGGCAGAAGGTAATGGTCTTTACGTTGCGCGAGAAGAAGTTCTCGGTCTTCCCTACGGTATCTGCTCTCTCGTCCTTCGGCTTTTTATCGGTCTTCCGATAGGGCTGTTGAAGGTAACTCATCGCAGCCTGCCCTTCAACTGTCTGTCTCGACCGCAAGGCCGAGGGCGGACATGATCTTGGTCTGCTTTGCGCGCATCTCGCGCTCGTCCTCCTCACCCGTCTCGTGATCGTAACCCAGAAGGTGCAGCATGGAATGCACGCAGAGGAAGGCGACCTCACGCTCGAAGGAATGACCGAACTCCTCGGCCTGCTTCTCTGCCTGCTCAAGGGAGAGGACGATGTCACCGAGAATGCCGATCCACTCGTCCACGGGCGGCTCCTCGCTCGTTCCCTCGTAGTCAAAGAGGGGGAAGGAGAGCACGTCGGTCGGGCGGTCAACGCCGCGGTATTGGCGGTTGAGGGCGTGAATGCCCTCGTTGTCGGTAAAGGTCACCGACACCTCGCAGGGATTTTCGTATTGCTCCTCGTCAAGCGTTGCCTCGATGGCATTGCGGACGAGCATCTTCATCTTGTAGGTTACGGGGCGGCTCTCCTGTGCGTTGTCAAAGGCCACCTTCAGCTTCATTTTTCTGTTCATATTCGTTCTCCGTGTTTCTTGAATGGTTTTGGGAATGTCTTATTTTTCCTTCCGCTCGGCGCGGAGCTTCTGCTTTTCTGCCGCCTGACGCTCGGCCGCGCGCCTTGCCAGCTCGCGATCGTGCTTTTCGTAGGCCAGAATGATCTTTTGCACCAGGCGGTGACGGACGACGTCGCGATCGTCGAAGGTGTGAATGGCGATATCGTCGATGCCCGACAGGATCTTGACGGCGGTGGCAAGACCGCTCTTCTGCCCTCTTGGCAGGTCGGTCTGGGTGAGGTCACCCGTGACGACGGCCTTGGAATTGAAGCCGAGACGGGTCAGAAACATCTTCATCTGCTCGGGCGTTGCGTTTTGCGCCTCGTCGAGAATGATGAAGGAATCGTCAAGCGTTCGTCCGCGCATATAGGCCAGCGGAGCGATCTCGATCACGTTCTTCTCCACCAGCTTCTGGTAGGACTCCACGCCAAGCATCTCGTATAGCGCGTCGTAGAGCGGACGGAGATAGGGATCGATCTTGCTCTGCAGGTCTCCCGGAAGGAAGCCCAGCTTCTCTCCCGCCTCGATCGCAGGACGGGTCAGAATGATGCGATTGACTTGCTTCTCCTTGAGCGCACGCACCGCCATGGCGACTGCAAGGAAAGTCTTTCCCGTTCCCGCAGGGCCAACGCCAAGCACGATGGTGTTCTTGCGGATCGCGTCCACGTACTGCTTCTGTCCGACCGTCTTTGCCTTGATGGGCTTGCCGCGGCTGGTCAGGCAGATGCAGGCGTCTCCCAGCTTGCCAAGCGCCTCTCCCTCGCCCGAGGCAACCATGTCCATGGCGTACTTGACCGCCTGGTCGGTGATCGTGTCGGTCTTGGAGGAAAGCTCGTGCAGATAGGTGACGCACTGTGCCGCCGCATTGACCTGCTCCTCGTTCTCCCCCTCGATCACGATGGAGTCGCCGCCCTCCCCTGCACGGTTGCGCAGAGAGACGGAAAAATAGGACTCGATCATGGAGGCGTTGCTGTCAAAGCTGCCAAAGATCTTGGCCGTGGCGTCGGGCTGATTCATTCGGATGATTCTTCGGTTCATATGGATCCTTTCCGCAGAGCGATGTCGCTATGCCTTGGGCGGTCAGCCGTTCACCTCAAGCTCGGCCTGCACGGCAATGTTTTCGATGCAGCGCAGAGTACAGTCAAGGAGAACGGCGGTGTCCGTGACCGAAACGGTGATGCGTTTCTCCAGAAGCTCGACCTCCCTTGAAAGCGCCGCAAGCTCATGCTCCAGCTGCGCAAAGGCAAGGGTCGAGGCCTCCTCGGGACTACGGACAGCGGTCTGCACCCGATAGGGAACGCGCTCCGTGACCAAAAGATGCACGGGAAGCGCAGACAGCCCAAGCGAGGCAAAGCCGATTTCTCTCTCTATTATATCACATGACCCCTCCCAATTTCCAGCCTTTTTGAAAATTTTTACCGAAAAATCGAAGAAATTCAAAGCGATATCCGCGCATTCGCTCTCCTCATAGCACTTTTCCTCATAGGAGAGGGGGATTTCGATGTGGATCTGCCGCTCGGTGCGCGCCCACACCTCGCCTACGGCACGGGTAAGACGGTAGCCCTCAAGGCTGCTGTCATAGATCCCGCTGACCAAAAGCTCCCCACGCCTGACCGCCTGCCCGATCTTGACGGCCGCCTCTCCGCGATAGATCAAGAGCTGCTCGATCTGCCCGTCGGTCGCCGCGATGAGATTGGCGGGAGACGTGTTCTCCTTTGGCGGACGCTCCACCCCCTCCACCACCTGCACCTCGGCCACGGTTCCCGAAAGATTGACCGAGATCCAGGCGATGCGATCCGAGGCGATCAGCACGCGATTTTCCAATGCGCGAACGTCAAGCCGCGGCAGATACGCTCCCGTAAACAGACCGCACTCGCGAAGCTCGGAGAGCACCTCGGCAGTGGTCATTCGTTCGTTTCCGCGCACGCGGATATCCCAAAGGAAGCGTTGGGAGGAGACGAGAAGGAGCAGCACCAGAAGTCCCCCCACGAGGACGCCCGGCCGTGTGAGCAAACGCCGCAAATGCACGGGAAGCCCCCGCGAGGCCAGTACCTCGACCGCAAGCCCTCGCTCGGCGCAAAGGCGCAAGAGACGCTTTGCCGTTTGCAGAGAGCAGGAAAAGCAAAGGTCTCCGTTCTCCTCCCAATGCGGAAAACGGAGCGAAAAGCTATCCTGCAGGCAGAGATCCAGCACGGCCGCGCAGTCCTTCTTGGCCACGCGCAGGCGGCGCTCGCCCGCAAGAAACAGAAAAACCGACATTCTCAATTTTCTCCTCCTCCTTCACTCGGTGTGCCCAGCGGATAGAGGACCGAACGGATCCTGCCGCGGATCAGAACCGTGCCTCCCGCAAAGGACGCGCAATGCAGATCCTCACCCACCACCGACACGCATCCGCTGCCGCTCGCCAGACGGATCTCCTCGGGGGAATAGAGCAGAATGCGGCGGCAGGAATAGACCGTTGCCTCCCGCGGATGCAAAACGACCATGCCTACGTCCGCGCGCCCTTCCTCCTTGGTTTTCAGAGCGTGCGCATCCGTCCGCCCCTTTCCCATCACCTTCCTCATGGTCATCCTCCTTCCGTGGTCGGCTTGCATAAAGCGCATGTTCATCGCGTAAAGTGCAACAGCCCCTTGCTTTACCACCATTCTATGCGAAGGAGAAGACATCCATGACCGCACGGATCGATCAGGCAAGCGCCCCCAAAAAAGGACGCGCGTCCCGCCTTTTGCCCCTGCTTCCCTTTCTTTTTGCCCTGCCGCTGATGCTTCTTCTCGGAGCGCGGATCGCCGAGGCTCTGCGCCAAGCCCTCAGGCTCTGCTATTTCAGCGTGATCCCCTCGCTCTTTCCCTTTCTCGTGCTTTCGGAGCTTCTTTTGCGCGGAGGGCTTGGGGAGCTTTTGCCAAGAGCGCTTCTCCGCCCGCTGGAGCGATCGCTTCGCCTGTCTTCGCACGCCGTGGCCTCTCTTTTGCTGGGCTGGCTCTGCGGCTTTCCCGTAGGGGCGCGCTGTCTGCTCGGGGCACGCGAGGCAGGACGGATCACGTCGGAGGAATGCGAGCGCGCGCTTCTCTTTTGCGGCGTCCCCTCGCCCGCCTTTCTGATCGGTGCGGTGGGAGGACGGATCACGGGAGGATGGCGCACGGGCGTGCTCCTCTACGGTCTGTCACTTGGCGTGTCCCTTCTGCTCGGTCTGCTTCTCGCCCGCTTTCAAGGGTCAAAGGAGACGTGGAGAGCGGAGGACGCTTGCACCGCGCAAACCGAGGAAACGCCGCGCATAAGCCTGCTTTTGACCGAAGCGGTGGGAGGGGCGCTTGGCGGGATCCTGCAGGTCTGCGCCTACGTGCTCTTTTTTTCGGCGGTCTCCTCCCTTGCCCGAATGCTTTTGGAGGGCCTTGGTGCATCGGACGCTCTTTGCGCGATCGCGGCCGCTCTGCTTGAGATCTCGGGAGGAATGCAGGAGGCCGTTGCCCTTGCAGAAGCACGGATCAGCATTCCGCTCGCCGCCTTTTGCGCCGGGTGGTCGGGGCTTTCGGTGCATTTTCAGGTGCTGGCGCTGGGCAAGGAGCAGCCCGCTTCTGTCGGCCACTATCTTGGCGTAAAGCTCCTTCAAGGCCTTCTCTGCGCCCTTTTTGCCTGCCTATCGCTTTTCCTTTTTCCGCTGTTTGGATAACCTTCCGCTCAATTTGCAAAAAAACGCCGACGTCCGCAAAGGACGTCGGCGTTTGCCGTGGGATCAGCTCGTTCTGCCGCAGAGTGCGCAGGCCAGGCGGATCTCCTGTAAGGTATAGCCGTAGCGGCAGAGCGCCGCCACCATCTTTTTCTTTTCGTTCGGCGCATCGGGAACCTCGCCGTAATGCTTGCGAATGTAGGTCGCGCAGTTTGCGGGAAAGTCTACCTCCTCAAGGAGTGCGGGCAGCTCGCGAATGACCTCCTGGTCAAAGCCGCGGCTCCAGAGATGCGCGGAAATGCGCTTGGCTCCCCAAAGCTTGCGCAGGCATTTTTCCACTTCGCGGCGCAGATCCTGCCGCTCGTTGATGAGCCCCACCGTGCAAAGCCGTTCGACAGCCAGGGACGCGACCTCCTTGGAAAATCCGCGTTGCATCAGCTTTCGCATCAGCATCTGTGCGGAATTTGCCCCGTAGGAGAGCAAATGCTCGCCGCTTCGGAGCGCGGAGCAAAGCACGGAGGCCTCCTCCAATCGGTCGTAAAGCTCCTCGCTGATCTCTCCGACGGAGAGCTTCAGCTCACAGTATTGCTCGGTCGTGATGGGCAGGCTCTTCTGCTCGCGATGCTCGCCGCAGGTAATGACGATCCCCACCGAAACCTCAGCCCCCTCGTGCTGAACGCGTAGGCTGCGAATACGAATGAGCATTCCCTGTCCCCGATGGGATTCATGCAGGCTCTCAGTCGTCACCGTCTGCTCCCAGAGAGGAGAGATTCAGATCAAAATCGTCGTCCTCGTCGTCCACCTCAAACTCCTGCTCGGTGGCAAGGCCTGCCTTCTCGCTCATGGCGCGCACCTTTTCCTCAATCTCACGCATCAACTCGGGATTGCCCTCGAGCATACGGCGGACGTTGTCCTTGCCCTGCCCGATGCGCTCGCCGTTATAGGAGAACCAGGAGCCGCTCTTTTTGATGATGTCGAGCGAAATGGCAAAGTCCAGGACCTCGCCCGAGGCGGAGATGCCCTTGCCGTAGAGAATATCGAACTCGGCCACGCGGAAGGGGGGCGCTACCTTATTCTTGACGATCTTACACTTGACGTGGTTGCCGTAAACGTCATTTCCGTCCTTAAGCTGCTCGGTCTTGCGGACGTCGATGCGGACGGAGGCAAAGAACTTGAGCGCACGGCCGCCCGGAGTGGTCTCGGGGTTGCCGTAGATCACGCCCACCTTCTCGCGGATCTGGTTGATGAAGATGACCACGCAATTGCTCTTGGAAATAACGCCCGAGAGCTTGCGCATAGCCTGCGACATCATGCGTGCCTGTACGCCGACCATGGACTGGCCCATATCTCCCTCGATCTCCTGACGGGGAACGAGAGCTGCCACCGAGTCGATGACGATGGCATCCACGGCGCCCGAGCGAGCCAGAGCCTCGCAGATCTCCAGCGCGTCCTCACCGCAATCGGGCTGCGAAACGAGCAGATCGTTGATGTTGACGCCCAGAGCCTTGGCATATACGGGATCGAGCGCGTGCTCGGCGTCAATGAAGGCCGCCGTGCCGTTTATCTTTTGCACCTCGGCCAGAATATGCAGCGCCACGGTAGTCTTACCCGAGGACTCAGGGCCAAAGATCTCGACGATTCGTCCGCGCGGAACGCCGCCGATGCCCAGCGCAAAATCAAGCGAGAGCGAGCCCGTATGCACGGCCTGCACCTCCATCTGGCGGTTCTCGCCCAGCTTCATGATCGAGCCTGCGCCAAAGTCCCTCTCGATCTGGGACATCGCGGTGGCGAGTGCCTGCTTCTTTCCTGCGTCATCCAGGTTTGCGGGAACCGCACCCTTCGTCTTCTTCGTTGCTGCCATATCTTGACCCTTCTCCTTCCGGTTTTGCGCAAAGTGCGCTTCATTGCTCTTATTATACAACCCTTTTTGCACTTTGTCAAGGGGTTTTTGCAATATATTTTTCCGTTTTTGGAATTTATTTTTTGACTTTGTCATTTTCGAGGTCTCCGTCTTTCCGAAAGCAGAATTTTCGGGCAAGTCGCGGACAGAAGGGGCGGCAGACGGGATCGCGGATCGTTTTTCTTCCTTATTTTATCAAAAAAGCGCTTTTTCTGCAAAAAAACTTGCTTTCGACCCTTGCAATTTGCGCAAAAGGATGCTATAATATATATTGGTGTTTTATAGCATTTCCCAAATTGGAATTACCCGTTGAAAGGATCGACAATTCGCATGGATCAAGAATCGAAAAATCTGGATAACGGAACGGCAAAGAAGGCATCCTCCGCGCAAGCGCCGGAGATGGAAAATCTTCTGGACGATTTTGGCGGACGGCATTCCGCTCCCCCCGAGGGAAAGCCGAAGGAGCCGACTCCTGCCCGTCCGAAGGCATCTGCCTCCTCCGCTTCGAAAGCCGCTTCCGAAAAGAAGGCCGAGACGTCCTCGACCTCCGAGAGACGAACCGCCAGCACCGCACCTGCGCGTGCAAAGCAGACTGTCTCCTCCGCGCGCCCTGCCGACTCGGACAAGAAAAAAGCAAAATCCGCCTCGCGCGCTTCCACGGCCGCGGCCGAAAAATCCAAAAAGGCCGAGAAGCCCAAAAAGCCTCAGGCAAAGGAGACCAAAAAGGAATGCGGCTCCGAGCATCCGCGCTCGGCCTGCGCCCTGCACCAAACGGTTCCCTACGTGCTGATCGTTCTGGCCGTTCTGATCGGCGTCTCCCTGGTGCTCAATTTCTTCTGCAACCCGGGAAACAAGCTGGAGAGCAATCCTTCCCTTCACCTGATGGGTCAGGTCGGCTATTGGATCTGCTACGGCCTCTTTGGCACCTTCGGTGCGGCGGTCGTCGTTCTTCCTCTGCTGATGCTCAATCTCTCCTTCTTCTGGAAGAAATACGTGGATAACCGCCTCGCGATCTCCAAGATCGTCGCCTCGCTCATCTTCCTGGTGTCGCTTTCCGCTCTGGTGCACGTCTTTGCCCTGACCGGACTTGCCCCCGAGATGCGTGATCTTTCCGCCTCCGAGCTGCTCTATCACGGCGCTCGTATGGAGGGCGGAGGCCTGATCGGCGGAGGGCTCGGCTTCTTCCTCTACACCTATATGCGTTGGGTCGGATCGATCATTCTTCTGATCGCCCTGCTCGCCGCCTCGCTCTTCTTCTGCCTCGGTATGACGCCGCATCACCTGTGGAACCTTTACCGCGTGCGCCGCGCAGAGCGCAGAGCGCGCAAGCAATCCGGTCTCTCCAAGAGAGACGCCGAGGAGGCACGCGACAAGGCCGAGCTTGAGGAAAAGCTCCGCCGTAAGACGAACGGCACGCAGACGAGCATCGACAACGCCACGGAGGGCACCGCTCCCGGCGGAGCCGTAGAGATCGTGGACGCGGCCATGCGCAAGTCGGACAGGCTTGCTCCCATGCCCATGCCCCTGCTTGACCCCACCGACGGCACGCGCCCCTTCGTTCCCACCGACGTCTCGCGCAAGCTCGCCGAGGACGCCCCCGCAACCCCCGTAAGCCCGTCGCCCGCGGCCGCTCAGCGTCCTGCCGCAGCACCTGCAACCGCAGCAGCGGCACAGCGTCCCGTAACCGTGACCGCCAATGCACAGCGTCCTGCAACCGTGACCGCACAGCGCCCGACGAGCCAGACGGCTTCTCCTGCCCCTGCGGCAAATCCCACTCCCACGCCGTCTGCACAGACCAATCCCGCGATCAAGAGGAATGAGACCGCCGCGATCGATCCCATCTTCCCCAAGAGTGCAGAGGCAAGACAGGCGCGCAAGATCCCGCGTGCCGACCGTAATTTTGACCTGAAGAACGTCTTTATCGATCTGGACGATGCCAACGACAGACCTGCCACGCGCGTGCACGCCGAGCTTCCTCCCGAGGCCCCCATGCCCGGAAGCCCCGTGCGCCGTCCTGCTCCCACGGGAGCATCTACGGCAACGCGCACGGCCGCTCAGCGCCCTGCTGCCGCTTCGGGAGCTGCCGCCCCCCGTCCCGCTACGGCAACGGCAACCCGTCCTGCAACGGCTTCGGGTGCGTCCGCGACTGCCCGTCCTGCTGCGCCAAGCACGGCAAGGCCTGCCGCCGCCTCGGCCGTGAAGAAGCCCGCAACGCTCTCCTCGGTGGCCGCGGCCAATCAGCCAAGGTCCGCCGCACAGGTAACGCGCAACGGCGTTCACCGCATCGACACCTCCGCAGACCAGCAGTTTGGTCTTTCGGATGAGGAATTTGAAAAGCTGGAGGCCTCCCGCGCGGTTCCGAAGAAGCCGGGAGAAGCAAAGGCCGCTCCCGCCGCCGCAAAAACGCCTGCCGCACGCATGGTGGCAACCACCGCAAGCAAGCCCCTCACCAAGACCAAGAAATACGTCTTCCCGCCCGTGGATTACCTCCACGAGGCCGTTCCGATGACGCAGGAGAACGTGGCCGAGATCGCCGAGACCGTGCATCAGCTCGAGGAGACGTTGCAGAACTTCCACGTCAACATCAAGGATATCCAGTATGCCTGCGGTCCTACCGCAACGCGCTACGAGGTCTTCCCTGCTCCCGGCGTCCGCGTTCGCTCCTTCCTCAACCTCTCGGATGACATCGCACTTGCCCTCGCGGCAGGCGGCATTCGTATGGAGGCTCCCATTCCCGGAAAGAGCGCGGTCGGTATTGAGGTTCCCAACAAGAACCGCGCGACCGTTTATCTGCGTGAGCTGGTGGACTCCAAGTCCTTCAAGACCGCGTCCAGCAAGCTGACGGCCTGCCTGGGTCTGGATATTGCCGGCAAGCCCCTGCTCTTCGATATTGCCAAGATGCCTCACCTTCTGGTCGCCGGTACGACCGGTAGCGGTAAGTCGGTGTGCATCAACTGTACCATCATCAGTATTCTCTATAAGGCAAAGCCGGACGAGGTCAAGCTCGTTCTGATCGACCCGAAGAAGGTCGAGTTCAGCATCTACAAGAACATTCCCCACCTCATGGCTCCCATCGTCACCACGCCAAAGGATGCCGCAGGCGCGCTCCAGGCGGCGGTGGAGGAGATGGAACGCCGCTTTGAGGTCTTCGAGCAGGTCGGCGTGCATGACCTGAAGGGCTACAACGAGATCACCAAGAACGATCCCGACATGCCCTTCCTGCCCCAGATCGTCATCATCATCGACGAGCTGGCAGACCTGATGATGACCGCCCCCGACGAGGTGGAGACCGCGATCTGCCGCATCGCCCAGAAGGCGCGTGCCGCAGGTATGCACCTGATCGTCGGTACACAGCGTCCCTCGGTGGACGTCGTCACCGGCTTGATCAAATCCAACATTCCCTCGCGTATCGCCTTCACGGTGGCCTCCCAGGTGGACTCCAAGACCATTCTGGACTATGCAGGCGCCGAGAAGCTGGCCGGTCGCGGAGATATGCTCTTTGCCCCCATCGGCGCACTCAAGCCCTCGCGCGTGCAGGGTGCCTTCGTGGATGAAAAGGAGGTCGAACGGATCTGCGACTTCGTCCGCGCGAACAACGGCACGGCTCAGTACGACGAGAAGTTCATCAGCAAGCTCAAGGAGCTTGCCGCACAGTGCGGCGCCAAGAAGGGCGGCGGTGCGGCGAGCAGCGGCGACAGCCTTCCCTCCGGCTCGGATAAGGACGGCGACAGCAAGTACGCCGACGCCGTGCGCGTGGCCATTGAGGAAAAGCGCGTGTCCACCTCTCTTTTGCAGAGAAAGCTGGAGATCGGCTACGGCAGAGCGGCCAAGATCATTGACCGTATGCAGGCCGAGGGCATCGTCTCTCCTCCCGATGGCGCAAAGCCGCGTACCATTCTGATCACTCCCGAGGAATACATGGAGCGCTTCATGAATGGCGACGGCGACTCCTCCGCCGAGGAAAAGTAAACGCAAAACAAAAAAAGAAGCGTCCGCATGCGATCCTGCATGCGGACGTTTTTTCGGCTTTTGGGGTCAATCGACGAGCTTAACGGTAAGATCGCCGTATTTGCTCGTGATCTGCAGGCGGCTCTTGCCGTCACCGTAGAGGTAGGTGCCGCCGCTCTGCGTCAGGGGCAGATCCGAAACCAGCTCTCCCTTCTCTCCCGTCCAAAGGAGCGAAAAGGAGGCCTTGTCCGTATAGGAGAGCGTAACGTCTCCGCGCTTTGTGCTGACCGTAAGCGTCTTCGGCGCGATCTCCAAAAGGCTCACGCTTCCGTTCTTCGTCGAGATGCGAAGGTCTTGCATTTCCGCAAGCATTTGCCGCGGAATGCGCAGGATCAGCGTCTTGCGCGTATCGGTTGAGGCGGAAAGAAACCAAGCGGACTCGCGGCACTTGAGGGTCAAGGTGCTTCCGTCCTCGCTCAGATTCCAGCGGAGCTTGTCCTCTTCCTTAAGCGTCGTTCCCGATCCCTTCTCACTGAAGGAGATGTATTTATCGTCGCACGGAAGGACAGTCACCTCGCCGTCCAGCCAGTCAAGCTCAATACAGCGCACGGAAAGCGAGGGCACGGACGCGCCGCCGATCTCGTAGCCGCTATCCTCATAGCGATAGCTTTCCCAGCCAAAGTGCCATTCCCCGTTTGCAACGAGGGCATTCAGAACCCCCATAATGACCGCGCCAAGCACCAGCGCGCCCATAACGATCCCAACGATCGCGAGCGGTTTTTTCAGCTTATGCATTCTCTGTTTCCTCCTATTTATCGAAGGCCGTTCATTTTGCTTGTGGTGACCACGTTCTCCAGCGTGTAAATCAACAGCGCGTAATCCGCGCTATACTCCTCGCAGTAGGCGGTGAGGTCGGTATAATCCGTGCGCACCGAGGAGAGGTTGAGCAGGACCAGGTCAAAGTGCCGTGCCAGAAAGGGCGCGACCGAATTGGCAAAGCTATCCTTAAAGAGAACGAGCGTTGGGCGCTCGACTCCGTCGCGGCGCTTGACCGTGACCACGTCGTGCGTGCCGTCAAGGAAGAGCGAATACTGATCCTTTTCCTCCAGATAGCGGTAACTGTAAAAGCCGTCAAGCACTCTGCCGTCCGCCACGACCTCGTAAAGCTCCTCGTCCCCAAGGAGCCAAAGCTCGATCGCATCGGGAGAGACGAACTTCATGCCGCCGGCCGACCAGGACGTGCCGTAAAAGGCGTCCGAAACAGTCACGCGCTCAAAGGCGTTTGCAGGCAGGATCTCCTCCTCCATACCAAAGGAGCGCAGGATCTCGGCGTAGGCGTAATACGCACCAAGCGTAGTCCAATGGTGGTCGGTGCGGTAATAGACCTCCTCCCCCGCCTCGAGCTTCTCGCGGTAAAGGGGAACGGAGTCGATATAGCCCTCCACCCCGCCAAGCTCCTCGCGCAAAAGGGTAAGCAGCGCGTCGCTGTAGGTCGAGGGATAGGAAAGCTTTGCGGCGGCCACGTCAACCGTCCGCCCCGTGAGAAAGATCGAAAACGGAAGCTCGGTCCCGTCACTCACGCGCTTGATCGCGCGTGCCGCGTCACGGACGTGCGCCTCGTCAAAGGCGTCCATATCGGGCAGGATCCGTCCGTCCCGACACAGCATCGCAAAGCGGCGCTTGGCCAGGTAGCCGTCCCGTCCCAGAAGGACACCGTCGTTCTCGCCCTTCCCCATCGCGATCTCGGCCACTCCCTTGACGCCGACGAGGGGATCGCGCAGGGGGAACTGATCGGCAAAATAATCGTTGATCTCCTCGGCAAAGCGTCCCGAGGCAAGCTTTTCGAGCGTGAATTCGGGGAAGGTGCGCAGGGAGCGGTTCTCCTGCTCGGAAAACTCCCGATCGGGAAAAAGCAGAAAGGCGATCGAAAAGCCAAAGATCACCAAGAGAAAGACCGCAAGGGTCAAGATCTCGGTTATGCGCTTGACGGTCATGTCGGTATTCCTCCTTTCTCAAGCATCGGTCAGAAATTCAGGTAAGCAAAGGGACTGAAGGTGGAGTCCACGAGGTAGGCCATGCACAGCAGAAGGCCTGCCGCCGTGAGCAGGGGCACGAAAAGCTCCGCAGGCTTCCATTTTTCGCGGAGCGCGGCAAAAAGTTTTTTGGGAATGGGGGTCGCTCCGACGGCCGCAAGCAGGATCAGGGGCAGAATGCGCAGCACCTCGTAGGTGGCCACCGCCGAGGTCGCGCCAACGCACCCGACACCAAAGAGCGAGAGGAAGCAATCCTTGGCCGTGGTAAGATCGGGATAAGAAAAGATCAAAAAGCCCAGCGTGACCAAAAGCATCGCGTAAATATGCCGCAGAACTGCAGGGGTCTTGTCCAGCACCTTGAGCAAAAAGGCCTTTTCGAGGATCAGGATCACCAAAAAGTAAATTCCCCAAAGAACAAAATTCCAGCTCGCGCCGTGCCAAAAGCCGGTCAGAAGCCAGACGACGGCAAGATTGAGGTATTGCCGCATTCTTCCCCGTCGGTTGCCGCCAAGCGGAATGTAAACGTACTCGCGGAACCAGGTGGAGAGCGAAATATGCCATCTGCGCCAGAATTCGGTAATGCTTTTGGAAATATAGGGATAGTTGAAGTTCTCGGGAAAGCGGAAGCCGAGCATTCGCCCAAGACCGATCGCCATATCCGAGTATCCCGAAAAATCATAGTAGAGATGTCCCGTATAAAGAATGATCGTCATCCACGCGCCAAGAGCCGTGTTTTCGAGGAGAGCAAGATGGCGAAAATACTCCGATCCTGCCGCGAGCAGGTCACCGACGAGGATCTTCTTGCACAGTCCCACCGTAAGACGCGCAACGCCTGCGGCAAAATCCGAAACCGTCTCGCGTCGCGTTTGCAGCTGCTCGTCCACGTCGCGGTAGCGCACGATCGGACCTGCGATCAGCTGGGGAAAAAGGGTGACGTAGGTGCCGAAGGTGATATAATTCCTCTGCAGCTCGCAATCCCTGCGGTAGAGGTCTACCGTGTAGGAGATGATCTGGAAGGTGTAGAAGGAAATGCCGATGGGAAGCGCGAGCGCCTCGATCCTCGGGATCTCGATCAAGGGCAGGCGCGAAAGGTTTTCGGCAAAGAAGTTGTAGTACTTGAAGAAGAACAGGAACGAAAGGCTCACCGCGACCGAAAGGATCATCATCCATTTTGCCTTTTTGGGGGCGGACGTGCGATACCGCTCGATGAAGAAGCCAAAGAAATACGCCGAGGTGACGGAGAGCATCATCAAAAGGATATAGACCGGCTCTCCCCAGCCGTAAAACACAAGGCTGACCGCAAACAGCACGAGATTGCGCCACCTGCGCGGAACGGCGTAATAGCAAAGGAGCGTGATCGGAAGATAAGCAAACAAAAAAAGCAATGATGAGAATACCATTCTTCCCTTCTCCTTTCCTGCGTGATTTGGCCGCGGCCATGGGAGCGTTATGAGTATAGACCGTTTTGGATTGGGCCATTCCGCCTTTTGCCTCTGCCGCAGGCGGTGAAAAGCGGCACGTCTCCCACGGTCTTCAAAAAAGGGGGGGCGTGCCGTCTTTATCTTATTCGATCAGGTCTCGGGGAGGGCCTGCTTGAGGCCGTTCAGCTCCTCGAGGAAGGTGTCGATATCCTTGAACTCGCGATAGACCGACGCAAAGCGAACGTAGGCGACCTCGTCGCGCATACGGAGCTTTTGCATGACCATCTCGCCAAGGGCCGTGGAGGAGATCTCGTGGCAGAGCGTGTTCTGCAGCTCGGCCTCGATCTCGTTGACCAGCGCAACGGCGTCCACGGGACGCTTCTGCGTAGCCTTAAGCACGCCGGTGAGTAGCTTTTGCTTGTCGAAAAGCTCCTTGCCGCCGCTCTTTTTGAGAACGATGATCTGCACCGTCTCGATCATTTCAAAGGTGGTGAATCGCTTTTGGCAAGCCAGGCATTCCCTTCTTCTGCGAATGCTGTTGCCCTCGGTAACAGGTCTGGAATCGATCACCTTGCTATCCGGGAATCCGCAATTCGGACACTTCATGTTCAATACCGTCGGTCAAACTGACCTTCCTTACTCTTTAACTTAACATTCTCTGATTTCGATCACGTCACTCTATTATATCACGGATTTTCTGAAATGTAAAGGGATTTTTTGACATTTTTTTGCTCGTAGAAAAAATCCTCCAGCACGTCCTTAAGGCTCACGGGCGTCACCTCGCCGTCAAGCGCACGCAGGAAAAAGCCAAGCGCCGTCTCGGGATCGGATCCTACGCGCACGCAGGCACTCTCGCCAAGGTAGAGGGCCTCAACGAAAAAGACCGCCTCTCCCTCGTCGCACTCCAGCAAAAGACGGGTCCTAAGTGCCTCTCCGCCCGGATAGGAGCGGCTCTCCTTGAGCAAAATGCGGGTCTTCTCGGATTGGGTTTGCGGAAGCTTCATGATGATTCTCCATTTCTTGCATCGTTTGCGGGGATTTCCCGCCGACTCCATTGTACCACATTCGACAAGCGACAAATCCAAAGGAATTTCGCCCCTCTTTGTGAAAAAGCGACAAAGCGGAGGCTCTTTTTTTGTCGGATCGGATCGCCTTTTGGAGGCGCTCGAATAAACATACGCATTTTCTGCTTAAATATGCGGATTTTGCCAAAAAATCTCTTGTCGGATCTTGGCATTATACGGCGAAGGCGCCGCTTTTTGCATAAAACGGCAGAATCTTTGTCTTTACAGAAAAGGCCCGATCTGCTATACTGGATATAGCAAGAACGGGGCTTGCTCCGTCCGCCCTTCTCTGTCGAAAAAGAACGAATATCCATTTTGGAAAAAACGAATAAAGATACCAAAAAAGGAGGAAATGTGAAACACCTTGCACCGCAAAAGAAAAAGCCGCGCCGCATCGCGCGCGCCGTGCTACATATCGAGCTTG
Organism: Clostridia bacterium; assembly: GCA_017507905.1. Taxonomy (GTDB): domain Bacteria; phylum Bacillota; class Clostridia; order Oscillospirales; family CAG-272; genus UMGS1865. The sequence goes on along the minus strand of JAFWAA010000003.1, from coordinate 4,789 downwards.
CGCTGATCCTCGTTTGCGGGGTGGCTCTGCTGCTTTGCTATCTTGAGGCAAGAAGGAAGGATCCCGTCCTCGCCGACGCCGTTTATCCTCCGCTTGCGGAGTATCTCGTCTCGGGCGTGGTGCTGGCCGCAGGCACCTTCGTGCTTGCCGATCTGCTTGAGCGCGAGGGCGAACGCAAAAGCGGTTGATCGAAAAAGCAGAAGAGAAAGTCAAGCGGAAGCAAATTTCCGTAAGACTCTCTCTTTTTCTGCTTTTCGGTTTAGCGTTATGCGTGATGCGTGATCAAGCCGGGAAGCGCCTGAGCAAGCGCAAAAGAAGCGCGGAGAGAGGCAGGATCAGGCAGCCTGCCGCCAGATTGCCCACGGCGTGCAAAAGATCAAAGGGAAAGCCTGCGGCGATCCAGGCAAGCGTTCCCGCCGCGTCCAGGCGGAAAAAGAGTGCCTGCGCGGGAGCGTAAAGGATCCCGAAGGCGAGACCGTGCAATCCGCAAACAAGCGGATAGACCACCGCGGCCACCTTGCGCGGCATACGTCGCGGCAAGAGCATGGTCACGCCCCAAAGGATCGTCCATACGTAAAGATACGGCACCCACCAGACGTTAAAGCCTGCGTAAAGCCCGTTGAGCAGAACGTAGATATAGATCGGGATCAAGGCCTTTGCGCGGAAGACCAGCGTGACCGTCATGGTCAGCATTCCCAAAAGGTGAATGTTGGGAAAGGCCTCCATGATGACCTTGGAGCAGAACATCAGGCTTCCGAGCATGGCAAAGAGCACAAGCTCAAGCAGGCGGCGAAAGTGGCTGGGTCTTCGTTTTTCCTCAGCCATTACTGCGTGTAGACCAGGCGGTAATGCTCACCGCCCTCGATGACCGTCTCGTTCACCCCAACGCTCATGTAGTTCTCACCCTGATAGAAGGCCCAGTAGGCCTGATCCGCATTCCAATCCGCCTTCATACCGTTAAGAGTATCAAAGAAGCTCGGGTCGTTGATGAGCTTCAGCTCGTAGAGCGCCTGTCCCAGCGTCTCCTCGTTGGTCTGAAGCATCAGAACGACAGTGTGCCCCTTGGCCTCGACGTCCACGAGAACGGCCTTTCCACCGTCTCCCAGAATGGAATCGTGCTTATAGGTAGCCGTGTCCCAGATGGGATCAAGGGTGACGTCTTCCCCGTTGGGAGGGGTTACGGGAGGCTGCTCCTCGGGTGTGCAGGCGGCAAGGGAGAGCAGGAGCATAAGCCCTAAGAGAAGCGTGAGGATGCGGGTAAGTTTTGTGTTTGCGTGCATGATTTTTTCTTCCTTTCTTTGCGTAGACTTGCAGAAAGGAGTACAGAAAAAGCGCCCTTCCCGGAGGGCGCCTGATGGCAAAGCGAAAAAGGATACGCTTCCGTATCCGCGCTCACCCATCCCCCCATTTTGCCCAAGGGACCGTTTTTTCGGTGCACAGAGCGATAAGCATTCCGACTGGAGGGCAAGCGCCCGTCACGGTAATGGCTGTTGCTGCGGAGTTTCACCGCGATTTCCTTATCCCCGAGCAGGCCCTTTCTCGGTCTGCCCGACAACGGGACGGCGTCCCGATGCTCTGCGTGTATTCTCTTTCGTTGCCTATTATAGCACAGATCCCGACTCTTGTCAAGTCGGGATCTGCTTTTTGTATGCGGTCAATGCTCGTCTGCCGCGCAGAGGAAAACGTCCTTGCAGCGCGCGAGGATCTCGCGCAGATCGCGCTTCCATTGGTTGGAATAGCTGCGCAGATCCGCCGCAACGCCGTAGGCCTCAAGGCCGGATTTCTCGGCGATATAGAGCGCGCGGTAAAGGTGATACTCCTGCGTAACGATCAGCACGCGCTTTCCCTTGCAGGACTTGAGCAGATGCTCCACGCTCTCGTAGGTGGAAAGCCCGTAAGGATCGGTAAAGACTGCCTCAGGATCAGCCCCCAGCTCGATGGCAAGCTCACGCATGGGGCCAACCTCATTGTAGTAGCGGTCCCGATTGTCTCCGCTCATCAGAAGCGTGTCCGCAAGGCCTGCGGAATAGACCGACATGGCCGTGGCCACGCGGTCGTAGAGCATATCGCTCGGCCTTCCGTCGGGATGCACCCGACAGCCAAGCACGAGGATCAGATCAAACGCCTCGCCCGAGGCCGCAAGCTGCTCAAGTGTGCGAATGCGTGGGGAGACCTTGGCGCAAAGGGACGCGCTGATGGCAAGAGCGCTTGCGCCGATCAGGATCAGGGTAGCCAAAAGGAAGCAAAGCACCGTCAGGAGCGCCTTGTGTAAGCGAGGCGAGGAAAGCACCCGCCAAAGCCGCCCTGCAGCGTCCCGACACTTCGCGCCGAACGCGGAAAAAGCTTCCCGCAGCGTTTTCTTCATCCGTATGCCTCCCTTCCTTGTCTTTCCCTGCCAGTATAGCAGAGGGATACGGGAAAGTCAAGAACGCGACAAAAATGTTTGCAATTTTTTTACGAAAGATCCTCGCGCAAAAAGGCCAGGATCTTCTTCTCCTCGCGCGAGACCTTGACCTGCGTCAGCCCAAGGGCGTTGGCCGTCTGCTGCTGGGTGTGGTTGCGGTAATAGCGCAAAAGCACGATCCTGCGCCAGAGCGCGGGCATTCGCCCGATGGACTGTGCAAGCGCAACGCGGTCGCAAATGCGCTCACTCTCACGCTCGCTCTCCTCGTCCGCCAATATTCCCTCGTAGGTGACGGTGTCCTCGCCGAAGACGAAATCCGAGAGCGAGGTAACGGGGGCGATGGCATCCAGTGCGACCGCCGCATCCTCTACGGAAAGGCCGCAGAGCGAGGCCAGCTCGCTAATCCCCGCCTCACGCCCCTCCTCCGCACGAATGCGCGTTTGCTCACGCAGAAGGGCCACGCCTCGGCTCTTGTAGATGCGACTGACGCGGATCATGCCCTCGTCGCGCAGATGCCGACGGATCTCCCCGACGATCAAAGGCACGGCATAGGTCGAAAAGGCCGTGCCGCGCTCCAGCGAAAAGGAGCGAATGGCCTTGAGCATGCCGATGCTCCCGATCTGCACCAGGTCCTCAAACTCGACGCCCCGATCGGGAAAGCGGCGAGCCACCTTGCGCACGAGCCCCATATTTTCCTCAAGCAGAGAGGCCTCTGCCTCCCGATCTCCCTCGCGCACGCGGCGCAAAAGCTCGGTGTTGCGCTCGTGAATGGACGTTTGCTCCATGCTGTTCACCTCGTCAAAAGCTCGGTAAGCCATGCGGCTTACTTATGTAGACGCTTGAGCAGGGTGACCGTCGTTCCCCTTCCCGGACGGCTGCTGACGCGAAGCTCGTCGCAAAAGCTTTCCATAACGGTAAATCCCATGCCGCTTCTCTCCCCCTCCGCGTCGGTGGTGAAAAGAGGCTCGCGCGCCTGCTTGACATCGGCAATTCCGCATCCCCGATCGCGGATCTCGATGGAGACCAGCCGCCCCTCGCAGAGCTTGACCGTGATGCGGATCTCGCCCACCGTATCCCGATAGGCGTGCACGATGCAGTTGGTGACCGCCTCGGAGACGGCGCATTTGATGTCGGCAAGCTCGAGCGCAGTTGGGTTGAGCTGGGCGCAAAAGAGCGCCACGCCGGCTCGCGCGATCCCCTCGTTGACCGAGAGCGAGGGCAAGCGCCACTCCATCTCGTTTTCGACTGCCGCTGTAAAATCCACTCTGTTCTTCATTGTTCTGTCCTTTCCCTTTTATCCTTCGATTTTGCTTTTCGTCCGCAGGACCGAGACCATGCGCTCCATGCCTGCAAGCTTCATGATCTTGATGACCGCAGGGCTTGGATCAAGCACGGCAAGCGTTCCGCAATACTGCTTGACCAGCGCAAAGCGGCCCATGATCAGTCCCAGTCCCGAGCTATCCATGAAATCGACTGCCGAAAGCTCGAGGAGCACGCGCTCCGGGCGCTCGGCAACGATGCGATCGTCGATGCTTTTGCGCACCGTGGCCGCGCTGTGATGGTCGATCTCGCCGCGTACGCGGATCAAGAGCGTATCCCCCTTGTTTTCATAGGTCACCTGACCTCCGTTATGGATCATTCCTTCGCCTTCCCTTCCTTTTTTTGCTTTCATTTTAGCACAGAGGAAGGAGAGAAACTTGTCAATCTGTGCAAATCGTGAAAATTTTTTTGCTTTTTTTTGAAGAAACCTTGATTTTCCGAAAACGGTATGCTATACTGTATATGAGGATTTTCCTCACAAAATACATCAGATTGGAGAACACTCCCATGGCAAACAATAGCCTTACCAAGACCTATGAGGATCTGCCTAAGATCGTAAAGATCCTTCTGCAGCTCATTCTGGGCGCAATCGTTGGCGGCATTTACAGAATCCTCCGCTACACCGAGACCAAGAACACCACCACCCTGATCGTTGGTGTTCTGGCCATCATTCCTCCCATCAGCTTTGTTTTCTGGGTTCTCGACCTCGTTACCGAGATCACCAGCAACCAGATCACGGTTCTGGCTGCCTAATTCCCGCGAAAAAAGCGCGGGGCGAAATCCACGGATTTCCCCCGCGTTTTTTTCTGCTTTTTCCCGAAAAGGGACAAAAAGGACTTGACAATCGCACATTTATTCGCTATAATAAAAAGGCCGCAAAGCCTGCGGGCCATTAGCTCAGTTGGTCAGAGCCACCGGCTCATAACCGGTCGGTCCAAGGTTCGAGCCCTTGATGGCCCACCAAAACGCAAAAAGGGATACCCTGTGGGTATCCCTTTTTGCGTTTTGATCGGTCATTTCAACGAGAACCTTCGCGAATGGCTCTGCCATTCGCCACGATTTGCG
>JAFWAA010000021.1 GCA_017507905.1 Clostridia bacterium | reverse complement strand
TTTACGTTAGGCTCCCTTGTGTAAAGGGAGCTGTCGCCGTTAGGCGACTGAGGGATTGTTTTCCACAATGTTTCACCTTTTACAATCCCTCCGTCTCGCTTCGCGAGCCACCTCCCTTTACACAAGGGAGGCTTTTTTAGTTTTTCTCGGACGGGCGAACGCAGTTCGCCCCTACGATGTTGGGGTATGATGCGGTGGATAAGTCAATAGCCCCCTTGCGTTTCAGCCCCCATAGCCACTTTTCTCTTTGACACCGCGGGCGCAAAGAGAAAAGTTATCAAAAGAGAAACGCCGAGGTTTTTTCGCGCGTTGCGACGCGCGACCAAGGCTACGCGCCTTGGATGGGCGCCCACTGGCGTGGGGGCTGCAAAGTGCTCACGCGCGGTACGTAGCCGCATTGTGCTGCGGCTTAACGCGCGCAGCGCATATCACGTCCGAAGGACATATCACGCACGAAGTGCATATCACGCGCGCAGCGCATATCACTCGCCGCAGGCGAACGCTCTTACTCCTTCATTCTGACCGGGAGAAGCATGAACAGCTCCTCGCTGTCCTCCTTCTTCTCTGCAGGTTCTACGTTAATGCTCGTCAGCGCCGACGTCATCGAAATCCTTACCTTCTCCTCGTCCGACGCGCGCAAGCAGTCGATCAGGAATCGGTTGTTGAACGCAATCAACAGGTCAATGCCCTCGTGCTCGATCTCCATCTCGTCATACGTGCTTCCCAAAGCCGAGATCGCGCTGATCTTGAGCAGGTTGCCCTCAAACAACAGCTTGACGTGCGAGCGTACGCTTCCCGCCACCTTCTCCTCGGTGACAAGCGCCGCTCTGTCCAAGGACGCGATCAGCTCCTCGCGGTTCACCGTGGCAAAAATGCGGTGCGTGTTGAGAATGATGCGGTCAAAATCAATGTACTGCCCCTCGATCAGACGGGAGAAGAAAATCATGCTGCCAATGTTGAACACGATGGTCTTTCTCGACAGGTAAATGCGAACCGTCTCGCGCTCGTCGTCCTTGAGCAGCTTGTAAAGCTCGCCCACCGTCTTCGTGGGAATGATGAAGGAAAAACGCAGATCCGAGCCGTCCTCGTTCTTGTTCTCAATCTCGGTGCTGACCGCACACTTCGCCAGACGGAAGCTGTCGCAGGACACCGCCATCAGTCTTCCCTCCTCAATGCGGAAGAAGCAGCCGTTCAGCACGGGACGCTGATCGTTGGAGGCCATGGCGTGCATCACCTTGGTCAGCATCTCCTTAAGTACGGACTGGCCAATGACAAAGCCGTCCTCGGTGACAAGGCGCGGAACCGTGGGATACTCGCTTGCGGGAAGCGAATTCATGCGATGCACCGACTTTCCGCTCTCGATGCAGGCCAGGTTCTTCTCGTCCACCGTAAGGGTGACGAAATCCCCCTCCATCACGCGCAGCGTCTGCACGAACTTTTGCGCGTTGACGATGGCTGCACCCGGCTCGCAGATCTCTGCGGCAACCGTGATGCGCATACCCTTCTCCAGGTCAAAGGTGGTCATGGTGCAGGTGTCCTCGCCCGTGGCATCGATCAGAATGCCCTCAATGGCAGAGAGGGTGGATTTTCCCGAGATCGCACACATCAAGGGGGCTACGGCCTCGCTGATGGCCAGACGGTTCAGAATGATCTTCATAATATTCTATCCTTTCAAAACGTTCATCAAAAATAAGGCGTTCTCTCCGCCCCTCGGCAGAGATTTCCGTTTTCGCACTTTCCGCTCTTTGGGAAAATGCCGCAAAGCGTTTCGGTCCCTCTCTCGCTCGCTTTCCGCGAAGCGGAAGAGGAAAGACGGTATATACAGTAAAATAGCAGTAGTAGAAGTAGGGCCTGTGGAAACTGGGGAAAACTCGATCTCGCCTTGACGCGCAAGGGATCCTCGGCGCTCGGCCTGTTGATTACCCTTGGGAAAAGCGGTGGAAAACGAAGGGGAAACCTTTTGGAAAACCCTCTCCCCTCCCCGAAAGAGCGGGAAGGGAGAAGCCGTTTTGGAAAACGGGCTTGCTTTTCTTCCTTCCGTCCTTCTTTTCCACAGCGTTTTCCTTGTGGAAAAGCGGTTTTTTTGGTCGAAGATGGGGAAAAACGGTTGGTTTTCCACAAGAGGGAAAATTCGGTTTTCCCGTTTTCCTTTTTCTTGCGCCGCAAGGGAATTTTCCTTTCCTCGGGCACGCGGATCAACAGGAATTCGTTGGGTTTTGCACAGCTTTTCCACAGGTGTGGAAAAGCTTGTGGAAAACGGGAATTTTCTCTGTGGATCTCTTAAAAAAATCCCGTTTTATTCGCCGCTGAGCTCCTTTTTCAGTTCGTTCATCTCAAGCGTGAACATGGGCTCAAGCTGATAGCGCGTGAAGGAGTTGTTGTAGGAGGACATGACCGTGGTGTGGTCTCGCTCCAGAAGCTTTCCGATGTTGGGGAAGGACATCTCGGTCAGCTCGCGGATCAGGAAGATGCAGATGTGCCGTGCGGCCGCAATCTCCTTGTTTCTCTTAGGTCCTGCCAGCTCATCCTTGGAAACGCCGTACTTCTCGTTGACCACGCTGAAGATCTTCTCCACCGTTACGCTCACGGGCTCGGCGCCGCCGAGCAGCTCGGAGATGCAATCGTGCGCAAGATCCATGGTGATCTGTCTTCCCGAGAGGAAGGTCAAAGCCCCCAGCTTTTTGATCGCGCCCTCGATCTGGCGGATATTGGAGCGCAGGTTTTCGCCAAGGAAGGTCAGCACGTCATTGGGGATCACCACGTTGACCTGCTCGGCCTTCTTCTTGATGATGGCCACGCGAAGCTCCAGATCCGGCGGCTCGATGTCGGCCAGAAGTCCCCACTCAAATCTCGTCTTGAGACGGTCCTCCAGGGGTTTGATGTCACAGGGCGGACGGTCGGAGGTGAGAATGATCTGCTTGCGCCACTCGTAAAGCGCGTTGAAGGTGTGGAAGAACTCCTCCTGCGTACCCGTCTTTCCCGCGATGAACTGAATGTCGTCGATCATCAGAACGTCGCACTTGCGGTACTTCTCGCGGAACTCCTCCATGGTCTTGGAGGAAAGGCAGGCCACCATCTCGTTGACGAAATCCTCGCCCTTGGTGTAGATGATGTTGATGTTGGGGTTGTTCTCCTTTAAGCGGTTGATGGTCGCGTACATGAGGTGAGTCTTTCCCAGTCCGCTGTTGCCGTAGATAAAGAGGGGGTTGTAGTTGGTGGCGGGGTTGTTGGCCACCGAGATGCAGGCCGCCTGCGCAAACTTGTTGGTGCTTCCCACAATGAAGTTTTCAAAGGTGTATTCAAAGTTGTAATTGGGGAGCATAGCCGCCTTTTGCAGGGGGGTGGGCTCCTTCTTTTGCGCGGGAGCGGGCTCGGAGGAAATGCGGTCGGCCGCCACGGAGGACCCTGTGAAGGTGAGATGCACGCGGATCTCATATCCTAAAAGACGGCTGAACGCGCTCTCGACCTCGGGAACGTATTTTTCCTGGACGATCTTGAACTTCAGCTCAGAATCGATGCCCATGGTGATCACGTCGGTCTCAAAGGACAAGATGCGAATATCACCAAGCCAGAGATTGATGGCGGTCTCGGAAAATTTATCCTTTAAGGACGTCTTGACCATTTCCCAGACTTCCTTGATCTCCTCGATGTAATTCTGCTCTGCCATGGAATACTCCTTTCGGCTATAACTATAATTATAGATATTATATCATATAAATATATCTATTTCAAGATATTCAAAGGTAATATAACAAAAATTTACACTTTTGATACAATTTAACGAAGAAAATCTCCGCCTTCGCGCGGTTAGGACGCGTTTTTTGTGGGGGACTTTTTGAAAAAAGTCCCCCACGCCCCCCAAAAACTCCCCAACAAAAAGGATTGCTACCCTCGGAAGGAAGGGCGAACAACGTGCTTCCTTTTTCTATGCCTTCAAGGGGAGTTTTTGCTCGACGTTTGTGCAGAGCAGATTTTGGTCTCTGCCTCTCCCGCTCGTGGACTTCTTCGAAGCCTCGCCCTACGGGGTGTTGGCGAATAGAGGGGGTTAACGAAAGGCTCCCCCTGAGAGGGAGCCTAACGATACTTCCGCCCAAAACCAACAGCCGTCTTGCATTTCAGCGCTCCTACCTCCGCTTTTTCTTTTGCCCATGTAGGCCCAAAAGAAAAAGCTTGGCAAAAAGAAAACGGCCGGGAGAATATTTCGCGCGTTGCGACGCGCGAGGAGGGCTACGCGCCCTCCACCTGCGCCACCTGGCGGTGGGGCTTTCCACCGCGCTCACGCGCGAAGCAACACACCCATTATGCGGCGAGCTCGCTCTCGCACGTCGCGTTGCTGCCTTGTGCCGTGCATTTTTACTCCTCCCCCACCATTCGCAAACACCCCGTAGGGCGAGGCTTCGAAGAAGTCCGCGAGCGGGAGGGGCACAAACTGAAATCTGTACTGCAGCAACGGCGAACGAAAACTCCCCTTCTCCGCACAAAAAAAGGAAGCACGTTGTTCGCACTTCCTTCCGTGGGTATCTATTCTTTTTTTGGGGAGTTTTTTGGGGGTGTGGGGGACTTTTTCCAAAAAGTCCCCCACAAAAAACGCAAACATTTATCCTTTAATCTTCGACCAGTAGTCGGCGGCGGCTTGCTCGGTTTTGTTGGGGCCGGGACGGTAGAAGGTTTCGCCGAGAAGGTCGGAGGGGAGATACTGCTGGCGGACGTAATGGTTTGGATAGTCGTGCGGATAGCGGTAGCCCTTAAAGAGGGGGCTTTGCAGGTGCAGAGGGATTTCGATCCCTTTCCCCGCTTTGACGGCCGCCATGGCCGCCTGGATTGAGGCCTCTGCACTGTTGGACTTGGGGGCAGTGGCCAGCTGGATCACCGCGTTGGAGAGAGGAATCTGCGCTTCGGGCATTCCCAGCTCTTTGGCCGACTCGCAGCAGGCGCGCGTGAGGACGGCTGCCATCGGGTAGGCAGGGCCCACGTCCTCCGAGGCGATGACCTGCAGCCTTCGGCAGACCGAGAGAAGCTCGCCAAGGGAGAGCAGCTTTGCCAGATAGAATACGGCGGCGTCGGGATCTGAGCCGCGAATGGATTTTTGCAGGCAGGAGAGCAGATCGTAGTGCGTGTCGTCGTTGAAATTGGAGATTGAGGTGTCAAAGGAATCCACGTGCGCGCGCTCGATCTCCCCGTCGGCCGCGTGGTAGGCGTTTTCAAAGAGGACCACGGCGTGGCGGACGTCTCCTCGGGCGCAGGTGCCAACGTAGCGCAAAAGCTCATCTGAGGCCGTTTTTTCCTGTCCGCATTCGCGGTTGAGATAGTCCAGCGCGCGGCGCAGAACGGGTAGGAGTGCCTCGGGCATGACCGCGTGGAACTCAAAGAGAGATGAGCGCGAGAGGATCGCGTTGTAGACGAAGAAATGCGGATTTTCGGTGGTGGAGGCGATCAGCGTCACGCGGCCGTCCTCCATGTATTCGAGCAGGGATTGCTGCTGCTTGCGGTTGAAATACTGGATCTCGTCCAGGTAGAGCAGAATGCCGCCCGAGCCGAAGACGTTGTCGGTCTCGCGAATGACCTCCTTGACGTCCGCGAGCGACGCCGAGGTGGCGTTCAGACGGCGGAAGGTCATGCCCGACTGCTTGGCAATAATGCCTGCGGCCGTGGTCTTGCCCGTGCCGGGAGGACCGAAAAAGATCATGTTGGTGATGCGTCCTGCCGAAACCATGCGGCGGATCACCCCTTTTTCGCCAAAGAGATGCTCCTGGCCGACGATACCGTCAAAGCTGTCCGGACGAAGCAGGTCGGCGAGCTGTGCGTTTTTCATGTGATCAACCTCTCTTACACGTCTTGAGCGCGAGGAAGGAGAGGGGTCTTTGCGCGTTTTCCCTTCCCGACGCTTTATCCTCTCTTATTATAAAGCATTTCGAGCAGTTTTGCAAGGTCTTTCCGCGCTTTTTTTCGCTCCTCCTCCACAAGGAGCAAAAGCCGACGGCAAAAGTCCCCGTCCCGAGCGAGAAGACGCGAGAGCGCCGAAGAAAGTGAGGCAGCGTCCGAAGCCTCCGTAGAGGAGAGATGCTCCTGCCCGAGCGTCCCTGCAAAAGCCGCGAGCTTTTGGTCCTCGCGGTCGGGGGAGATGCAAAGGCAGGGGCGCCCCGCGCTTGATGCGAGGATCGCGCCGTGCAGGCGCAGGGTGACGCAGGCGCGCGAGGTAGAAAGAAGGGCGAGCAGCTCGCGCGGATCCCGCAGGACGAGCAGGCGCCCTCCGCTGACCTCGGCGCCTCGCTTGGCAACGGCAAGGTCGGCGCGCACGTCCATGGGAAGAAGAAGCAGAGAGAGCCCCCTCTCGCGGCAAAAGTCGCCCACGGCAGAGGAAAGCGCTTCGGGAAGAGTGGGAAGGTCGCGGCACTCGCGAAGGAGCAAAAGCAACCGATTTTCGGCAAAATCCCCTTCTTTTTTGTTCCAAGTGGGGGCAAAATCCACTCTTTTCTGCAAATTTGCATAACAAGTGGGGAAAATTCGATTTTTCGGCAAGCAGTCCTCCGCTTCCTTGCCCGAAGGAGAGAAATGTTCGCCCAAAACGGTGGGGAAAGGAGTTCTATTTTCCCTTTCTTTCTTTTGCAAAGTGGGAAAAAACCGTTTCTTTTTTGGCTTATTTGCAGTAAAAGTGGGGGAAGAAGATAAAAATTCGGCAGAATTAGAGGGTCTGTTGCAGTTGGGTGGAATAAAAGAGGCAAAATTTTGGTCGAGCGTAGTGCAGGTAGGCGGAATAAAAGAGGCAAAATTTTGGTCGAGAGTACTGCAGTTGGGTGGAATAAAAAATGCGGGATCCGAGCCGAGGGAGAGGAGAGAGGAAGAAAGACCGAGAGAGCGGAGGAGGGAGAGGGAGAGCGGATCGCGCAGACCGACGTGGGAAAGAGAGGAAAGAGCGAGGCAGGTTTTGCGTCGGTCGGCCTCTCCCAAAAGCGGACCGATGCCCGCGGCAAAGAGGGCGGCAGGCTTTTTTAGCAGGCGGGAGAGGCGAAGCAGGCCGAGATAGTAGGCGAGCGAGAGCCTGCCCGTGCGGTTTTGCAGGAGCGAGCCGCCGCCAAGCAAAAAGGCGTCGGCGGAGAGAAACGCGCGGAGCAAGGAGAGGGGCGACTTTCGCCGATAAACCTTTACGCGGCAAAGAGATTGCGTGGCGCGCAGGTCTCCCGACAGCACCGACACCCGTATTTCGGGCGCCTGCTCGCGCAACAGCTGCAAAAGACCGAGCAGAATGGCGTCGTCCCCAAGATTTCCGCAGCCAAAATAGCCGCCGACGAGCAGGTGGGGATTTTTACCCTTCTTTTTCGGAAAAATGGACGTCGGGTGGGGATTTTCCGCCTTCTGTTTGGGAAAAACGGACGCTAAGTGGGAATTTTTCTCCTTTTTCGAGGAAACGGACACCGAGTGGGGAATTTTCTCCTTTTTTCTTAAAAAAACAGACGTCTTGTGGGAAAAATTCTTCTTCTTTTTCCTAAAAATCGCCGCCCGGTGGGGGAAGGCCGCTTTTCTTGCCGAAAGAGAAACGCGGAGAGGACGGGCGGTCTTTTTCTCCGCCGCAAGGCGCCGATAAAGCGCGCGCGTCTGTTCCACCATCGCGTCAAGGCTCAATCGGGCAAGCACGAAGGCCCTGCCCTCCCGTGCTATGCGCGCACGCAAAGCGGCGTCCGAAAGCAGGGGGAGAAGATCCCCAAGCAGGCGCTCGGCGGTGGCACTTTCCTCTCCGCGGCAGCAAAAATTGCTCTCCAGCGCGCGTTCGGCGTTCTCCTTGCACAGCGGTCCAAGGTAGCCCTCGTTGCCGCAGAGCAGCACGGCGCAGCCCGTGGCCGCCCCCTCCATCGCCGCACGGGAGACCGCCACGCAAACCTCCTGCGCGCGCCAAAACGCGGCCATGTCCTCCACCCAGCCCACGGCGCGCACCACCTCGCGCCCGACGTCGGCGTTTGCTTTTTGTGCAAGTGCGCGAATTTTTTCAAGCTCGCCTCCGCCGCCTGCCAGCGTGATGCGAAGACGCGGATACCGCCGCGCAAGACGGGGAGCGATGGCGCAAAGCAGCTCCGCGCCGCGCGAGCAATCGGCGTCCATGCGGCTGGCAAAGCCCACGCAGAGGGCGCCCTTCAACGGGGCGGCGTTTTTCTCCTCCGAAAAAGACGAAAGCGGACGGGCGTCGGTGCTTTCTTCTTCCGCCTGCGGAGGCGAAAAATCATGGGCGTCGGTGCTTTTTTCTTCTGTTCGGGTAGGGAAAAAAGCATGAACGTCGATACTTTCTTCTTCTGTTCGGGTAGGGGAAAAGCGGTGAACGTCGATGCCGTTGGGAATGACGAGGACGCGGTCCTGTGCAAGACGGCAAAAGCGGAGCAGGTCGCACCGAATGTCCTCGCTGACGGCCACGGTGAAGTCGCCCCAAAAGCAGACGCGCCGCAAAAGAGGACCGTGGCGAAAGCGCGCGTGCGCCGTGACGGCGATGGGCGTCCGCCTGCCAAACGCGGCTACGCGGAGCAAAAACGCGGGATAGCGCGCGTGCGCGTGCAGAACGTCGTACCCTCCGCGCGTCAAAACTCTGCGCATCGCCAAAATGCTCTTGACGGCGCCCACGGGCGTGCGGCAAAAAGGGACGCAGATCTGCCCAACGCCCTCCCTCAGGAGCCGTTCGGCCTCGCGTCCGCCCGCGGAAAGCACCTCCACCTCGTCGCCCGCGTCCCTCAACCCTCGTGCCAGCGCGGCCACGTGCGTCTCCGCGCCCCCTCTCTCCATTCCCTCCGTCACAAGCAGTATCCGCATTCCCCTCGCCCCCTTTTCTTCCTATTCTTCCCCTCCCCTCGGCCTTCATTCCTTTATTTGCGAGGATGATTTTTTGTGGGGGACTTTTTGGAAAAAGTCCCCCACGCCCCCCAAAAACTCCCCAAACAAAAAGGATTGCTACCCTCGGAAGGAAGTGCGAACATAGCGCTTCCTCTTTTCGTGCGGCAAAGGGGAGTTTTCGCGTACCGTTACTGCAATACAGGCTCCGGTTTCTGCCCCGCTCGCTCATGGACTTCTTCGAAGCCTCGCCTCGCGCGGGGCTTTTCTTTGTTTACTCCGACGCAGATTTTGAATGGTGTGACAGCATGACAGGCGGTAGCTGCATTTTTTGCACGCTATGCTTGCCCCAGATGCGAGCATCGGGAAAGCGGAAAATATAACACTAATTGATAATTTTTCTCTCAAAATGCGTTATTGAAATTTTGATAAATTTACAGTATAATATAGGTGTCGACAAAAGAAATGCTTTGCAAAGCAATCACCTGCACAAGGAGGAAAAATGAAACTTGCGATTGGGAAAAATATACGTAACTTCCGAAAGAAAAACGATTTGACGCAAGAAGCACTTGCCGATCGCTTGGGTGTAACATATCAATCGATCAGCCGCTGGGAAAACGGCACGACTTATCCTGACCTTGAGCTGATCCCTGCTATTGCCGAGGTGCTTGCTGTAACTGTTGACGAGCTGCTTGGAATGCCTCAAATCGAAAAAGAAAACCGCGCGGTTCAAACATTTGATGAACTTCGCCGTGAGTGTATAAAACGTGATTATGATGCCGATAAAATTATTGATCTTCTTCGTGATATACGCAGAAATTATCTCAGCAGTAATTCTGCTTGGCGTCCGTGGGTTGAAGGAAATGACAGAGCATTCCGCGATCCTAAAATACTTCCCGAGGCACGTTTGCTGGCAGAAGCCTACCTTGAACGTCACCCTATGCAGCCGCATGTAATAGAAGCAATGGCGGAAATCGAGGATGAGGAACATTTAGAAGGCTTTTTGAGTAAATATACAACACCCTTTGATTGTTCCGCGCGTGCACTGTTGTTTGACAGGTATTTACGACGCGGTGATACAGAAAAATTCGAGCCGGAGCGCAGATATCAATTGTATCAAGCATTCAACACATTACTTTGCCCACGCTACTTGCTAAAGTGGGGAGAAAGCAACGAACATAAACAATCTGTGGATAAATTCATGGAAACTATGCTTTCGTTCATTCGTTGTGATGCTGAGGATGACCGTCCTGATATGTGGATAGATGATCGCATTGAACTCGGACTTAAATCTGCGGTACGGTCAATATCTGGGGGTAATATAGATGAGGCTCTTTCGAAAACAGAAACTGTTGTAAAGCTGTTAGAGGATACAATGATGATTACGGATGAGGTTCTATTGCCAACGTCCTGCCGTTTTCTTGACGGAATGGAATGGCGTGCCAAAGAGGCTTGGTCGAATCGTGATAATAATCCTGACAGTCCCGAAGAGCGATTTATTTATATTTTCACCGAAATGAGTGGCATGAGTAGCTGCTATTGCATATTCCCCCACGACCATTATGACGTTCTTAACGGAAAGGATTTTGCCCCTCTTCGCGATCATCCGGAATTTACAAAACTTTGCGAACGTATAAAAGCGTTAATTGTTACCAAACAAAAGGATTTGTAATATTTGCCCCGCTTCGCGCGGGGCTTCTTATTTGTTTCTGCATATCAAAAGCCACCACGAAAACGTGGTGGCTCATTTCAAAATTACCGCTAATTTTGCACGCCTTCCCACCTCCGCTTTTTCTTTTGCCCATGTAGGCCCAAAAGAAAAAGCTTGGCAAAAATAAAACGGCCGAGGGGATCGTTTCGCCGTCTGCGGACGGCGAGGAGGGCTACGCGCCCTCCACCTGCGCCACCTTGCGGTGGGGCTTTCCCAAAGCGAGGTGCAGTACGCAGCCGTTTCGTGCGGCGGGCGCGCTATCGCACGTCGCGTAGCCGCTTTGTGCAACACATTTTATTTTTCCCCACTATTCGCCAACACCCCGTAGGGCGAGGCTTCGAAGAAGTCCACGAGCGATCGGGGCACAAACTAAAATCTGTACCGCACAAACGGCGAACGAAAACTCCCCTATGCCGCACAAAAAAAGGAAGCACGTTGTTCGCGCTTCCTTCCATGGGTAGCTATTCTTTTTGTTTGGGGAGTTTTGGGGGAGCTCGAGGGGACTTTTTCAAAAGTCCCCTCGAATAAACCCATCCATATTCTCTTTTCCTTATTCCTCAACAGGGCGAGAGCCGAGGTTCAGGTTGGCGATATAGGTTGCGGCAACGGAGCCCGCGGGGGCGGTTACACCCTCGTTGTAGAGAACGTCACAGCCGCTGAAGGCGTAGGAGCCAATGGTGGCGACCGATGCCGGCAGAGTGAGCGACTGCAGAGCCGTGCACTTCTGGAAGGCCTGCGCGCCGATCACCTCAACGCCCTCCTCGATGACGACCGTCTCGAGCGCCAGGCACTCAAAGAAGGCACCTGCGGCAACCGTCTTTACCGTTCCGGGAATTGTGACGGCCTTGAGCGCGTTGCAATCCATAAAGGCAGACTGGCCGATCTTGGCGGCACAGCCCTCGGCAAAGGTCAGCGTCTTGAGTGCGGAGCAGCCGTAGAAGGCAAGCTCGCCGATCGACGTGATCTGTGCGGGAACGGTCAAGGACTCGATCAGCGAGCAGCCTGCAAAGGCCTCCTTGCCGATCTCGGTCAGGGTGGAGGGGAACTCCACGCCGTTGATCTTGGAGCAGAAGTAGAAGGCTCTCTCCGAGATCGCCACAACGGCCTTGCCGTCCAGCGTCTCGGGAATTTTCATCACGTGGGGAGCGTCAACGGCCTGGTAGCCCGTGATGGTCACGGTCTCGGTGTCGATCGCCTCAAAATAAAAGACCTCGTTGTAGGCGTTGCCCGTGTTGATGTGGTCAACCTTCTCGTCGTTCTGCTGGAAATTGTCACCCCAGTCATCTTCGTTGCCCTGCTCCTCAGAGCAAGCGCAAAGCGATGCGATCAGCAAAAGAGCCAAAAGCGAAGCCAAAAGTTTTTTCATGCGAGTATCCTCCAAATCGGTTTGCGGCCAACAAAATGGCATATATACAAATTATACAAGAAAACCGCCCGAAAGTCAATAGCTTTTTCCCTTCGTTTGTAAACATTTTTCTCTTTTTCTGAAAATCTTGCCTACTTCTCGCGGCCTCTCGGTGCTTCTTGCGGGGGATATTTCTGTTGACATCCTTCCTTCTTTGTAGTATAATTAGACTGTATACGTACGCCAATTCTGAGAAAAGAGGTACCAGGACGATGCTCTCCGCCGCATACAGCGCAGGAATTTGCGGGATCGACGGATTTCCCGTGACCGTAGAGTGCAACCAAAAGAATAATCTGCAGGGCTTTGAGCTTGTGGGACTTCCCGACCTTGCGGTGAAGGAGGCCAAGGAGCGCGTGAGGACGGCCTGCCAGAACAGCGGCTATCCCTTTCCCTATTCCCGCATTACCGTGAACCTGGCGCCCGCCGACCGAAAGAAGGAGGGCTCGGTGTTTGATGCGGCCATTCTGACCGCGATCTTTCACAGCTCGGGCATCATTCATCGGGACGTGAGCCTGGAAAAGCGGTGCATCGTGGGCGAGCTTTCGCTCTCGGGAGGCTTGCGTGGCGTGCGCGGCATTCTGTGTATGTGTGTGGCGGCAAGGGACAACGGATTTTCCGAATTCTACGCCCCCGTGGAAAACGCCGCCGAGGCCGCGGCCGTGGAGGGGATCCGCGTTTACGCCGTTCCCACGATGCGGGATCTGGTGATGCACCTCAACGGCGACAAGCTTCTTGACCCCGTGGAGTGCAACCGCGCGGCCTTTTCGGCAGGCGCTAACCGCTACCGCGAGGACTTTTACGACGTGCGCGGACAGGCCATGGCCAAGCGCGCGATGGAGATCGCGGCGGCAGGCGGACACAACATTTTGCTGATCGGCCCTCCAGGAACGGGAAAATCCATGCTGGCAAAGCGTTTGCCCACCATTCTGCCTCCTCTCTCCTTTGCCGAGGCGATCGAGACGACCAAGGTGCATTCGGTTGCGGGAACGCTCCCCGAGGGGGTTTCCCTGATCCCGGTGCGCCCCTTCCGTGCGCCGCACCACACCATGAGCCCCGTGAGCCTGGTGGGCGGCGGCATCAATCCCACGCCGGGAGAGGTCTCGCTGGCCGACAACGGCGTGCTGTTTCTTGACGAGCTTCCCGAATTTCCCAAGGCGGTGACGGATGCGCTCCGTCAGCCTCTGGAGGACAGACGGGTGACCATTACGCGTGCCAACGGGCGCGTGACCTTTCCCTGCTCCTTTATGCTTGTGGGGGCGATGAACCCCTGCCGATGCGGCTATTTTGGGCATCCCACGCACAAATGCACCTGCAAGCCCGAGGACGTGAAGCGGTATATTTCGCGCATCAGCGGACCGATGCTGGACCGCATGGACATACAGATCGAGCTTCCCTCGCTCTCCTACGATGAGATCTCCGCGCCTGCAGGAGGGGCGGAGCATTCGGACGTGATCCGCGAGAGGGTGACGCGTGCAAGAGCGTTTGCACGCGCGCGAATGGGTGAGGAGAGCGGCATTTACTGCAACGCGCAGCTGGACGCGGCGGGCATTCACCGCTATTGCGAGATGGACGAGAGTGCATCGGCGCTGCTCAAGGCGGCGTATGAGCGCATGGGACTGAGTGCGAGAGGATACGATCGCATTTTGCGCGTAGCGAGGACGATCGCGGATCTGGACGAGAGTGAGCGCATAGGCGCGAACCACATTGCCGAGGCGATCCAGCTCCGCAGCCTTGACCGCAAGTACTGGGGTTAAGCGGAGTGTTGCCTCGCGCGTGAGCGCGTCAGACGCACAAAGCGGCTACGTACCGCGCGTTAGCGCGTTTGCAGCCCCCACGCCAGTGGGCGCCCATCCAAGGCGCGTAGCCTTGGTCGCGCGTCGCAACGCGCGAAACTCTCCCCTCGGCCGTTTTCTTTTTGCCAAGCTTTTTCTTTTGGGCCTACATGGGCAAAAGAAAAAGCGGGAGTAACGGGGTTTGCTTTCTATACGGCGAGACCGTGTCTCGCAAGATAACCCCCTATCTGTCATCCTGAGCGGAGGCGAAGCCGTAGTCGAACTTTTGCGGGTCGAGTGAAGCGAGCAAGCAAAAGCGTGCGTCCGTAGGACGCGCGGGATCTCGTTTAAGCGCTTCGTATCTTCCTGTAAGGAAAGTTACATCATGTGGTCGGATAGCAAGCGTCCTGACGAGATCCCTTCGTCGCTCCGCTCCTCGGTTTTGGATCGGATCGTCGCCTTGCGGCTCACTCCCTCTCCAAAACTTCGACTTCGCTCAGGATGACAGGTTGCAGGTAATGCGGTGGTTTGCCGACTCCTCATCCACCGCTGTCGCGGTCCCCCTTCTCCCACAGGAGAAGGCTAATATTAGTCCCGCTGAGTCGTGCAACCTGTGCTCGCGCCCTTTTACCCATTTTTTAGAATAATTCTTAGTCTTATTCTATTCTATAAAAATTTATCGTTTTTCGATAAATTCTTATTGACAAACGGAAAAGATTGTGCTATGATAAAAGCACCGAATGCGTCTTCTCCTTCCGTTTTCGTCGGGAAAGCGCATCGAAAATCCCCCGTAATTGATCTCTAAAATTTGGAAAGCGAGGTTCTCTCCCGTGTTACGCAAGCCCCTCAAGCTCCCCGTTCGTCTGGCGCGCATTCTGGCCCTTCTCCTTCTCTGTGCGCTGGCGCTCCTCTCGGTCCTGCTCCCCACCCTCGTCGATCTGCTGTGCGAGGCGCGCGCAGGCCTTCACCCACAGCTCCCTCCCCTCCCCACCGGGCAAAAAGGGCTCCTCCTGGCGCTCGCCTACGTCATGGTCCTCGTGGCGGCAGGCGCGATCCTCTTTTTGATCCGTCTCCTTCGCTCCATCTCTCGCGGAAAGGTCTTTTCGGAAAGCACCGTCCTGCATTTGCTCGCGGTCTCGCTCTGCTGCTTTCTGGAAGCCCTTCTCTTTCTCGGCACGTCGGTCTGGTTCCTCAGCTCTCTGCTCGGCGTGGGCATCTTCGCCTTTATCGGCCTGTGCCTTTTGACCGTGCGCAACGTGATGAGCGAAGCCTGCCGCATCAAGGCCGAAAACGACTTTACCATTTGAGGTGCGCGATGATCCGATTAAATCTTGACGTGATGATGGCCAAGCGCCGCATATCCCTGGGAGAGCTTTCCGCCCGCATCGGCATCACCCAGGCCAACCTCTCTATCTTAAAGAATAACCGCGCACGTGCGATCCGTTTTTCCACGCTGGACGCCCTTTGCCGTGCGCTCGATTGTCAGCCCGCCGACCTGCTCGAGTTCCTCCCTGACGAGGAGGAGCCCGACGCGACCGACCTGTGAAAGGAGCAATCATGGAACGAAAAACCAACCACGTCCCCGAAGAAACGCCCTCCGTCTCCCCCGAGCCGCAAGTGAGCAAGACGGCTTCCTCTGCGTCCGACGCCCCCTCGGCAGAGCCTGCAAAAACCCCTGCCGCACAGCAGCCGTGGTATTCTCAGCCGCAGGCGCAAGGCGAACGGGGCGGCCTCCTGCCAAAAGCCGAATACGCCACGCTTGACGCGATATTCGCCTGGCTGCTGCTCGGGCTCTCCTTCTTCTTTATCCGCTTCTTCCCCGTAGGGACCTATCCTCTGGGGGGCCTGATCGGCGTGTGGGCGCTTCTCCTTCTGGAGGGGCTCTACCTGCACCTCTCGGGGCACCGTCTCCGTCTGCGCGGCATTCTGCTCGCGTCGCTTACCGCGATTCTCTCCCTCGGGCTTGTGCTCTCGGGGAATGCGACCTCGCGCAATCTGCTGTTGCTCCTTCTCCTTGCGGCCTTTGCCGCTCTGGCCTACGACGCCTGCGGCCTTGCGGGACGAAAGCTCTCCTCGGACGGACTTCTCTCGCACCTGGCCAACGCGACGCTCCGCTTTCCCTTCTGCGCGCTGACCGCGCTCTTTCCCTCCCTCTCGCTTCCCCTTCGCCGCTCGCGCGCCTCGCGCAAGCTGTGGAAAACGGTTGGCTGGACGCTGCTCGGCCTTTGCCTCGCCGTGATCCCCACCGTGATCGTTGCGGCTCTGCTCTCCTACGACGCGCAGTTCACTGCCCTGCTTGAGCGCCTGCTCTCCTTCTCGCTTGACGGCTTCTTTGAGGTGGTGGGCGACCTGATCTTCACCGTTCCGCTCGCCATGCTGCTCTTCGGCACGCTCTTTGCCGTGAAGGCGCGCGCCAAAAAGACGGGCTCGGCAGAGGAATCCGCCTTCTCGGTCGGACGCTTCCGCGTTCTTCCGCCCGCCCTGCTCTGCGCCGCCGTGACGCCTATTCTCCTGCTCTACGTCCTCTTTTTTGTCTCGCAGTGGAGCTATTACGTCTCTGCCTTTACGCACGTCCTGCCCGCGGGCATGACCTACGCGCAGTACGCACGCGAGGGCTTCTTCCAGCTCTTTGCCGTCTCGATCATCAACGCGCTTCTGCTCCTGGCGCTCCACCTGCTGATGCGGACGCCGCCCAGCGGAAAGCCCATTCTGCGCCGCATCTATTCGGCCGTTCTGGCACTCCTGACGCTTGTGCTGATCGCCACGGCGCTCTCCAAAATGATCCTCTATATCCACTCCTACGGTCTGACGCAAAAGCGCGTCTACGCCTCGGCCGCGATGATCCTGCTTGCGGTCTGCTTCCTCTCGGTGCTGCTGCGTCAGCTGATCCGCCGCTTCCCGTCCGTTCCCGTGACGCTTGTGGCAGGTCTGCTTCTCGCCGCCGTGATGACGCTCTGCAACCCCGACGCGCTGATCGCCACCTACAACGTGGACGCCTACCTGCGCGGCGATCTGGAAACGGTTGACGTGGAAGCCCTTGCCGACCTTGGCGACTCTGCGATCCCCGCCATGGTGAAGCTGGAGTCGGTCTGGAAAGAAGAAAACCTGCTCGGCCGTCTCTCCTACGACGAGCGCGTGACCCTCCGCCTGCTCAGTGACCTTCTTGACGCTCGCGCGGAAGACGCCCTCGCCGCCTCTCCCTCTCCCCTCTCCTTCTCCCTCCCCTCCTCCCGCGCCCGCGCCCTCCTCTCTCAGCGCTCCGCCTCTGGGGAATAAGGACGCGGGGTTAGGACGCGGGTTTTTGTGGGGGACTTTTTGAAAAAAGTCCCCCACGCCCCCCCAAAACTCCCCAAAAATAGGATTGGCTACCCACGGAAGGAAGTGCGAACAACGTGCTTCCTTTTTCTATGCTTTCAAGGGGAGTTTTCGTTCGCCGTTTGTGCGGTGCAGACTTTGGTTCCTGCCCCGATCGCTTATGGACTTCTTCGAAGCCTCGCCCTACAGAGTGTCGGCGAACAGAGGCAACTCCTCATCCACCGCTGTCGCGGTCCCCCTTCTCCCGCAGGAGAAGGCTTCGGTTTGTGCGTTGCTTTAATTTGTGCATCGCCGCATAATCAGGTGGCACGCTTTAGAAATTGATTGCCGTTAGCGGAAAATTTGGTAGCCTTCTCCAGTGGGAGAAGGTGGCACCCGTAGGGTGACGGATGAGGTGTCCCAAAGCAAAACTAACTTCTGTAGGGACCGGCGTCCCGACGGTCCGCGACAATCTCACGCCGCATAAAATTTCAACACCGTAGGGGCGAACTGTGTTCGCCCCTACACGGATTAGTTTTGTTTTGGAACGCTCTTGCCACCATTCGCTCACACCCCGTAGGGCGAGGCTTCGAAGAAGTCCATGAGCGGGAGAGGCAGAGATCAAAATCTGCTCTGCACAAACGGCGAACGAAAACTCCCCTTTGCTACACAAAAAAAGGAAGCGCTATGTTCGCACTTCCTTCCATGGGTACCTATTCCTTTTTTTGGGGAGTTTTTGGGGGGTGTGGGAGACTTTTTCCAAAAAGTCCCCCACAAAAACCCCGTGTCTTTCTCCCACGTCTTTACTCTTCGTCTTCTTTAGGGAGGTAGTCCGAGAGGTCGAGGTCGCGGAGCTTGTCGGCGGGGATGCGTCCTTTGGCGCGCTCAAAGTACTGGACGTTGTTGCGCAGGAGCATGATGAGGTGGTTGTTGGGCGAGCGTCCTTCGGCGTTTGCCACGTAGAGGAGCTTGCGCAGGAGGTCTTCCTGCATATGTACGGTGATTTCGGGCTGTTGCTTAGCCATGACAAAGCCTCCTATACTTCTTTGCTTATTTGCGCAGCGTAAGCGCGGCGGCATTGTAGTAGCGCAGGATCTTGATGGCGTGCTCGTCCGGCTCAAAGGTCAGCGCACAGCGCTTTTTGCTGTCCGGATCCTCCCAGAGCGCCACGTAGAGCGCGGGCGCGGACGCGGAAGACGCCGCAAAGACCGTATTCTCGGCGCCAAAGCGCTCGATCTGCTCGGCATAGGCGTCCTCGTAGGGGAGAACGGCGGAAAGCTGGGCGATGCGCACCTTGGTCAGCGTTTTGCGGAAGCGATCGCCGAGAATGCGGTTGACCGTCAGCTCGCCCGAGAAGAAGGAGTATTCGTACTGCACCTGCGTGTAGCGCCAGGTGAAAAAGACGATGATCCAGAGCGTAATGGGGATCAGCGCCAGCAGGGGGAGGATCAGCTTGGTCATCGAGCCTGCGAGCAGAAGTCCGCCCGCGTAGCCGACGTACGCAAGGATCAGAAGGGCTTTTTTGAGCATCAGCTTGCTACTTTTGGCTTCTCTGACCGCCTCCTCGTAGGGAATGCCGCTCGAGCCAAAGCCTGCGTTGTTGTTCATGTTAAGATCCGTCCTTTCATGTTTTTCGTTCCGATAAAGCAAGGGCCTACCCGATTATACCATGCCGCGCGGAAAAAGTCAAGGCAGAGACCGAAAAATACTTGACAAAGTGCGCGTTGTGTTATATACTTTAACTAACTGAAAAATCCTGTCTTACAGAAAGGAACGGTGAAGAAATGAAAGCAGTTATTACCGTCACGGGAAAGGACACCGTCGGCATCATCGCGGACGTGGCCAACGTTTGTGCCAAGCACAACGCCAACATTCTTGACATCACCCAGAGCGTGCTTGGAGAGTATTTTGCCATGATCATGCTCGCAGACATTCAGGGGCTGAACATCGAGTTCTCCGCATTCGTGGACCTTCTGGCCGAGCTTGGCGAGAGGTGCGGATTGGTGATCCACACCATGCACGAGGACATCTTCAATACCATGCACCACATCTGAAGGGAGTCTTGACGGATGATCAACACACAGGACGTTCTGGAAACCATCAGCATGATCCGCCAGGAGAACCTGGATATCCGCACCATTACCATGGGGATCTCCCTTTGGGATTGCGTGAGCGAGGATACCGACAGGCTCTGCCAAAGGATCTACGACAAGATCACCAAAAAGGCCGAGCATCTGGTCGAAACGGGTGCCGAGATCGAAAAGAAATACGGCATTCCGATCGTCAATAAGCGCGTATCGGTCACCCCCGTCTCGCTCATTGGCGGAGCCGCCTCTCCCGAGGGCTACGTCAAGATCGCGCACACTCTGCAGCGCGCGGCCGACACGGTGGGCATCAACTTTATCGGCGGCTTTTCCGCTCTCGTGCAGAAGGGCATGACCCCCGGCGCACGCAACATGATCGAAAGCATTCCCGAGGCGCTGGCAACCACGCGCAACGTCTGCTCCTCGGTCAACGTGGCCAGCACCAAGGCAGGCATCAACATGGACGCCATCGCCATGATGGGCAAGGCCATCAAGAGGACCGCCTACCTCACCCGTGAGGAGGACTCCATCGGCTGTGCAAAGCTGGTGGTCTTCTCCAACGTTCCCGAGGATAACCCCTTCATGGCAGGCGCCTTCTGCGGCATCGGTGAGCCCGACGTGGCCATCAACGTGGGCGTCAGCGGCCCCGGCGTGGTCGCCTCGGCCATCAGACGCGCGGGTGACTGCAACCTCTCCGAGCTTGCCGACGTCATCAAAAAGACCGCCTTCAAGATCACGCGCGTCGGTCAGCTCGTGGCAAGTGAGGCGGCAAAGGCACTTGACGTGCCCTTCGGTATCATCGACCTTTCCCTGGCTCCCACGCCTGCCGTGGGTGACTCGGTGGCCTATATTCTTGAGGAGATGGGCCTTGCGTCCTGCGGCGCGCACGGCACGACCGCGGCTCTTGCCATGCTCAACGACGCCGTCAAAAAGGGCGGCGTGATGGCCTCCTCGCACGTGGGCGGCCTTTCGGGCGCGTTCATTCCCGTCTCGGAGGACGCAGGCATGATCGCCGCCGTGGAGAGAGGCGCACTCTCGCTGGAAAAGCTGGAGGCCATGACCGCCGTCTGCTCGGTCGGTCTTGACATGATCGCTATTCCAGGAGACACCCCCGAGGAGGTGATCGACGGCATCATCGCCGACGAGATCGCCATCGGCGTGGTGAACACCAAGACCACGGCCGTGCGCGTGATCCCCGCCTACGGCAAGACGGTGGGCGAGAGCGTGGACTTCGGCGGCCTGCTTGGCCGTGCCCCCGTAATGAGCCTCCGCTCCTACTCCCCCGCAAAATTCATTCACCGCGGCGGACGTATCCCCGCGCCCATTCACAGCCTGAAGAACTGATCGACCTGCGCGCCACCCCCGCCTTCAGCGGAGGTAGGCGCGCATTTCGTTTACGGTGCGCTCCTCGTAGGCGCAAAGATCCTGCGCCAGGCGCAGGACGTCCTCGTCCACGCTCTTGGCGCGTCCGTCGCGCAGAAGGGAGAGCAGATCGTTGACCCCCATCGTTGCGCCCTCCACCACCATCTCGGCAAGATGCGTGGAGCTGGAATCCTTCATCGCGTTCATCATGGTCCCCCACTTGGCCGAAAGACGCGTCAGCGCTCCCTCGGCCACGGGCTTTGCGCCCTCACGCTCAAGCAGCTTTGCCGTGCGCGAGGCAAAGGCCTCGTAGGTGGCGAGCTGCACGGTGAGGTCGCTCTTGAGCGCCTCGTCCTTGACGCGCGGCATCAGATCCAGAATGGCGTCCTCCGCCATCTTGATATTCTTGTAGATCCCCTGCAGGATCTCCTCGGTGGCCCGTGCTACGGTTGCTTGTTCCATGGTTTCTCCTTTCCTTGATCGCCCGATATACGTGAAAAAAGCGATACGGCCTTAGTCTTTGCCGTATCGCTTTTCTTTATGCACGCAAGGACGGGATCACGAACGGATCTTCTGCTTGCGGACGTCGGTGCCGTAAAACGGAACCAGGAGATATTCGCCCATCAGGCGGCTGGTGATGCGGTCGCTGTACGCGCGGCGCAGCTCCTGCGAGGTCAGGTTGGTGCTGATGACGGTGGGCTTTTGCAGGTTCAGACGCGTGTTGATGACGTGGTAGAGGCAGGAGAGGGTGAACTGATTGACCACCTCGGTGCCCAGATCGTCGATGATGAGCAGGTCGCACGCGGTATAGCGCGCGGTGTTGTCGCCGTCGCCTGCGACGGCACCGTTGCCAAAGCGTCTTTCCTCAAAATCCGAGAGCATTCCCACGGCGCTGTTGTAGAAGACGTCGTAGCCCTTCTCGATGACGCACCTCGCCACGGCGGTGGAAAGATGCGTTTTGCCAAGGCCCGTTCCGCCAAGGAAGAGCAGGCTTTGCATCTTCTTCTCGCCCTCGAGCGAAAAGCCCTCGGCGTACTCGCGGACGGTGCGCAGATTGCGCGTCATGATCTCCTCCTCGCGCGCGTCACCGCGGTAGAACGCTAAGGAGAAATTGTCGAAGGACTGCGTGCGCATCAGCGAGGAAAGCCCCGAGGACGCCATGCCCGCCTCGACCAGGCGCATGCGCATACAGGAGCACATTTTGATGCCCACGTAGCCGCTGTCGCGGCACTTGTCGCACTCGTAGTGCGGCTCGCTGTAATCGGCAGGATAGCCGTGTCGGCGCAAAAGCTCGGCGCGAACGCGGCAGATCTCCTCGTTCTCGCGGCGAAGGGCCTCAATGCCCGCTTCGGCATTCTCTCCCTGCAGGGCGGACTGCATGATGCGCAGACCGAATTTGCCGAGGCGTCCGTCGATCTCCTTCAGCTCGGGGATCTCGCGATACAGCTCCTCACGGCGAAGCTCGGCCTCCTCCTGCGCACGAAACGCCTTGGTCTCGTACTCGGTGCGAATGCGCTTATAGTTTTCCTGATTGTATCCCATACTCATTTGCCTCCCGTCTCTTTGCCGCCTTGCTGAAAGCTTCTCTGCAGTGCGGCCTCAAAGAAATCGTCGGTATCAAAGCTGTTGCCAAGCGAGGTTTTTACAGAGGCGGTTTTTCCACCCTTTCCGCCCTTGCGGTTCCTTTGTCCTCTTGCACCCTCCGCGTCGCCCGCAGACGCCTCCATGCTCGCGCGGATCTCCTCCTCATTTCGCAATCCCTCGGCGTTCCAGCGCTCCAGGATCGCGTTGGCATAGGGCAAGGAGGGGTCGCTCGTGGCGTTGACCGTCAGCTCGTAGGCAAGACGGACGATCTCAATGCCATAGCCAAAGCTCCGCCATGCGCGCAGCATCTTGGACTCGCGCTCGGTCAGCGCGCGGCTCTTCATGCCAAAGAGGGTGCGGATCTCGCCCTCAAAGCTATGTAGCTCCTCCAAGACGCAGATCTCCTCCTCCAGGGCCGCAGGCTCGGTGATGCC
Source organism: Clostridia bacterium (assembly GCA_017507905.1). Lineage (GTDB taxonomy): Bacteria > Bacillota > Clostridia > Oscillospirales > CAG-272 > UMGS1865. The sequence continues at coordinate 15,728 of JAFWAA010000021.1, read as the reverse complement.
GCGATCCACCAGGGAATAGGCGTATTTTTCAATGGCGCGCAGATTGGTCTTGCCGATGCGCTTGCAATGCGCAAGAAGAAGCAGAATGCTCTCCTCGCTAAGGGAAAGATAATCCAGCATGCCAACGAGGATATTCAGCTCGCTCGGATTGAACATCTTGCCCAGCGTTCTCTGTGCCTCGTCCACGAGGATACGCACCGAGGCGCGTGCCTCCAGAAGGTCGGCAAGCTCGGTCGAGGTATACGTGGGCAGCTCGTCGGCGCGTCGAAGAAGCGTGCGCGCAGGTTTTTTGGGCTTCGTCTCCTCGGTCTTCTCGGGCTTAGTCGTCGGTGCCGTCTCGGCCGACGCCATGGCAGGGATCGCCTCACCCTCGCCGTCAACGGTAACGGTGCCCGCCTCCTGCCAGAAGCGAATGGCCGCACGCGCCTCGTCCGCGGTGCAGTCGGCCAGCTTTGCCAGCTGGCGCACCTTGCGCAGAAGCGACGGGTCGGACGCAAGCCAGAGCAGAACGCGCAGCTGTACGCCGTCCGCCCCCGCATTCAGGACCGACGCGGGAAGCACCAGGACCTCTTGTTGATAGTTAAACCTCATATCTGCCTCTTTCGGGACGCGGAGCGATGGCTCCGTTCCCCCTTCTTCGTTTCGTTTTCCTTGGCGATGCTCCTCTGGCACAGGCGGTAGTTGAGGATCATCAGCGAGTCACCAAGATGCACGTTCTCCATGATCACGCCCTCGGCCTCGCTCTCGCTCAGCTCCTTGCCCGTAAAATTCCAGAAGGCGGTGATGCCAAGACGCATCAGCTGTCCCGCCACCTCGGCGGCCTGGTTCTTCGGCACGGTCAGCACGGCCATGTCCACGTGCGTGCGCGAGCAAAAATCCTCAAGCTCGGCCATATCCCGCACCTTGACGCCGCCAACCACGCGCCCGATCTGCTTGGGATCGATATCAAAGAGGGAGACGATCTCCATATTGCGCTTTTCAAACATGGGAGAACGCACCAGCGCGCGTCCAAGGTCGCCCGCGCCCACGATGATGCCGCGAATGCCCATCTGCACGCCCAGAAGCTCGCAGATCTTGGTGTAAAGGTATTGCACGTTGTAGCCGTAGCCCTGCTGACCAAAGCCGCCAAAGCAGTTGAGATCCTGACGGATCTGCGAGGCCGTGACGTTCATCATCGCGGCAAGCTCGCCCGAGCTGATGCGCATCTTTCCCTGGCGGATCAGCTCCCGCAAATAGCGGAAATAGCGCGGCAGACGCCGAATGACCGCAGGGGATACGTAGGTCTTCTCCGAAAAGTCCCCCTGCTCGGATCCCGAGACCCAGCTGTTCTCCGATCGCATAAATATTCTCCCTTCCCGCCCGTCCGAAAATATCCCGTTTGGAATTTTGCTGCACGGGCCGTTTTTTCGCTTTTCCACAGGGCGTTCGCCCCGTGTTTTTCAACAGAATCAACAGACTTTTCCACAATCAAGCCGAAATCCTCTGCCTTTTTTCGCCATCATTTTCTCTTTTTTGCTAAAATTTTCGGATTTTGCGGTGGGTTTTCCACAAGCTGTGGATTTTCTTTGGGGAAAACCGCCTGTTCCGAAATCGGCACTTTTCCGCCGTCCGCGTAAAACCGAGACGGGACTGCGGCTGCATTTTTATTGATCCGCTCCCCTTGAAGCGTCAAGCCTCTGCTGCATATTTATGCAGGCATCAGAGCCCGTCGTCCGCGGCCGATGCGTTGAGCGAGGTGTCGGCAAGCTCGCCCTTGAGGAAGCGGTAGTAGCCCGCCGCCGCGATCATGGCGCCGTTGTCGCCGCAAAGGCCTCTCTCGGGCATGGCCAGGCGAACGCCAAGCCGCTTGCAAAGCGCCTCAAGCGAGGCACGCAGGTGCGAATTTGCCGCCACACCGCCCGCAAGCACGAGCGTTTTGTGTCCCGTTTGCAAAAGCGCGGCCTCCGCCTTTTGGGTGATGGCCGAGACGATGCGCTCGGTGTAGGCCGCGGCAACGTTGGCGCGGTTGATCTCCTCGCCCCTCTGCTCCGCTCCGTTGAGGTAGTTGAGCATGGCCGTCTTGATGCCGCTGAAGGAGAAATCCAGCGTGTCCCCCGCAAGGGCGGGAGAGGGCAGACGAATGGCCTTGGGGTCCCCCTCGTAGGCCAGCTTGTCCAGCGCCGCACCTCCGGGATAGGGCATTCCGATCACGCGCCCGATCTTGTCGAAGGCCTCGCCTGCGGCGTCGTCACGCGTTGCGCCGATCTCCGAGAAATCGGTGTAGTCCTTGACCTCGTAGAAGGAGGTATGTCCGCCCGAGACCACGATCGCCAAAAAGGGCGGCTCAAGGTCGGGGTGCGAAAGATACGCGGCCGCCACATGTCCGTGAATGTGATTGACCGCCACGAGCGGAATGCCGTTGGCAAAGGCCAGGGATTTGGCAAAGTTGACCCCCACGAGGAGCGCGCCGATCAGCCCGGGATTGGCCGTGACCGCCACCGCACCAAGGTCGCGGAGCGTGATCCCAGCCTCCTCAAGCGCTTGGTAGACGATGCCCGACACCGCCTCGATGTGCGCACGGCTGGCGATCTCGGGAACCACGCCGCCGTAAAGCCGATGGATCTCGATCTGCGAGGCCACGATATTGGAGCGAATGGCCCGTGTGCCATCCCCCATCTCCACCACGGCCGCAGAGGTCTCGTCGCAGGAGCTTTCCATTCCTAAAATATACATATGCCTTCTCCAAGTTTCAGCTGATGGGGCAGAGCATCACCAAGGCGTCCTCGCGCGGATCGCGATAAAAGCCGCGGCGTCTGCCCGCCGTAGAAAAGCCTGCGTCCTCGTACATTCGGATCGCGGCCTCGTTGGAGGCGCGGACCTCCAGCGCCACCTGCTCGCAGCCCTTCTCCTTCGCCACTGTCAATAGCGCACGCAAAAGCGCACGCCCAAGACCGCGTCGGCGAAAATCGGGATGGGTGGCAATATTGGTGACCTGCCCCTCAAGGGGAACCAGAAGCATTCCGCCGTAGGCCGCCACGCGCCCGTCAAGCAGGCAGACAAGGCCCACCGCCCCGTCACCAAGAAGAAGCTCCAGCGCCTTCTCGCTCCAGGGCTCGGAAAAGCAGAGCGCTTCAAGCTCCGCCACCGCGCAAAGATGCTCCCGCCCGATGGGCAGGATGCGTGCTTCCTCTATCCGCTCCGCCATCACGGCTCGATCCCCTCCACGTAAGGGGAAAGCAGATTCCAGGTGGGATAGCAGATTCCGGTTGCGGGGTCGCGCAGAATGCCGTGACCGAAATGATACGCGGCGTAGTACGCTCCCTTATACTCGCTGACCGTGACCTCCACGCCCGCAAAGCGGTGCGTAAAGCTCTCGGGGTCATCGATCTGCTCCTCGATCACGACCTCGTCGTTGCAGTGGTAGTAGTCCAGATAGTAGTACAGTCCGTCAAATTCCTCGGACTCAAAGCGAAGCTCGTACTTCTCGTAATCCATCAGAAGCCAATAGACCTCGGACTCCGCAAAGGAAAGCGGATCTCCGTAAGCGGCAAGCAGGGCGTCGATATCCTTTTCCTCGGTGATCAGGGAGAAGGTGACGGTGATGGCGTCCGACTGGCCGAGATGCACGCGGTAGGGATCCATCTCGGAAAGCGTGGGGAGCGTTGACCCTTCGGCGTAAAAGAGATCGAAGCGTGCGGTGGTGAGAAAGCGCTCGGGCGAGAGGGTGTCGTTGATCTGATAGAGGACCACGTCCTCCACCTTCTTCTCCGAGATCCTGGCCACGGCCTTGCTCTGCTGATAGGAGGCGGCCTTGTAGCAAAGGGGCGCCTCAAGATAGGTGATGCCGGTCTTGTTGTTGCGGTATCTTCCTCCCTCGGCCTCAAGCCTCGGCACGCTCGCGCAGGAGGTGAGGAGAAGCAGAAGAAGCAAAAGAAGCGAGGAGAGACGCAACAGGTGTTGGCGATTGTTCATGCGTAACGTATCCTTTCCGTTTTCGGGTAGCGGTTTGTTGATCAGTAGCCGAAGACGCCGCTGAGCGAATCGTCGTTCTCGATCCAGTCCTTGACCTCGATGATGCGGAAGTCGGTGGCCGTATCGCGGACGATGACTCTCTCGATGCCCGCGTTGATGACCTGGCGCTTGCACATCATGCAGGAGGAGGTTCCGGGAACCAGCTCTCCGCTCTTGGAGTCCACGCCCACCATGTAAAGCGTTGCGCCCAGCATCTGCTCACGGGGGGCGGCGATGATGGCGTTGGCCTCGGCGTGCACCGAGCGGCAAAGCTCGTATCGCTCACCGCGCGGAATGCCCAGCGTCTCGCGCATACAGGAGCCGATGTCGTCGCAGTTCTTGCGTCCGCGCGGAGCTCCGTTGTAGCCGGTGGAGATGATGGAATCGTTCTTGACGATGATGGCACCGTAGTGCTTACGCAGGCAGGTCGATCTCTCCGAGACGGTCTCGGCAATATCCAGATAGTAGTTATGTTTTGATACGCGATCCATAGGTATTCAAGCATCCTTTCCGTTTTCAGTGGGCATACCCATACAGTTTATATTATATATCATTCCGTTTGCAAAATCAATAGGGTTTTGCCGATTTGCCCCGAATTTTTCCGCCCGCCGCGGGGAGCGAGGCACTTTTTTGCGGCAGGGCGTGCGCGACGGGGAATTTTTTCCGCATTTATTTTCCGAAAGGCATTGCATTTTGGGGCGGCGTATAGTAAAATAATAGCATATCCCCGCTCTTTTTGGAAAAAGGAGGCTCGCCTATGTCCTGCATTCGCGCCGTTTTGTTTGACCTTGACGGCACGCTCTTTGATTCCGAGCGCGTCTACCGTGACGGCTTTCTCCGCGCCGCCGAGCAGCTCGGCCTTCCGCGCGCGACGGTCGATCACCACGCGCATCTGTGCGGTCTGCCGCGCAACGAAAGCCGCGTCTACATGAAAAGCGTCTTTGGAGCGGATTTTCCCTACGACGCCTGGCGCGAAAAAATGTGGGAGTACGCCGCGTCGGTTTTTCACGCGAGCGGTCCTCCCGTAAAGCCCTATGCCAAGGAAACGCTGACCGCGCTGCGAGAGATGGGACTTTCCGTGGCCGTGGCCACCTCCTCCCGCGCCGAGATCGCCCTGCCCTATCTGGAAAGGACGGGGCTTCTCCCCCTCCTTGACACCGCCGTCACGGGAGAGCGCGTCGAACGGGGAAAACCCTTTCCCGACATCTTCCTGCTTGCCGCACGCGAGCTGGACCTTCCCGCCAAGGCCTGCGCCGTGGTCGAGGACGCCAAAAACGGCATTCTCGCCGCCCACAGAGCGGGCTGCTATCCCATTCTCGTCCCCGACCTCTATCCGCCCGCCGAGGAGCTTTTGCCCCTGCTTTGGCATCGCGCAGGCTCGCTTCGGGAGATCCCCGCGCTTGTGCGCGCGCACAACGAAGGACGGGAATGATCCCCCCTCGTGCGTGCACAACAAAGGACGGGAATGATCCCCCCTCGTGCGCGCACAACGAAGGACGAGAATGATCCTCCCCTTATTTAAAAATCCAAAAATTGCAGATACAAAAAAACACGGAGGAGGCGCTCCCTCCTTCCGCGAACGGAGGTTTTTCTATGATCACAAGAGCATTGGCAGAATCCGTGCTGGCCTGCGCCATGTCGGGCGGAGCGGATTTTGCGGAGATCTACGGGCAGATCACCTGTAACAACAGCATCACCATGATGAACGGCAAGATCGAGCGCGCAAGCGACAATCTGGTCTCGGGCGTTGGCATTCGCGCATTCCTTGGGACCAAGACGGTCTTTGCCTCGACCTCGGATCTTTCCCCCGAGGGACTGTTCAAGTGCGCCAGAAGCGTGGCCGCCGCCATGGGCGAGATCCGCGGCGACGTATCGGTCAACCTCACCGAGCGCATCTTCCCCAACATTCACCCCGTAAAGATCCTGCCCTCAAGCGTTGAGGCGAAGGTCCGTGCGGACATTCTCCGCCAGGGCTGCTTTGCCGCCAAGGAGGCAGATCCCGCCATCGTCCAGGCGATGGGAAGCATCGCAGGCGTGGACCACACCATTCTCGTGGCCAACACCGAAGGCCTGTATACCACCGACCGCCACGTCCGCACGCGTATGGCCGTCTCCGCCGTTGCCAGCAACGGAAGCGAGAACCAGTCGGGCAGCGATTCCCCCGGAGCAGGCATGGGACTGGAGTTCTTTGACCTGGTCAACCCCGCCGACATCGGACGCGAGGCCGCACGCCAGGCGCTCGTCAACCTGCGCGCCGACTACTGCCCTGCGGGAACCATGACCGTCGCCATCGAAAACGGCTTTGGCGGCGTCATCTTCCACGAGGCCTGCGGTCACTCGCTGGAGGCCACCTCGGTCGCCATTGGGGCTTCGCAGATGGCAGGCAAGCTCGGTCAGCAGATCGCCAATCCCAAGGTGACCGCCATCGACGACGGCACCATCCCCGGTGCGTGGGGCTCGGTGAACATCGACGACGAGGGACACCCCACGCAGAGAAACGTCCTCATTGAGAACGGCATTCTCAAGAATTACATGATCGACCGTCTCGGCTCGCGCCGTATGGGCATGCCCATGACGGGCAACTCCCGCCGCCAGGGCTACACCTACGAGCCCACCTCCCGCATGACCAACACCTTTATTGCCAACGGCCCCGACAAGAACGAGGACATCATCGCCTCCATGGAGTACGGCCTCTACTGCCGCAAGATGGGCGGCGGCTCGGTCAATCCCCTCACGGGCGCATTCAACTTTGCCGTCACCGAAGGATACCTCGTGCGCAACGGCAAGATCTGTGAGCCGGTGCGCGGCGCGGCGCTGATCGGCACGGGCTCGGAGATCCTGCAGAACATCGACATGGTGGGGCAGAATCTTGCCCGCGCGCAGGGCATGTGCGGCTCCTCCAGCGGAAGCGTGCCCACCGACGTCGGCCAGCCCCTGATCCGCGTTTCCACCATTACCGTAGGAGGTCGCTGAAATGAAGTTTGAAGAATTGAAGCAGGCCCTCGTTGCCGCCGCAGAGCGCCAAGGGCTGAAGGAATACGAGATCTATTACCAGGCCGAGGAGAGCATCAGCGCAGAGACGCTGAAGCAGGAGATCAGCTCCTTCTCCTCGAGCAACACGGGCGGCATCTGCTTCCGTTGCATCGTGGACGGCAAGATGGGCTACGCCTCGGGCGAGCTGATGACCGAGGAGGCCATGGAGGAGATGGTGGCAAACGCCATTTCCAACGCGCGCGCCATCGACAGCGAGGACGAGGTCTTCATCTTTGCAGGCTCGTCCGCATACGCCCCCCTTCCCGAGCGCGAGGTCAAGCTGATCGACCCCGCCGCCGTGCGCGACACGGCCTTAAAGCTTCAGGCCGATCACTACGCCATCTGCGACAAGGTTGCCGACGGCACGCAGTCGGCCGCCGTGGGTGCCGTCAGCGAGATCCATCTGTGCAACTCCAAGGGACTGGACCTCTCCAACCGCGTGGGCGTCAGCTTTGCCTACTCCTCTGTGGTCGTCCGCGAGGGCGAGGAGGCGCAGGAAAGCTTTGAGTACGCCGTGGGCGAGACCTACGAGGACGTCAAGGATATGCCCGCCAAGGCCGTGCAGAGCGCGCTCGACAAGCTGGGCGCGACCACCGTTCCCTCCGGAAAGTACAACGTCCTCTTCAGCGGAAAGCAGTTCCGCAGCTTCCTCTCGGTCTTCTCCGCCGCCTTTTCCGCCAAGAACGCCCAGATGGGGCTCTCGCTCCTGGCCGGCAAGGAGGGCGAGCAGATTGCGGCCGCGTGCGTGACCGTCACCGACGATCCCATGCGCGAGGGCTGCCCCATGCAGACCAATTTTGACGGTGAGGGCGTTGCCACCGCACGCCGCAACGTCATCGAAAAGGGCGTGCTCAAAACCCTGCTCTACGACCTGACCACCGCCAAGAAGGCGGGCGTGCAGTCCACCGGAAACGGACAAAAGGGCGCCTACCTCTCCCCCGTTTCGATCGCGCCCTACAACTTTAGCTTGGCTCCCGGAGACGCCTCCGAGGAGGAGCTTTTCGCCGCCGTTGGAAACGGCATCTACGTGACCGAGTGCAAGGGCTTCCACGCGGGTGCTGACGCCGTGACGGGCGACTTCTCCATCGAGAGCGCAGGCTTTATGATCCGCGACGGAAAGAAGGCCGAGCCCATCAAATCCTTTACGGTTGCCGGAAACTTCTATCAGCTGCTCAAGCAGATCGACCGCCTCGGAAACGCGGTCAAGTGGGGACTTCCCGGCGGCTTTACCGTCTTCGGCTCTCCCGACGTCCTCATTCGCGACATGAGCGTTGCGGGAAAGTAAGCGGGTAGTGTTTTTTCGAGGGGCCTTTTGAAAAAGGCCCCTCGCGCTTCCCAAAAACTCCCCAAAAGAGGAATAGATACGAAAAAAAGGAAGTGCGAACAAAGGTGCGTACTCTTATATCCGTCTGCTTTTTGTGCCGTGTTGTTTGATCATAAAATAAACCGTATAGGAGGTACCACTTATGCAAAACACTTTACATATTCAATTCGAGCGCAATACGTTGACCTTCTCGTCGGAAAGCTATACCCCTCTCTTCAAAGCGGATGCCGATTTTTGGCGGCTCCATCTGGATTTCTGTCAGGTGGGCAAAAACAATGAGCTTGGCGTCTATTCTCACGCGCAGACGCCTGCCGCCATCCGCCATGAGGGCGACACGCTGACCGTTCACTATGACGATCTCCTTGCCGAGGATGGAAACACCTATCCCATTGCACTGACGCTGACCGTCCGTCAGATAAACGGCGCATTGGAATATGCCGCCGAGATCGACAATCGAAGCAAGGTACGCGTCAACGAGCTGCAATATCCCTTGTTTGAAATCGCTTATCCCGCAGAGCAAAGCAAAAAGGATGTTCTGTATCTGCCAATGGCACTCGGACAGCGCGTGACAGATCCGCTCAGCTACGTCCAAAAAGCGCACACCGAATACATGGCTGCGGACTACAAAAACATCTGGCGCCGTCACACCTATCCCGGACAGATGTCCATGCCTTGGATCTGTCTGCAAAACGGTGATCATACGCTGGCTCTCTCCCGTCGCGACGAGACCTGTCGCATCAGCGGTTTCGTGCTCGGCACAGGTCCCCGCGAGGAGAAGGATACCCGCTTGATCATGACCGTTAGCTCCTATCCTGCCGTCCTTCCCGGCGAGACGCTTACGCTGGAGGGTTACCGCCTCGCCGTCTACGATACCGACTGGCGTGAGGAGGCCGCTTCCTACCGCGCATGGTCCAATCGTACCTATCTCGCGGATATCCTTGACGAAAATGGCCGTATCCGCCAAAAGGAGAGCATCAAACCGCTTCACGGCTGGCAACGTATCATTCTGAAACATCAATACGGTGAGATCTTTCACACGTATCACGATCTGCCCCGAATTTACCGCGAGGGCGCCAAGTACGGCATTCGCATGATCCTGCTCTTTGCCTGGTGGCAGGAGGGTATGGATAGCGGCTATCCCAACTACCGGCCGGACGAAGAGCTTGGAGGTGCTGACACCCTGCGCAATGCCATTCGAGAGATCAACGAACTGGGCGGTAAAGTGGTGCTTTACGCCAACGGTCACCTCGTCGACGTCAACACCGATTATTATCGGGACGAAGGGTGGAAATACACCATGAAGAACATCGAGATGCAGGAGTACCGTGAGTATTACAACTTCTCTAACAACGGCACGATGCTCCGCTACGGGGGGCTCAAGACCTTTGTCTGTGCTTGTCTCGGCACGCCCCAATGGCGTGATAAGGTCGAGGAGCTGGCACATCGCCATCTGGAGCTTGGCTCGGGCGGCACCTTTTTCGATCAGCTCAGCTGTGGCTTCCGCCTTTGCTTTGACCGCTCCCATGATCATGGCGATCGCATTGACGTTGAGCCACAATTCCGCGTGGATACGGTCAAGCGCATCCGCGAGATGGTGGATGAGGATCAATGGTTCGGCAGTGAGAGAACATCCGACCGCATCAGTCCCCTGCTCGACTTCACCCACGGCATCGGCCCGGGTACGTCGCTCGAGGAGAGCGCTTATCCCTACCTTTACCGTTACACCTTCCCCGAGGTGCTGACATCCAACCGTATGGCGCACGACGAGAAGGCGATCTACCGCCGTGAACTGAATTATGCCTTCATCCACGGCCTGCTGTTCGACGTCGGTCTTTACCGCTGCCGCATCGATACCATGAACGATTGCCCCAATTACTCGGCTCTGATCAAGAAACTGACCGATCTGCGGCACGCTTATCTTGATTTCTTCACCGATGGCATCTACGATCTGCCTTCGATCGATCTGCCGCAGGGCATACACGGCGTTCAATATACGCTCGGCAACCGTAAGATCCTGGCTCTTTGGAATGACAGCCGCGAGGACTGCACGCTGTGCGGCACGACCGTTCCCGCAGGCGACGTTGCGATCGCAGAGCTTTAACGCAGAGGTGAGAGATTTATTCGAGGGGACTTTTGAAAAAGCCGCGCGGTTTTTGTGGGGGACGCGGTTATTCGAGGGGACTTTTGAAAAAGTCCCCTCGAGCTCCCCCAAAACTCCCCAAAAAAGGAATAGATACCCATGGAAGGAAGTGCGAACAACGCGCTTCCTTTTTCTATGCCTTCAAGGGGAGTTTTCGCTCGCCGTTTGTGCGGCGCAGATTTTGGTTTGTGCCCCGATCGCTTATAGACTTCTTCGAAGCCTCGCCCTACGGGAAGTGAGCGAATAGTGGGGGAGGCGTTTCAAAGCAAAGCAATCTTGTGTAGGGACCGGCGTCCGCGACGGTCCGTGGATTTTCGTCGCATAACATTTCTTGCGTGTAGGGGCGAACTGTGTTCGCCCAGCCAAGTGGTTCTAACATTAGGCTCCCCCTCAGGGGGAGCTCCCGCGAAGCGGGTGAGAGGTGAGAAAAAGCCCTCTCCGTCACGGCAAGCCGTGCCACCTCTCCCATGGGGAGAGGCTTATTTTAGTTACTCTCGGTCGGGCGAACTCAGTTCGCCCCTACGGTGTTGGGGTATTATGTGGCACAGATTTTGCGGACCGTCGCGGACGCCGGTCCCTACAGAAGTTAGTTTTGCTTTGGAACACCTCATCCGTCACCCTACGGGTGCCACCTTCTCCCACTGGAGAAGGCTACCAAATTTTCCGCTAACGGCAACAAATTGCTGAAATGTGCCACCCGTTTATACGGCTACGCGCAAACTTAAAACGGCGCGGGAACCAAAGCCTTCTCCTGCGGGAGAAGGGGGACCGCGGCAGCGGTGGATGAGGAGTCGCCTCTATTCGCAAACACCCCGTAGGGCGAGGCTTCGAAGAAGTCTATAAGCGAGCGGGGCAGAAACCGGAGTCTGTATTGCAGTGCGGGTACGCGAAAACTCCCCCTCACCACACAAAAAAAGGAAGCGCGTTGTTCGCACTTCCTTTCATGGGTAGCCATATTTTTGTTTGGGGAGTTTTTGGGGGGGTGTGGGGGACTTTTTTCAAAAAGTCCCCCACAAAAATCCTCGTCTTCCCCACACGCCGCGATTATTTGCGGTCGGAGTGGCACATCATGTAGAGGATCTGGTAGTCGTTCGAGAGAGCGGAGAGGAGCTTGCGCGCGGCGGCAAGGCGTTGCTCGTCCAGGTTGACGAAGGGGTCGTCCAGGAGGAGGAAGGGCTTTTCGCCTTCGGCGTAGAGGGCGTCCGAAAGTGCCAAGCGCAGGCAGAAGCGCACCGTGTCTCTCCAGCCGCGGCTGAAGCTCTCCATCGTGCGGCTTTGTCCTTTTTCGCGGAGGCGGACCTCAAAGGAGGCGTCCAGCGCGGACTCGGGAGCAGAGTCGCCCAGAAGATGCGCCATGAATTTGTCAAAGCTCTCCTGCATACCGCCAAGGTAGCGCGTGGAGAGAGCGACCTTTGCCTCCGAAAGGAACTTTTCGGTGGCCGAGATGGTGGCGCTGTTTTCTTTATAACGCGAAATGCGCTCGGTCAGCTCGCGGATCTGCTCGTTGACCGCGGGCAAACGGTCGACCTCGGTCTCCAGACGGTCAATGGCGCTCGTGAGGTTGGCCTGCTTTTCCTGCAGGGCGGCGATCTCCTTTTGCAGACGGATCTCGTCGGCGCGAATGCGGTCGATCTCCTCGGTGGTCACAGCGACCGAATTGCCGTCCAGCTTTTTCTCTTGCATGAACTGGCGAAGCTGACGCTCCTTGCGCTGCAGGTCGGCGCTGATGCGGTGATGCTCGGTCATCTGCTCGGAGATGGCGGCAAGGCAATCCCCTGCGCGGAGCTTACCCTGCGGATCGTAGCGGCGCAGGAAGGGCAACAGCTGCTCCTGCAGATCCTTGATGGCCTGCTCGGCCGTGGCGCGATCGTTGATGCGACGAAGCTCGTCCGCCTCCAGACGGGCAAGCAACGTGGACTCCTGCAGGAGCGTGTCCAGCTCCTCCTGGTAATCCTCCTTGCGCGGCGTGCTCGGGAAGGACGCGCGCAGATACTCCAAAAAGGCGTCGTAGCGCTTGTCTACCTCAATAAGCTCGGCGGCAATACGCTCGCGCTGACGCAGGGTCGCGCGGTACTGCGTGGCCAGAACGCGCAGCTCGGCAAGCGCGCGGTCGGGATCCTCCGCAGGGGACATGCCATATTCGTTCAGGAAGGCCGCGACCTCCTGCAGGGCGGCCGTCTCTGCCGCGCGGTTCTTGGCGATGGCACGCTCAAGACGGGCAACGTCCGTGTCGCGCTGCTTGTTGCGGCGGAGCGTGGTGGGCAGGAGGATCGCTCCCGCGAGAAGGAAGAGTGCGCCAACCAGGCCAAGTGCGATGCGCGCGCCGCCAAGGGCGGGAATAAAGGCAAGGATCAGGCCAAGTGCTCCGACGGCGATGGCCGCGATCGAAAGAGGAAGCATGGGCTTCTTTGCGGGGATCGCGCGCAGACGCTCCTCGTAGCTAACGGCGTTTTGCTGATGCTTTTTGGCTTCGCCAAGACGGGTAAAGCCTGCTTCGATGCGTGCGTCCGCAGGAATGCCCTTGGCAAAGCGGACGTCTGAGGGATCGGCGGTTTGCGCCCCCTGCAGAACCGAACGGCGCTCGCGCAGAGCACGGAGCTGTGCGTTGGCGGCCGAAAGCTTGTCGATGCGCTCACGCGCAGGAACACCGCGCGGATATTTGCGGCGCAGGTCGGCAAGCACCTCGGCGTCGGGAGAAACGGTGGGAATTGCGCCAAGACGGGCGTGCGTGCTTTTCAGCTCCTCGTACACGCGGTTGGCCTCGGCGTATTCGCTGGCCGTGGGGATCAGTCCCCCAAAGGCCTCCTTGATGGTCTTTTTCTGCTGGGCGAGCTCGGCGAGCTCCTCCATCATGCGGTTCTTATGCTCGATCTGTGCCGCGCGCTCGCGCAAAGCACCGATCTCGCGGAGCTGCTCCTGCGTGGCGGCAAGCAGCTTTTGGCGTGCGCCAAGCTCGTCCGCCAGTTCACGTCTTTCTTCCTCCTGGGCTTGCAGGGCTTCGCGTACGCGAGAGAGCCGCTCGGCCTCGTGCGTTTTCTCCAGCTTCTCCTGCTCGGCCTCGGCGATGGCGCCGCGGTTGCCCGTCATCACGTAGAAGCGTCTGCGCTTTTCCAGCGCCTCGAGCGCCTCGTCAAAGCTGCCGATGTCGTCCACGTCGTCAAGCAAATTGCCAAGCTTTGCGGAAATGCTGTTGTTGCCGCCCACGGGACCCGTCTCGCGCTGGGAGAGATAGGTGGTGCGCTCAAAGCCGTCGGCGTCCACGCCAAACAGCTCCTCGCCAAGGGAGGCGGAAAAGGCGTTGGAGGGCAGATTGGTGGCAAGATCGTAGAGGGCGAAGGTGTCGCCGCTCTCCTTGGCCGCAAAGAAGCGCTCCACGCGGAAGGCGCCCTTTTGGCAGACGAACTCCAGGCTTCCGCCGTAGACGCCGCCCTGCCAGGGGGTGTATTTCTTGCGTTCGTTCTCGTCCAGCGAGCGCTTGGACGAGGTGGGAAGACCGTAGAGCATGGCCTTGATGAAGACGGCCAGCGTGCTCTTGCCCCAGCCGTTGGGCTGATAGAGCAGATTCAGTCCCTCCCGAAGGTCGAGATCATAATCGGCAAGCGTGCCGAAGTTTTCGATGTGCAAACGTAAAAGCTTCATATTCCGATCTCCTCTCCGCTCAGCGCGCGGAATCCGCAGGCGATGATGCGTTCTTTTTCTGTTTCGGTAAGGCTCGACGCCATCACGCGGCGCACGAATTCCCCCTTGAGGGAAATATCGTTGCGATAATCCTCGGGACGAATGAGAAGGCGCGTTTCGTCGGCGAGCTTGGCAAAGTAAAAGCGCTCGGACAGCACCTGCCGCAGGTGCGCCGTATCCTTTTGCGCCTCGGCGGGAACCTTGCCCGTAAGGATCACCTTGACCATATCGCGTGCGGAAATCTGCTCCACGGCCGAGAGCAGTCTCTCCTCAAGCTCGAGCTGTGTAGAAAACTCGCTGACGTCGCAGGTGACGGTGTGCAGACGGCGGTAGGCCAGGGGCACGAAGCGGTGGGAGATGCGTCCGTTTGCCGTTTCGAGCAGGACGTAGCCCTTCTCGCCGCACTCGTCAAAGCCGCGTCCCTCAAGGCAGCCGCTGTAGCAGGCGGTGCAACGGGGATCGATCTGTGCCTTGCGGTATTCGTGCAGGTGCCCGAGGGCGATGTAATCGATATGCTTGTTTTTGAGGGCGGAAAAGGAGATGACGTCCTCCCGTCCGCTTCCCTTTCCTGCGCGCTCCTGCCCGTGCAGAAGCAGGATGTTGAGGTCGTTCTCCTTGAGGCGGAGCGTGTCGGGGTCGGGACGCTCGCTGCCCGTGATGACCACGTCACCGAAGGAATAGGAGCGCCAGGTCTCGTCAAAGGTGTAGAGATTTTCGGGACGCTCCTCCGCATGGCGCAGGGCGTTGCCGCTGTCGTGATTGCCCGCGAGGTAGAAGAAGCGGATCGCGGGGTGCATGCGCATCAGATCCAGGACGTATTGCCGCGTCTTTTTGGATACGCGGTCACCGTCAAAGAGGTCGCCTGCGATGAGAATGGCCTCCACGCCCCCCTCCTCGGCCAGGCGGACGAGCTTTGCAAAGGTAGAGAGGATCTCGTTCTTGCGCTCGCGCGCCTTTTCGGGCGGGAGATTCGACTCCATGGGGGAATCCAGATGCAGGTCGGCACAGTGGATCAGCTTCATCGGGGCACATCCTTTCCTCGGCAGAGTGCTCTGCCGTAATTCTCCTTTTAGTATAGCACAGATCCTGCAAAATAGCAAGCCCCAAAACCATTTTTTGTGGGGACGCGGGTTAGGGGACGCGGTTTTTTCGAGGGGACTTTTGGAAAAGTCCCCTCGAGCTCCCCCAAAACTCCCCAACAAAAAGGATTGCTACCCTCGGAAGGAAGTGCGAACAACGTGCTTCCTTTTTCTATGCTTTTAAGGGGAGTTTTCGTTCGCCCGTACTGCAGTACAGATTTTAGTTTGTGCCCCTCTCGCTCGTGGACTTCTTCGAAGCCTCGCCCGGGCGTGGGCTTGGCCGCCCACGCAATGATATCCGGTCGGCGAGGGACACCCCCGCCGACGGATGATATCCACCTCCGGTGGATGAAATCGCTCCGCGATGATATCCTGCTCCGCAGGGTGAAAAGTTGTGGCGCGCGGAAGGAATAACGCACAAGCCGTGTAGGGACCGGCGTCCCCGACGGTCCGCGACAATGTCACGCCACATAAAACCCCAACA
>JAFWAA010000020.1 GCA_017507905.1 Clostridia bacterium | reverse complement strand
CTTTCCCGCACCGGAGATGGCCTGGTAGGTGGTGGCCACGACCTCCTTGATGCCGTACTTGAGCAGGGGGGTCAGGGCAGGGACGTAGGACTGGATGGAGCAGTTGGGCTTGACGGCGATAAAGCCGCGCTTGGTGCCAAGTCTCTTTCTCTGTGCCGCGATGACCTCGAGGTGTGCGTCGTTGATCTCGGGAATGACCATAGGCACGTCGGGGGTCCAGCGGTTGGCGGAGTTGTTGGAGACCACGGGGATCTCCGCCTTGGCATAGGCCTCCTCCAGCGCACGGATCTCGTCCTTCTTCATGTCCACGGCGCAGAAGACGAAGGAGCAGCGGCTGCCCACCTTTTCGATCTCTGCCGCGTCCAGCACGATCATGTCCTTATAGGCCTCGGGCATGGGGGTGGAGAGCTTCCAACGGTCGCCAACGGCCTCGGCATAGGTCTTTCCCGCCGAGCGGGCAGATGCCGCCAGAACGGATACCTCAAAATAAGGGTGATCGTTCAACAGGGTCAGAAAGCGCTGACCGACCATTCCGGTCGCACCAATGACACCGACTTTCATTTTGCTCATAAGCTGCTTCCTTTCGCCCGCACGCCTGCGGGACTTTGGTATAGTAAAGTGAAGAATGCATACATTATACACGATTTCTTTCGAAATTGCAAGAGGGTTTTTCGATTTTTTTCAGGTTTTTCCGTAAGGGGCAAGGACGCCCCCTCGCTCCCCCTCGCCCGACGCGAAAAATGCGTATTTTTTGCGAAAAATCGCGTTTTCGGATTGCAATTTGCCAAGGCTTCTGCTATAATGGCTAATGTAAGGAATACACAGGAGAGGAGAGGGAGAGATGCGCGTGGAAAAATGGCTTGCGGAGAATACGCATTCTCTTGCCGGCAGGACCGTGGCCATTACGGGAAGCACGGGGGGACTTGGACGGGAGCTTTGCCGCTATCTTGTCTCGCTTGACGCCTCACTGATCCTGCTGGACCGCAACGCAGAGCGCTCGCAGGCCTTGCGCGCGGAGCTTTTGGAAAGCAGACCGACGGCAAGCGTGACCTGCATTCGGGTGGATCTTTCGGACATGGCGTCGGTCAGGGAGGCCACACGCAGGCTCCTTTTGGCACCGCCCGACGTTTTCTTGCACAACGCGGGGGCGTACAGCATTCCGCGCAGGATCTGCGATACGGGATACGACAACGTCTTCCAGATCAATTTCGTCTCACCCTATTATATGATCCGCACCCTGCTTCCCGTTCTGAGGGAAAGGGGAGGGCACGTGGTGGCCGTGGGCAGCATTGCGCACCGCTATTCCGCGAGCGACCCTTGCGACGTGGATTTTTCCACGCGAAAGCGGGCGTCGCTCGTTTACGGCAACGCCAAGCGATATCTCATGCTTGCGCTCATCGGTCTTTTTGCCAAGGAGGAGAAGGTCACGCTTTCGGTCGCGCACCCCGGCATCACGTTTACCAACATCACATCGCACTATCCCAAGGTGATCTTTGCGCTCATCAAGCACCCGATGAAGTGGATCTTCATGAAGCCGAGGATCGCCTGCCTGTCCGTCCTCAAGGGCGTATTCTCGCCGTGTCGGGGATACGAGTGGATCGGACCGCACGTCATGGACGTTTGGGGAAGACCGAAGAAAAAGCCGCTCCGCTCGGCAGACGCCGAGGAGCAAAAACGCATATACGAAACGGCAGAGCGGATCTGTCGGGAATTGGAGACATAAGCATGAACGGATTTACAAGGGAGATCTTTGAATCGCACCAGGTCAGAAAAACGAAAAAGCAAAAGACCGCCTTTCTCGGCTATCTGCGCAGCTTTGCCGAGGAGAGGGGATATTCTCTCAAGATCGAGAAGGGGAGCTTCGGCGCGCGAAACGCCGTGGTGGGAGATCCCGACCGCGCACGGGTGGTTTACACCGCGCATTACGATACCTGCCCCGTGCTGCCCTTTCCCAACTTCATCACGCCCAAGTGCTTCGGCCTCTATCTGCTCTATCAGATCGCGATCATCCTGCCCATTCTGGCGATCTTCTTTGGCGTCTCCTTTCTGTTGGGGGTTGGCGTTGGCCTTCTGGTCGAGCGCGGCCTTGTCGGCGAGCAGAGCGCGGATCTTTTGGCCTACCTTGGCTTTTGGGTGCTTTATTTCGGTGTGTTTGGACTTCTTTTGGCAGGACCTGCCAACAAGCGCACGGCAAACGACAATACCTCGGGCGTGATCACGCTGCTTTCGATCATGGATCGGCTTCCCGAGGAGGAGAGAGCGCACGTGGCGTTCATCTTCTTTGACCTGGAGGAGGCAGGCATGATCGGCTCGTCCTCCTACGCCAAGGCGCATCCCACAGTGCGCGAGAAGACCCTGCTCGTCAACTTCGACTGCGTTTCGGACGGCAAAAAGATTCTTCTCGTGGCCAAAAAGGAGGCCGAGAGCGAGATCGGGCGTCTTTCCGAAGCGTTTTATGCAAAGGGGGAGCTTTTCTCGGTGGAGATCGCCTCCAAGGGCGTGTTTTACCCCTCTGACCAATCCCGCTTCAAGCACGGCGTTGGCGTGGCCTCGCTGAAATACTCGAAGCTGCTGAAGACCGACTACATGGATCGCATTCACACCCCTCGTGACGTCATCTTTGAGGAGGAGAACGTCGATTTCCTCACCGATTGCGCTCTGCGCCTGTCCAAGAGCTACGCGCAGGAGGACGAGGTCTGATCCTCAACGGAAAACCGATTTTTTGCGGAGGAAAGCAATATGATCAAGTCAACCGGTTATCCAGCGCTGCACCTGGCGCTCAGCGCACTCGGCGAGGGAGAATGCGCCACCCTCTCCCGTCTGGCAAACGCCTCGGCCCTGCTTTTTGAGGCCATGGACGGGATCAACTGGGTCGGCTTTTACCTCTGGCGGGGAGACCGACTGATCCTCGGCCCCTTCCAGGGAAAGGTCGCCTGCACCGAGATCCTGCCCACGCGCGGCGTTTGCGGGGCATCCGTACGCACGAAAAGCACGGTCGTCGTGCCCGACGTACACGCCTTTGCGGGGCACATCGCCTGCGATGCGGCGTCCAGGAGCGAGATCGTGGTCCCGCTGCTCTGCGGCGACCGACTCCTTGGCGTGTTGGACGTCGACAGCCCGATCCCGTCACGCTTTTCGGAGGAGGACCGCGCAGGACTTGAGGAGGTCGTTCGCATTTTGCTTTGCGATCTTGCCCGAGATCCCGATTTCCTCGAGGTGGGAAGACTATGAAGCTCGCGGTGCTTTGTGAGAATACCGCACGCGATCCCGCCCTTACTCCCGAGCACGGGCTCAGCCTGCTTTTGGAGACGGCGGGAAGGGTGATCCTTCTGGACATGGGGCAGAGCGACGCATTTGCCAAGAACGCGGAGCGCATGGGGCTCTCGCTTGCCGACGTGGATCTGGCCGTCCTCTCGCACGGGCATTACGATCACGGCGGCGGGATCCCTGCCTTTTTTGCGCGGAATGCGCACGCGCCGCTCTATCTGTCCGACAAAGCCTTCGGGGCGCATTACCACGGGGAGCGCTACATTGGCATTGATCCCTCGCTTGCAGAGCATCCGCGGCTGCGCCCGATCGGGAAGGATACGCCTCTTTTTTCGGGGGTGTCCGTTCTTTCCTCCGCTCTGCGTGCTCCAAAACACCCGATCGACGCGTCGGGGTTGAGTGTGAGGGAAGGGAATACGCACAAGCCCGAGCAATTTTTGCACGAGCAATACCTGCTGGTTGAGGAGGAGGGAAAGCGCATTCTCTTCAGCGGCTGCTCGCACCGCGGCGTTCGCAATCTGCTTGCGTGGTTCTCCCCCGACGTGCTGGTGGGAGGATTGCATCTCTCGGGGCTCGATCCGAGCAACGCGGCCGATGCACGTGCCCTTGACTCCGTAGCCGAGGCGATGGAGCGGAGCGGCGCACGCTTTTTGACGGGGCATTGTACGGGCGAGCGCGCCTATGCGTATCTTAAGGAGAGGCTTGGCGAGCGCATCGAGGACTTTTCTACGGGAGACTGCCTGAGCCTTTGAGGCAGGCTTCTCCAATACGGCGGCCACGCGCCGCATGACCGAAAACATTGATCTACGGAGGTATTATTTCTGATGGAATGGAAGCTTTCGATCCTTCTTCTTCTGACCCTGCTGACGGCTTACCGCGTGATCCTGCGCGTTTTGCAGGCACGCTCGGCAGGCAACCCGACGCCCGAGAGCGTGACCGACGTCTACGACGCCGAGACCTATCAGCGCTGGAGACGCTACTGTGCGGAGAAGAGCCGCCTGCAGATCCTCGTGTCGATCCTGACCTATGCTCTGACGCTGATCCTGCTTCTGACCAACGCCTATTCGGCGGTGGCGTCCCTCTTTTCGCCCCACCCCTATATGCAGCTTTTGGTGGTCGTCCTGTTTGACGCGCTGGTCGGGCTCCCGATCGACGTGTTCTCCTCCTACGCCGAAAACCTGCGCATCGAGGAAAAGTACGGCTTCAACCGCACCACGGTCAAGACCTTCGTGCTTGACCGCGTCCGCTCCTTCCTGCTTGGCGCGACTCTTTCGGTGCTTCTCTCCATGCTGCTGGCCGTTTTGCACGTGGCGATCGGCGATTGGCTCATTCTCCTCTTTGCGGGAGCGCTCCTGCTCGTTTCGCTGGTCGGGTCCTTCCTCTATCCCTTGTTCAGCCGTGCAGGCAACCGGTTCACCCCCTTGGAGGAGGGCGAGCTTAAGGAGAGACTGATGGGCCTGCTGACCAAGCACGGCTACCGCGTAAAGGCCATTGAGGTGATGGACGCCTCCAGGCGCACCACCAAGCTCAACGCGTATTTTACGGGCTTTGGACGAATGAAGACCATCGTGCTCTACGACAATCTCGTCAACGCGCTGACGCCCGACGAGATTTGCGCCGTGTTTGCGCACGAGCTGGGGCACGGATTGCACCGTGACGTGCTCAAGCAGCAGATCCTCAACGTGCTCAATTTCCTTGCCATGGCCTTCCTGGTCTGGGGAGCCGTCAAGCTGCCGCAGCTGCACATGGCCTTCGGCTTTTCCACGGTCAACTATGGCTTTGCCTTTATCCTCGTGGGGATCGCGCTCGGCCTGGTCCAGCCTCTGATCGGCCTTGTGACCTCGGCCTACAGCCGCCGCGCAGAATACCGCGCCGACCGCCAGGCGGTCAAGGAGGGCTACGGCGAGGCGCTGATCACGGCGCTCAAAACGCTTGCCCGCGGCAATTTCTCGCACCTCTCGCCCTCCCGATTGCAGGTGGTGCTGGAATACAGCCACCCGCCGCTCGCTGCCCGCATCGAGGCGATCGAGCGCGAGCTGTCCAAATAAAAAAACGGCCCTGTCGAGGGAGCCGTTCTCCAAGGATCCAAAACGGGACTGCGCCGTGAACGACGCAGTCCCGTTTTTTTGTGTGCTTTTCCGAGCGTTACGCTTCGCTGAAGCTGTCCTTATCCACGCCGCAAAGCGGGCAGGCAAAATCCTCGGGAAGCTGATCAAAGGGCGTTCCTGGGGCGATGCCCAGATCGGGAGCACCAAGCTCCTCGTCGTATTCCCAGCCGCAAACGTCGCAAACGTATTTTTTCATGATTCAAAAATCCTTTCTGTGTGTTTTTTTTTTTGTTGTTCAGAGCACCAGCGAGGGGGCGGTGTAGACTCTTGCCGCCAGCTCCTGGTTGAGCATATAGAGGCTCTTGGGATCCGAGCCGAAGAGCTCCATCTTGGAGATCAGATCGTTGGCGTTGGTCTCCTCCTCGCCCTGCTCCTTGACGAACCAGTCGAGGAACTGCATCGTGCGGAAATCGCGCACGTCGTAGGCCGCGCCGTAGATGTCGTTGATGAGGGAGGTGACGTAGATCTCGTGCTCAAGACCTGCCTTGAGGACGTCCATGTGCGCCGAGAAGGTCTTGTCGGGCTTGTCGATCGCCTCCAGGGTAACGGGCATATTTTCGTTCTGCAGATAGGTGTAAAAGAGCATGGCGTGATCGCGCTCCTCCTGCGCCTGGATCATATACCAGTTGGCAAAGCCGTCAAGCCCCTGCGCCTTGAAGTAGTTGGAGAAGTCGAGATAGAGATAAGCCGAATAGAATTCCTTGTTGATCTGCTGATTGAGCAGGGCGTGTACCTTTTGATTTAACATACTGTATTCCTCCGTTTGATTCGTTTTGTTCTTTACACTCCTATGATAACACGTTTTTTGTGGAAAATATGTTGAATTTTCAACAAAATCAAAAAAATATTATAAAATTTTTCCCTCTGTGGAGACCGTAACGACGCGGAAGGGGATCTCCTTTCCGGAAAGGAGCAGGGCGCGGCGCGCGGCGTGCTCGATGCCGGAGCAGCAGGGAACCTCCATGCGGAGGACGCAAAGGCTAGCAATGCGGTTCTCGGAGAGGATCGCGCAAAGCTTTTCGGTGTAGTCCACGGCATCAAGCTTTGGGCAACCGATCAGGGTGATGCGTCCGCGCATAAAGTCCTCGTGAAAGGCGGCGTAGGCATAGGCCGTGCAGTCTGCCGCGACCAGAAGATCGGCGCCGTCAAGATAGGGGGCTCGCGTGGGAAGGAGCTTGATCTGGCAGGGCCACTGGGCAAGACGGCTGACCGATGCCCCCGATCCGCCGCCAATTGGGGTGGATCGGCGGGTGGAGCGCGACTGTCCTCCCGTGCAGGCCTTTGAGGACGCTTCCTTCGCGGCGACAGATGCGCGAACGGCGGCCTCGTCGTAGGCAGGGGCGTCGCGCTCCTCAATGGTAATGGCGTCGGTGGGGCATACGGGCAGGCAGTCGCCAAGCCCGTCGCAGTAGTCCTCGCTAAGAAGCGCGGCCTTGCCGTCGATCATGCCGATCGCTCCCTCGTGGCAGGCTGCGGCGCACGCGCCGCAGCCGTTGCATTTTTCGCGGTCAATGGTAATGATCCTTCGGTTCATCTTGGGAGACCTCCTCGTAAAGGATCTTTAGGAAAAGCATTTGCCGTCGCGGCAATCCGAGGTGATTCCCGCGCGGTAGCAAAGCTCGTTTGGGGATTGCCCGAGACGGGCAAAGTCCACCAGATTGCGCACGGTGGTTTCGGCGATGCTGCTAAGGGCGTCCTCGGTCAGAAAGGCCTGGTGCGAGGTGACGATGACGTTTGGCATGGAGATGAGGCGCGCGAGGGTATCGTCCTCGAGAATGTGCCCCGAGTTGTCCTCAAAGAAAAGTTCGGACTCCTCCTCGTACACGTCAAGGCAAGCGGCGCCCACCTTGCGCGCCTTGATCCCCGCCAGCAGAGCCTCGGCATCGACCAGCGCGCCGCGTGAGGTGTTGATCAGCACGATGCCCTTTTTGCACTTTTCCAGCGCGCTTGCGTCGATCATGTGATAGGTCTCCTCGGTGAGCGGGCAGTGCAGGGAGATGATGTCGCTCTCCCGAAGGAGGGTGTCGAGCGAGACGTAGCGCACCGTGCCGTCCTGTGCAAGATCCGGGGCAGGGTATTTGTCGTAGGCCAGGATCTTCATGCCAAAGCCGCGGCAGATGTTGATGAAGACGCGGCCGATCTTTCCCGTGCCGACAACGCCCACCGTTTTTCCGTGCAGATCAAACCCGGTCAGGCCCGTCAGGCTGAAGTTGAAATCCTTGGAGCGGATATAGGCCTTGTGGATCCTGCGCACCGAGGTCAGAAGCAGGGCGATGGCGTGCTCGGCCACGGCATAGGGGGAGTAGGCAGGCACGCGCAGGACGTGCAGTCGGCCAAAGGCGTGCTTCATGTCTACGTTATTGAATCCCGCGCAGCGGAGCGCGAGCGTGGTGATGCCAAGACTCTGCAGACGGTCGATCACGGGGGCGTCTACCGTATCGTTGACGAATACGCAAACGCCGTCAAAGCCCCGTGCCAGGTCGGCGGTGTCGAGCGTGAGCTTGGTCTCAAAGAATTTGAATTGTACGCCGTATTGCTCTCCGTACTGTTCAAAAAAGAGCTTATCATACGGCTTCGTATCAAAAAAAGCGATTCGCATTTTTGGTTCCTCCTCTTGACTTTTCAATTGGATTATAGTATACTTTCCTTGGAATGTATGTTGAATTTTCAACAAAAAGAGAGGAAAATATGCAAAAATATCTGGAAATGCTAAAAAACTGTCCGCTTTTTGCGGGAATCGAGGAAGCGAGCCTTTTGCGAATGCTGCACTGCCTTGGTGCGCGCGTGGAGCATTTTGACAAGAAGTACACCGTTTTTTCCGAGGGGACGCCTGCGCGCTACGTGGGCATTCTGCTCTCGGGAAGCCTGCAGATGAGCCGCGTGGATTATTACGGCAACCGAAGCATTCTCGGGAACGTCAAGCAGGGAGAGCTGTTTTGTGAGGCCTTTGCCTGCGCCTCGGTCGAGGCCATGCCCATCTCGGTCGTGGCAATCGAGGAGAGCGAGGTCATGCTCGTGGACTGCTCGCACATTCTGCATACCTGTCAAAACGCCTGCGGATTTCACCACCAGATGATCTACAATCTGATGCGGGATCTGGCCGAGAAGAACCTGGTCTTCCATCAGCGTGCGGAGGTCACCTCCAAGCGAAGCACGCGCGAAAAGCTGATGGCCTATCTTCTGCTCTGCGCCAAGGAGGCGGGGAGCAACCGCTTCACCGTTCCGTTTGATCGGCAGGAGCTGGCGGATTACCTGGAGGTGGATCGCAGCGGCCTTTCGGCAGAGATCAGCAAGCTGCGCCGAGAGGGTATTCTGGAGAGCGACAAGCAAAGGTTTCACCTGCTCTGACGGCGGCGTGTTTTCCCGAAATGTGAAGAAATGGTAAATTTTACCCCCCCCTTGACTTTTCAGGGAAAATATGGTATACTGGTCTTGGCGAAACGTCGATCGAAAAAACGAAGACCTTACGAAAGGAGCTTACGAAGATGAAAAAAATCCTGTCTGTCCTCTTACTCGGTGCCCTTTTGCTTTTGTGCTTTTCGGGCTGCACAACGCCGACCGATCCTCAAGGCGGGACGGAGACCGATCCTGCCACCGATCCCGCACCCTCCGGCAAGCCCAATCCGCCCGAGCCCATTGTGGAGGGAGAATTGGATAACGAAAGTGATCTCGTTTCCACTCTGTCGATCTATTTGCAGCAGCTCCATATGGACTATGACATGCCGTCAAAAGCTTTGTTTGAGCAGATCGGTGACGTGAAGGGAGGAATTCAACCCCTGCACGTTGCCTTTGATCCCGATAGTTACTATTACGTTTGCGGCTATTACAACGTTCCGGAAGGACATTTCGAGGGCCACAATTGCTGTGCCCAAACGTATACTTGGGTGGTATATGAGAACGCGGAGGACGTGAAGGAATATCACAACGGTCTGAAGTGGATCGCGCTGTTCCAGGTCAACCGCGCCTTAACGGTCACCGACCTCCTCCCCGGAGAGCGAGAGGTGCCCAACATGGAGCATTTCGATATCATTTTCCACCCCACGTTCGAAAACGGAGTTTATACCGGCACTCCCGAGACCTATGATAGGACCTATATCTATCTGAACTATCCGAACGCCGCCCTGAATCGCAACTCCCAAAGCACAAGCACGCTGTATTATACGGATTCGATCTACTACCACACGCTGTATACCATTCCTTGCGTTGCCTTGGAGGAGGAATATTATCTTTCCTTCGGGTCGCACACGCTCTATGCGGACGGAAGTCGAGGAAATGAACACAATTATACGTATGACTTTGGCCAATACTATGACGTGCTGATGGGAATGATGGAAAAGGAGAAATACACGAAGCCGGGCAACAATGGCGCAACACACGTTTATAACGCGATCTCGCTCGAGAATTTTGTAAGCGGTGTGTTGAAATGAATGAAAAAAAAGAGTGCCGTTTGTTGCGGCACTCTTTTTTTGGCAAGGCCTTGACAATCTCCCGATTTTGGGGTATAATAAAGGCAACGATCTGATGTTTAGCAGCTTTCCGTATTTCTGTATCAAATGCGGAGGCTGCTTTTTTAGCCTTACCGAAGGGAGATTTCCGTATGACCAGAAAATACCGCCTGTCCACTGCACTTGACGTGGATGACCTGTTGATGGAATGCACGTCCTACGCCATTCGCCTGGCCAATGAAAAGCACCACTTTGATCCCCCGATGACCATATACGAGAAGGATCAATGGGGCAAGATGGGCACGCGTGCCGACTCCATCTATCCTTATTTTAATGATGCCGAGTTCTATCGCACCCAGCCCGTCTATAAGGGGGCAAAGGAGTTTGTCCGCCGTCTTTCGCAAATGACCGAGGTCTATATCTCCACCGCGATCCCGCCGCAGTTTATGGGCATTCGCGCGCAGAGGATCCTCGAGGAGTTTCCCGAGATCCCGCAGGACCACATCTACATGGGCGCACGCAAGGACAAGATCCACACCGACATCCTCTTTGACGATGCCATGCACAACATTCTCAATTCGAGTGCAAAATACCCCATTCTGATGCGCCGTCCCTGGAACCGGGAGGCAACGGGTATGCTGGCCGTCAACAACTACGACGAATTTCTCAAGCTCGTGGAGGTCATTGCCGAGAGCTACTCGGTGCACAGCGACGTCACCGTGCCCACAAGGTCGGATATCGTCGTTCTGGTCGGCCCGTCGGGAAGCGGCAAATCCAAGCTCGCCACGCGCTTGCTCGGGCAGACCGACCGCTTCCGCAAGCTGGTCAGCTACACCACGAACGATCCCACCGCCGTGGAGGAGAACCAATGGTATAACTACGTTTCGGTTGAGGAATTCCGCAAGATGTGCGAGAGCGGCGAGATGTTCCAGTCCACCATGTACGCCGGTCACGGCTACGGCTCGCGCAGGACCGACGTGGACGCCATTCTCGCGGAAGGGAAGCGCGTGCTGACCACGATGGATATTTGCGGCGCGATGTCGCTCAAAACGCACTACCGCAAGGTGACCACGGTCTATATCAAGCGCGACAAGCGCGCGCTGATGGCCAACATTCTGCGCAAGAACTCCTCGATCGAGGATAAGGTCAACCGCCTGTCCGCCATTGATTATGAGGAAAAGAACGCCGAGCTTTGCGATTATGTCGTCAGCTTTGATTCCTACGAGGACGCCATCGAGCAGCTGCGCAGGATCCTGTCGGTCTGAAGAGGAGCGATGGGCAGATGCCCCGAGGCTTTTTGCGAGAGAAAAAAGATTTTCAAAAAAAGCAAAAAAGATGACGAAAACGTCTTGACAAAGGCGAAACAATGTG
Organism: Clostridia bacterium; assembly: GCA_017507905.1. GTDB lineage: Bacteria > Bacillota > Clostridia > Oscillospirales > CAG-272 > UMGS1865. Next base: position 263 of record JAFWAA010000020.1, on the reverse strand, counting down.
CTATAATATCAAGGTCGCAAGACGATCTGGGTGTGGCGCAGCTGGTAGCGCGCTACCTTGGGGTGGTAGAGGCCGCAAGTTCAAGTCTTGTCACTCAGACCATATCGAGTGTTCATAACTGATGTTAGGAACACTCGATATTTTTTTTGCCTGTTTTTACTTAATATTTGATTGATTTGAGCAGATTCGTCTGCTCTTTTTTATTTGTTTAGTTATACTGCGCTTGGGAGATATTCGATAGCCACTCCCTGCCGTGAATCAAG
>JAFWAA010000019.1 GCA_017507905.1 Clostridia bacterium | reverse complement strand
CCATCTTTCTTCATCTTCGCGAGTGTTGCCGGGCTGATACCAGCCTTTGCAGCGAGTTCTTTGCTCTTCATTTCGCGGTCGATGAGCAGTTTAAAAAGTTTCTTATAGCTTGCAGCCATGTTCCACCTCATAAAAAGTATTTTTATACAAATACATTATACTCCTTTTTCTGACAAATTGCAATAGGATTTTCGAAGGAATTCAACGATCTTGTAATTATTTCAACAAAATTATACTCGGTTTTGGGCTGCTGATGTTGGCACTAACTTATCAGTTCCCATGGATATGATCAAACTGAACATCCCCTTTTCTTTGCTTACAGCGTATCAAATATTGGCTATTGACGGCGTTGGGAGAGGGATTTGGGTGTAGTTGCGATCATCTCCATCATGTATGTACCAATGCAATCTGCGCACACATGTTGAATATGATTGCTCCGGGCTTTTTCTTTGCTTATTGCGGTGCAAATTTTAATCGCAAACGCTCTTGACAAACTCTCTCGTAAGCGTTACAATGCGACAACATCAGGTAGCGGAATCTTAGAGAAACCGACCACATGCTCTGACCACAATTGCCCTACAAACAGTTATCCGCTCCCATGATGCCTGACCACATCAAATGGGGAGCGGATTTTCACGACCACATACACGACCATAGACACGATCGGAGCACATGGAGACAAGATGCCACGAGAGCGCGAAAGGTCATTTTTGCCGTAGTGGAAAGGTCTGAAAAAAGATAAAATGACCAGAAAAATGTTCAAGTCGCCCTTGGGGTGGTAGAGGCCGCAAGTTCAAGCGGCGTTAGCAGCGCCAACGCAAGTCACATCAGACCAAAACGGAGGTTCAACCGAACCTCCGATTTTCTTTTGCTTTCTCGTAAAACGCCGTGAAACCTCACATTTTCACAATAAACATAACGGGCTTGTTCTTCCCTGCTTGGAGGGTTGAACAAGCCCATTTTTCGCTTTTGGCTACATGTTTGACCACTTACGGAGATGTTTGGCTCATTATCGGCTAATTTTTGATAGTTTCAAGGCGGTAATCGCGGCTCGCGATTACCGACTTTTCTTTGTTTATTGGTCACCGGGTGTTTTCTGTTTATGCAGGAGAAGCTGACTGTGAAACAAGTAAAAGTGCTATGTCCGACTAAAGATTCAATGCTCTGCGACAAAGTCCTCGGCGACATCATACAAGTGAATTGGATCTAGCTGAAGGTCGTTGCAAATGTTCACCAATTTCTCTACCGCCTTATAATCAGGTGAAAGGTTTGGAACCGAAGACAGAACTGCTATATTATCGTCACACACTTCGACGTATGAGATTCCAAACTCAATCTGAGATGCTCCTTCAAATAAACATTGATTTTTAACAACTATGTATCGATTCACTACCCGATTTCTCCTAACGTATTCTTTGAACAATTTATATATGCGATTTATCACCGCATTTATAAATATCAAATCATTGGTAGGACAATTACGGTCTTTAACGTCGCGAAATGGATTTCGTAGGCATTCACAATTAAGGTCATGCTTTTTTGCAAAAATTCTTGCAATTTTCGTGTAATTATTTGCTTTTTACGAAAAAATAAAGAATGAGATTTCTGTCGCCATTGAAACTTATGTTTTAACAAACATTGATCTTAAGCAAAGTAGCCCGAGCACAGTATCTATGCTCGGGCTATCCATGCATTGAATATCATTTTAATTTGACGGGCAAGTATTGCTATACTCGACAGTCTCGGTCTCACCAACGCTGCCAGTGTATGCAGTTACGGTAAATTCTGCCTTATATGTAACTCCGGGCTCAGCAGTAAAATCGCCACTAACTATCAAGGTTCCACGAGTCCTGTAGTTATACCATTCGTCTACATATTCCCAGTCGTTGTCAACCCATTTGTAAAGCACCAATGTACCTTCAATAGCGGAAGCGGTAGATTGTTTTGTTGCCGCTCCCAAGGCATTTCCTAAGTCACCTGAAAAAGCCACATCAAGTTCAATCGTCGATATGCTTGTCCATAACGGCATAATTCCGTCATCACGATTATCAGCCGCTACTACTCCAATAGAAGCACCAAACAGCATCACAACGCTCAGAAGCGTTGCAACTAAGACTTTGATTGTTTTGTTTTTTGTTTTCATTTTTATCCTCCTGAAAGTTAAAATGAGATATTAATATCCCTCAAAACTAAAAAATCAAAAAAAGACGAAAAAAATTACATTTTTTCGCCTTTTTTCGACATTTTGTGCATATTCACAAATTTTATAGGTTATTTTGTGTATTATTGACAATATATTACTCTACGCTGCAAGCCACCTTGATTAATTCTTCTATGTCAAGTTCCGAAGAAGTCAACCTATACACGTATTCCGAATCCGTCCAAATTATATGTATTTCCTCTTTTTCAGTATATTCAACCAATGTACCCATAAATCCATTGATTTCTATAGCGGAAACTTTAGCGGTTTCGCTATCAACATATTTATCATTTTCCCTTAACACCATTTGATTAAATAAATATGCCAAATCATCTCCTAAATAATACTCATAAAAAACGCCTGCAAAACTCTTATGTATAAACTCCTCTTCCACGCCGGCAGGAAGATATGTAGGCTTTCTTACTTCCTCGATTTCGGCAGGCGGAGATACTATTCCCTCAGGCGGCTCGGTCGTTTCGACATTATCACCTGTTTCTTCGGTATCGGTACTATCATCGGTCGTCTCGGTGTTTTCAACCCCACTTGTCGTTGTTTCGGGAGCTTCGGTTGTGTCATCCGCGCCAACGACGCCGCTCGGATCTTCAAAACGAACAGTGATATAGTCTTCATACCATTCAACTATTGCATTCCAAATAGCCTCTCTCGTTGCAGATATGCTCATCAAGGTCACAAGAAGCAACGACATAATTATCATCATAGCTACTGCAAGCCTGACAGATATGCGTTTGGTGGCCTTAAACATACTCTCATGCGACTTTTTATAGATGATATGTCTGACTCTTCTTGTAAGTCTATTGCTGAGGACAATATTTGAATCGTCTATCGCCTCAAACATCTCAAGATCCTTATCTCCGCAGTCAAGCAACGCAATACTGACCAGATAATCGAATTTATTATTTTCTTCGTATCTCATCCAACTCTTCACTCCTTGTTGACAATAGTATGTCTCTTGCGCGCTTTAATCTGACATTAACCAAATTTACAGATATATTGAGCATTTTGGCTATCACAACATTTTTCATATGAAGAAAGCCCTTGAAGAAAAGAAGATCACCGTATTTTGGATCCATTTCCTCAATCATCTTAACCAATCTCATCTTGCTTTCTTCGCTTATGACCATTTCCTGAATACTTGTTTCTTCGTCTGCGAGCTCTAATTCAGGCATCTCTTCGGTATCATTAATAGAGCTTTCTAACGATTCCCTTTTTGATCTTTTCTTATATTTGTTTATTGCAATGCAACGGCAACATTTAACCAGAAAGTTGACCTGATGCCTATGATCCCAACATTTATAATCTTCTAAAGAGTCGATCAACGCAATGACAACATCTTGAACGCAATCCTCGCTATCCTGCACGTTATTCAGATAACTGTTGGCAATATAATAGAGCTTCGGTCCATATTTTATATAAACCTCCTCTACGTAGCTTCGATCTTCCTCATCTCTAATTGCTAAAATAACCGGTAACATTTTATACTCCTTTGGCTTTATTGTCAAAATTTGAGCAAAACAAACAAAGTTATTATAACCCATTAGCCAAAACAAGTCAAATGTTTTTAACATATATGCAAATAAAAAGTGCGCGGCCGAAGCCACGCACAAAAAACGCACAACTCCGTTTGTTACCACACAAACCTCACAACACTATACAAGTATGCGAAGAAGGAGTCTGCATTTTTATCGAAATAAAAATACACACTCGTATAGTATACTCGGTTTGTGTGGCGTTATAAGTGTAACATTAATTTTTTATTTTGTCAACAAAAATATCCTTGATTTTCTCTGCTTGAGCTCCAAAATGACATTTTCCTAAGGCTTATGCTTAAGTTGATTACAAATATTATTACGCAACACGAAATCCAAAAAACCGGAGCAATTTTGTTCTCTGCAACAATACTAAAATCTGAGATTCAATCGAACCTCCGATTATTCTTTATTTTTTCAACCATATTATGTAAACAAGGCGACGGATTTCTCCGTCGCCCTTTTCTTTGTCTTTTGCTCGTGCTCGTGATAGGCGTCTGTATTGTCCGTATAGGATGCGGTCCTCGTCATCCGGCACCGCGAGCTTGACCGTCGTGGAGCCGATGTCGATGCCTGCACGGTAGGTATTCCATGCGTGTGCGTTCGTTGCGTTTTGGGAAGAAGCGGTCTTCCTGTTTCGCTTTCCTTTTTTCTTGACTTCATCCTCCCCAAAGCGGAGGCTTGGAGACAGGATGCGGCTGCTTCAACGCGATCTCCTTTACTTGCCGCAGCTGTGGCTGTCGCAATCCTGCGATCCGCAGCCGTGGCTGCCGCAGGTGTGCTCACCTTCGCCGTGTTCGTGGTCGTGATGATCGCATCTAACCTCGGGGTTGAAGGTTAAGTTGTTTGCAAGGAAAGCGTTCACCGCCTCGTCAGAGGAACCGCTGACGCCGCCGAACAGTCTGATGCCTGCCTTGGCAAGCGCCATCTGCGCGCCGCCCCCGATGCCGCCGCAGATCAGGACGGATACGCCCCTCTCCGCAAGGAAGAGCGCAAGCGCGCCGTGTCCGCTGCCGTTCGTCTCCGCGATCGCGGAGGAAACGACCTTACCGTCCTCTACTGTGTAGATCTTAAACTGCTCGGTATGCCCGAAGTGCTGAAAGATCTGTCCGTTTTCATAAGTGACTGCGATTTTCATTCGTTTATCTCCTTTTCTTTGTTTATTGTCATTTATGCGTCCTGTTCCTCTACGTCAAACTGGCTCTGGTAGAGCTGATAGTAGAAGCCACCCTTCTGCATAAGTGCCTCGTGATCTCCGCTTTCGATCACGTCGCCGTCCTTCATGACCAGGATCAGGTCGGCGTTGCGAATGGTGGAGAGGCGGTGTGCGATAACGAAGCTGGTTCTTCCTTTCGTCAGTTCATCCATTGCCCGTTGAATGATGACCTCGGTTCTCGTATCCACGGAGGAGGTCGCCTCGTCCAGGATCAGCATGGGCGCATCCTGCAGCATCGCCCGTGCGATGGTGAGCAGCTGCTTTTGCCCTGCCGAGATGGTCGTTCCCTCGGTCAGCACCGTGTCAAGCCCCTCGGGCAAGGAACGGATAAACTTATCAATGCCGCAGACCTTTGCCACGCGCAGGATCTCGTCGTCGGTGATCTCCTTCATATTGTAAGCCAGATTTTCGCGAACCGTTCCCTCAAAAAGCCACGTGTCCTGCAGGACCATGCCGAACATATCGTGCACGTCCTCGCGGCGAATATCGTGAATGGGAGTTCCGTCAACCGTAATGCTGCCGCCGTTGATCTCAAAGAAGCGCATGAGAAGGTTGACCATCGTGGTTTTTCCCGCACCCGTGGGACCGACGATAGCAACCTTTTGACCGCTTTTTATTTCTGCGGAAAAATCCTTGATGATGACCTTGTCGGGGTTCTCGGGATAGGCAAAGCGCACGTGCTCGAACACGACAGCTCCCTTTGTATCCTCGGTATCGTGCCGCGGCTTGTCGCCCTCGTCCTCCAACTCCTCGGCCTCCATAAAGTCAAAGATGCGTCCCGCACCCGCGGTAGCCGTTTGCAGATTGGTCATTCCCTGCGCGATCTGCGTCAGGGGGGCGGTAAAGAGGCGAACGTAGAGAATGAAGGAAATAATGACGCCGAATTTGATCGTTCCGTCCATGGCGAGCGCCGCGCCAAGCACGCAGACGGCCACGTAGGACAGATTGCCGATGACGTTCATCAGCGGCTGCATCATGCCCGAGAGGAATTGGGATCTCCAGTTGGCATTGTAAACGTCTCGGTTCAATGTGCCAAATCGGTTCAGCACCCCGTCCTCGGCGCGGGAGATGCGCACGACGTCATGCCCCGAATACATCTCCTCCACGTAGCCGTTCAGCGCGCCAAGGCTGACCTGGCGCTGCTTGAAGTATTTCTGCGAGCGTCCCATAATGAGCATCAGAAGCACCATGCCGACCAGGGTGATCAGAACGGCGGTCAGCGCCAGACGCCACTCGGTGGCGAACATCATGATCAAACAGCCGACAAACTGCGTGGCGGCGCTGATCATCGTGGGCAGGCTATTGGTCATGCCCTGCTGAAGGACGGACACGTCGTTGGTAATGCGGCTGAGAATGTCGCCCGTTGAGGTCTCGCCAAACTGCTTTTGCGGCACCTTGTTGATCTTGACCGAAAGATCGTGGCGCATTCTGCGGGAGGCCTTGAGGGTGACCGTGGCCATGATATAATGCTGAATGAAGTTTGACAGCGCGCCGATCAGATAAAACGCGATCAGCGTAAAGCCGACCTTGGCGATAGCCGACAGATCAATGCCGCCGACAAGGCCGTCGGAAATGATATTCGTGATCTCTCCGACCTTATCGGGCGTGACGATCGTCATGACCGCGGCCAGCGCGGCGAGCAGCAGCGCCAGGATCACCAGCGGCGCGTTGCCCATATAACGGAAAATTTTAGAAAGTGTTTGCTTCATGTCGGCACCTCCTTACGCCAGCTCCGCAGCCGTCAGCTGAGACTGCGCGATCTCGCGGTAGACCGAGCAATTCTCCATCAGCTCGTCGTGCGTGCCGATGCCGACCGCCTCACCGCGCTCAAGCACGAGGATCTGATCGGCGTCGCGAATGGTGCTGATGCGCTGCGCAACGATGACCTTGGTGGTGCCCGAAAGCTCTTTTGCAAGCCCGTGACGGAGAGCGGCGTCGGTCTTGTAGTCAAGCGCCGAGAAGGAATCGTCAAAGATCAGGATCTCGGGCTTTCTCGCCAGAGCGCGGGCGATGGAAAGCCTCTGCTTCTGTCCGCCCGACACGTTCTTGCCGAGCTGCACGATGCGATGCTCCAGGCCCCCTTCGGTCTTATCCACGAACTCCTTTGCCTGTGCAAGCGAGATCGCCCTGTCCACCGTTTCCTCGTCAAAGCCCTCGCGGCTCTCGCCAAAGGTGACGTTTTCGCGAATGCTCCCCGCAAACAAAACGGCTCTCTGCGTGATATAGCCGATCTTATGATACAGCCCGTCAAAGGTATAGTCCTTGACGTTTACTCCGTCTACAAGGACTTCGCCCTTGGTCGCGTCATAGAAGCGCGCGATCAGGGAGATGAGCGTGGTCTTGCCGCAGCCCGTGGCACCGATGATGGCAAGCGTCTGTCCCCGTTCGATGCGGAAGGAGATATCCGAGAGGGCCTCCTCCTGTGATTCGGGATAGGAAAAGGACACGCCGCGAAACTCCACCGTGCCGACCTCGTGAGCGGCGCTCTGCGTCCCCTCTTTAACCGTGGCCTGCTGATCCAGCACCGCGTTGATACGCTCTGCCGAGACCTGCGCGGCGGGAAGCATCATAAAGACCATGATCAGCATCATAAAGGACATGACCACGTAGGTGGCGTAGGTGCTGAAGACGACCACGTCGCTGAACATGGCGATCCGCCCTGCCATATCGGTAAGGGCAATGCGGTTGATCAGCGCCGCACCCAGCCAATAGATGGCCAAGGAAAGACCGTTCATGCAGGTCCCCATCACGGGCTGCATCAGGGAGAACAGACGCTGATTCTTCAGCTGCGTGTGCATCATTTCGGTGTTCGGAACGTCAAACTTTTCGGTCTGGTAGCCCTCTGCGTTGAAGGCGTGGACCACGTTGATGCCCGTGAGATTCTCTCTGGCGAGACGGTTCTGCGCGTCGGTCAGCCTCTGCACCTTGCGGAAGCGAGGCAGGCAGATCGACATAATGATGAGAACGGTGGTGCAGATCACCACCACGGCAGAGGCTGTTACGGCAGAAAGCTCCCAGCTCTTGCCGAGGATCTTGATGATCGCCCAGACCGCCATGATGGGCGCTTTTACAAGCGATTGCAGACCCATAACGACGATCATTTGCAGCTGCGTGATATCGTTTGTGGTTCTCGTGATCAGGCTCGGAATGGAAAAGCGCGACGTCTCGGCTTTTCCAAGCAGCATGACGTGAGAAAACAGCTTCTCTCTGACGGCATAGCTGTATCCCGCGGCGATGCGCGAGGTCAGAAAGCCGCAGGCGATCGCAAGCAGAGCGCTTGCCAGCGTGCAGCCAAGCATCTTTGCGCCCACCGACAGAATATCCGCCATCTCGCTTCCGGGCGTCTTGATCAGAACCGTCAGATCGCTCATAAAGTCGGGCATGGTCAGATCAAAATAGATCTGGCCGACGATCAGGGCAATACAGCCGAGAACCATGAGGCGTTCCCGCTTTTTCATATACTTCAGCAATTTGAGCATCTTGAACTTATTTCTCCTTTATGATCTTATCGATATTGGCGTTCATTTTGAGGAAGCAGCGCTCCATCACGGCGCGATCCTCCTCGCCGATCCCCTCCAGCAAAGCACTCGCAAAGCGGATCTGGCGCGCACGCCCAAGCTCCACGATGCGCTCCGCCTTCTCCGTGCAAACGAGCGCGTCCTTGCGCCTATCCCCTGGAACGGCGCGCCGCTCCACGTAGCCCCTCTGCACCAATTGCTCCACGTGCGCGGAGACCACGGGACGCTTTAGTCCCCGCATCTCGCAAATGTGGCTCGCCGTGGCAAAATCAGGGTTGTTGGCAATAAACAAAAGAATACTGATCGCCGTATGCGGCATATCGATCTCCTTTGAAAGCGGCAGCAAGGCCTTTTCGTAGGCCAGGCCGATCTTTCGGGCGTGTCCGTTCAAGTCCTGGATCGTGATCATCATTGCTCCCTCCGTTTGTTCGTTTTTGAACTATTCCCAATTATACTATTCAAAAATGAAAGGCCGATGGCTAAATTGTGAATTTTCGTTGTCTTTTTTTGAACGAACCCGCCCGGCACGCCATTATTTTTTTGCCGATCCTGTTGAAAAATGCACGAGGCTGTGCTATAATGAAAAAAAACAAGGAAAGGAGAAATCTTATGGCGAAAAAAACAAACTCCGAGCTTTTTTCTTCTCTGCTTTACATCATCATTGGCGTGCTCCTCGTGATCTTCCGCTCGCAAACGCTGGGCTGGGCGATGACGGTCGCAGGCGTTGTGTTTGTGGTCTCGGGCATTCTTGACCTGGTGAAAAAGAACTGGGTCGGCGGTGCGGTCAGCCTGATCATCGGTATTTTGATCCTGATCCTCGGCTGGGCGGCGGCACAGATCGTTCTGCTCGTTCTCGGCATTCTGATCGCGGTCAAGGGCGTGGTGGCACTGATCGACGTGCTCAAGCGGAAAAACCCCGGCGTGCTTGCGGTCCTCTACCCCGTTCTCTCGATCGTGGTCGGCCTTATGCTCGCCTTCGGAAATGCGCTTGACATGATGATCATCATCGTCGGCGTGCTTCTGATCGTTGACGGCGTGATCGGCCTTCTCGGCTCGCTCAAGAAATAAGCATGCAAAAAAACGGCTCTCGCTCCGAATTTGGAGCAAGAGCCGTTTTTTCTTTTCACCCGTCCTGCGGGCCGTGCGGCTTTTTTTCCGCCCTTTCCGTCTTTTCCTTCTTTTCCGTCTTTTCCGTCCGTTTTCTCCGCAACGGGAGGGCAAGACAGAGCGCGTAGGCAAGCGAGATCAGAGTGAGCAGAAGGCAGAACAGGATCCGCATTCCGTCACCTGCCGCCGCCTCGTTGGAAAAGGCACTCAGCGCGTTGAAGACGCCGTGGGTGAAGATGCAGACGAGGAGACTTTCGGATCGGACGTAGATCATCACGAAGAGAAATCCCGCGGCGGTGGCATAGACCACCTGCAAAAAACTCTGGAGCAGCTCCGCTCCCGAGCCGTTGACAAGATTTAGAATATGCCCCATGCCAAAGGTGATGCTCGAGACGACCACGGCCGCCGTGGGATTTTCCTTTCGCATGGCGTTAAAGAGCAGGCCGCGAAAGATGACCTCCTCCAAAAAGCCGACGCAGAGCATGGAGAGGATATAGAGCACCGTCTCGGCGAGGCCGTATTGCGGCTGCACGCCGTACCAGAGATTGGTGGAGAGCAAAAGAAGAAGGGGCAGATAGTAGAGCATCGCGCGTGCGCGCGCCCGCGGACGGCAAAGGCCGTACGCCCCCGAAAGGCGATGCCTGACGAGGAACAGAAGAAGAAGGGCCGAGAGCAGGAGCGCGATGGGAAGCGTGACGGCTTTTTCCACACCGAGGGATGCGGAGAGCGCGTCTCCCACCGACAGCAGCACGCAGTAGGCCACGATCCATGCGATCGCAAATCCAAGCCTGCTTTTTTCGTAGAGGCGTTTGAGCATAGAGGACCTCCTTGTCCGATTTTACTTCACTCCCGTGTGACCAAAGCCGCCGGCGCCGCGCTCGGTCTCGTCCAGCTCGTCCACCGGCAAAAAGGCCGCCGTCAGCACGGGCATGAACATCATCTGCGCAATGCGGTCGCCTCGGCGTACCTCAAAGGGCTCGCTCCCGTGATTGATCAGCACCACCGAGATCTCGCCGCGATAGTCGCTGTCGATCACGCCGATGCTGTTGGCCATGGTCACGCCGTGCTTCAGTCCGTGTCCGCTCCGTCCCGCAACCACGGCCACCACGTCCCGCCTCTCGGGGGAAATGGCCACGCCCGTGGGAAAGCGGTATCTCTCGCCCGGCAAAAGCGTGACGACCTCGCCCTCCTCAAGGGCCGCGCGCAGATCCACGGCGGCAGATCCCTCGGTGGCGTATTCGGGCGCGGTCATGCCGCGCGACAGCTTGATCCTTACGTTGATGCTCATGTCGGTTTTCCTTTCCTTATGCAAAGGAGGAGCGGTTGTGTGGACAAGGCGCTCCTCCTTTTTTTGTTTAATGAATGGCCGTGCCCTCGGGAACGGCGTCGTCCACGAAGATGACCTTGCAGCCGCAGGCGTTGTTGGTTGCGGCCAGCAGCATGCCCTGCGAATTGATGTTGCAGATGCGGTTGGGCTTGAGGTTGGCGATCACGATGATCTTCTTGCCGATCAGCTCCTCGGGCGAGTAGCTCTCCTTGATGGAGGACATGATCACGCGCTCGCCAAGTCCGTCCGAAAGCGTAAGCTTGAGGCAGGAGTGCGACTTGCGAACCGTCTCGGCCTTGAGGATCTTGCACACGCGCAGATCCAGCTTCTCAAAATCCTCGATCGTGACCTCGGGCTTTACGGGCTGTACGGGATCGGCCTCGCGGACCTCCTCAACGGTCTTTTCAACAGCCTCCTCTGCGGGAGCGTCGGCGGCCTTCTCCGCATCGGTCTGCGGATAGGAGAAGTCCAGAAGTCCTACGTACTTCTCGGGCTCGATGGCGTAGAGGAAGAGATAGAGGCGCGGGCCCTTTTCCTTGTCGATCAGGAGCTTGTAGACGTTGCGGAAGAAGGTTCCCTGCAGGCCCTTGAGCTCCTTGTCGGTCATCTCGGTGCCGTAAACGGCCTTGGGGATCGCGTAAAGCTCGGCGTTCAGCTCGTCCAGCGTGTAGCCGCCCTTGGCGATATAGGCGTGCAGAAGGCGGATCGTCTCCTTCTCCTGCTCGGTCATGCCCTCGTAGATCTCCCAGTTGCGCGTGGAGCGCAGACGGTTGACCTGGTCGGGTGCGCACTGCTCCAGCCAGAACTTGGCGCGATCCAAACGGTCGGCAAACTGCTCGGCCTTGTAGGGCGTGCCGATCTTTTCAAAGACGGTCTCGAGCATGGGGACGTTGAAGTTGACGATGGAGCCCAGCTGCACGAGCAGGGACATGGGCACCGTCTCGACCTCGCGGCCCTCGATGCGGCAGTTGTAGAGAATATCCTCCACGGCCTCGCTCGCGCGTCCCTCGCGGGAGTCGGTGAGCATCTTGTCAAACTCGAAGTACTGGCGCAGAATGCCGTCGTCGAAGCAGAAGTCAAAGGCCTTGGTGGGATCGGTCTTGGAGTAGAGCCAGAGAATGATCTCGGGCTGATAGAGCTTAAGAAGCGTCTCGGGGGTGAGGTTCAGACCCGAGGAGGAGGACATCTTTCCGGTCATGCCCTTGATGCCGATGAACTCGTAGCCCTGGAACAGGGGGGGCTCAAAGCCGAAGATCTCGCGGGAGATGACCTTGGAGTTGCTGTAGGAGCCCGTGGGTGCGGCGTGATCCTTTCCGCCCGGCTCAAAGTCCACGCCCTCGTGTCTCCAGCGCATGGCCCAGTCCACCTTCCAGCCCAGCTTGCAGTTGGTGTCGGTGAGGAAGTTGAAGTGTCCCTTGTGGCCGCAGCGGCAGACGTAATCCGCCTCGGTGCAGTCCTCGGAGAGGCTGGTCACGGTGGTGAAATCGGTGTGGCAGACGGGGCAGAAGATGCTGACGGGGCTGTAAGCCGCCTTCTCGGCGTCATGCTCGGCGCGTCTTTCCTCCTCGGACTTGGAGAGATCCTTGGTCTTGAAGGAGTCGAGGACCTCAAAGATCTCGCCTCTCTTGCGAAGCGACTCGAGAATGTCCTCGCGGTAGGCGCCGCTGCGGTACATCTCGCCCTGGTAGCGGCAATCCAGCTCGATGCCAAACTGCTTCATGGCGTTGAGGAATTCCTCCTCAAAGTGCTTGGCGTAGTTCTCGTGACAGCCCCAGGGGTCGGGAATATCCACGTAGGGGCAGCCAATATATTTGTCGTAGTCGCTGCCCACCTTGGCCTGCACGTTGGCAGGGATCTTGCGGCAGCGGTCGAACTCGTCCCAGGAGAAAAGGAGCTTTGCCCGCTTGCCCTGCTTCTGCAGAGCCTTGACCACCATCAAAGAGGTGGCCACGTCGCGGAAATTGCCGATGTGGACCGAGCCGGAGGGGCTGATGCCCGCGGCGCAGACGTACTCATTCTTATTGGGGTTGCGCGCAATAATGCGTTGCGCGATCTCTTCAGACCAATGCATAGTGAACATAACCTCGCTTTACCTAAATCACATTTTCGGAATACATAATCATTCAGTATTATCATAGCACATCTTGCGGCATTTGTCAACGCTTTTTGCGCAAGGGGAAGGGGAAAAACGGGTCGTTTTTCGCCGGAGGCGAGACCGCCGTGGGCGAAAAAAAGAAAAAAGAGGGGGCTTTGCCGTCCTGCTGTGCGAGGGTGCGTCTTAAAAGCTGCGGGTCGGGGGTATATCCGTGGGCTGTTTGGCATAGAATAGGGTAGAACGGATGCAAAGGGACGGTGATGGAATGAAGGAACGGTCGATAGGGGCATGGCAGCTTTTGGGCTTTGCGGTGACCTCTTTTGGGGGCACGCTCCTGCATTTTTTGTACGATTGGCTTTTGGAGGCGGCCTGGATCGCGCCCTTCTCGGGGGTGAACGAGTCCACCTGGGAGCACATGAAGCTCTTCTTTTGGCCGACCTTTCTCTTTGCCATCGTGCAGAGCTTTTTCTTCCGTGAGCGTCGGGAATTCTGGTGCGTGAAGCTGCGCGGCATTCTTCTGGGCATGAGCTTGATCCCGATCATCTTCTACACCTACAACGGCGTGATCGGCCAATCGCCGGATTGGATCAACATTGTGATCTTTTTCCTTTCCGCGGCAGCGGCGTATCTGTATGAGACAAAGCTGTTCAGAAGCGAAAAGCCGCCCTGCCGACGTCCAACGGGAGCGCTTGCCGCGCTTTGCGTGATCGCGGTGCTGTTTATCGTGTTTACCTTTGCCACGCCTGAAATCGCCTTATTCAAGGACCCGTTGACGGGGACTTACGGAAGATGAACATACGCCGATGAGGGTTTGTGCGATCCTCATCGGCGTTTTTTGCTGATGGCAAAGCCGCCACCGTTCGCCAACACTCCGTAGGGCGAGGCTTCGAAGAAGTCCACGAGCGATCGGGGCACAAACCAAAGTCTGTATTGCAGTACGGGCGAGCGAAAACTCCCCTTCTCCGCGCAAAAAAAGGAAGCACGATGTTCGCACTTCCTTCCGAGGGTAGCAATCCTATTTTTGGGGGAGTTTTGGGGGAGCTCGAGGGGACTTTTTCAAAAGTCCCCTCGAATAACCCGCGCCCCCTAAAGCACGTCACGCGTCGCCGCTTTCCTTCTTTTTGCGGAAGACGAGAAGCTTGCTGATGACGTAGTTGAGCAGGATCACGAGGATCGCTGCGCCGATGCGGACGGCGTATTTGTTGAGCGCCAGGACGCCGTAAAAGAGGGCGATGACGCCTTCCTGCAAAAGGAAGGTCAGCACGCGGCCGCCGGCAAAGGAGAAAAGCTCCAAAAGGATCGGCAAAAATCCGCGCCGATCACTGCGGAAGACCCACACGCGGTTGGTGAAAAAGGCAAACAGCACCGCGCACACCCAGGCCACGGCGTCCGCCGCGTGAATGAGCAGGCGGTTTTGCTCCATGGCGTCGCCAAGCAGGCGGTAGAGCAAAAAGCTCACGCCAAAATCCACCACCGTGGTCAAGCCGCCAAAGAGCAGGTAGAGCAGAACCTCGCGGTCTTTGCGGAGGAACGCTTTGATTTTTTCGATCATGTGGCGTCCCCGATCCGGTAGGTGGTGCCTTCCTTGGTGTCGATCAGCGTCACGCCTTTGCCAAGCAGCTCCGCGCGGATGCGGTCGGCTTCGGCATAGTTTTTCGATGCCTTGGCGGCACGGCGCGCTTCGATCTGCTCCTCGATCCAGGCAACGAAGGGATCGTCCGCCGCTTTGCTCTCCTCCGCCACAGCGGCGTCCTCCGCACGCTTCTTGGCGGCGTTTTCCAACAGATCCAGGCAAAGCACGCGGTCAAAATCACGCAGAAGCGCCAGCTTGGTCGCGCCGTTGGTCTTGGCCTTGAGCACGTCGTAGAGTGCCGTCACGGCGAGCGAGGTGTTCAGATCGTTGTCCATCGCTTTGACGAAGGAGGCCTTCAGCTCGGCAAAGGCGGCTTCGTCCACCTCGCCCTCCTCGCGGAGCGACGCGATGCGCGAAATCAGCTTGCCGTAGGCGACCTTGGCGTTGTCCATGTTCTCGTAGGAGAAGACGAGCGACTTGCGGTAATGCGATTGCAGGCAGAAGAAGCGGTAGACCATGGGATCGTAGCCCTTGGACGCAAGAAGCGAGAGCGTGAGGAACTCGCCCTTGGATTTGCTCATTTTGCCCGAATTGGTGTTCAGATGCAGAACGTGCACCCACCAGTTGCACCACTTGTGACCGAGGTACGCCTCGGACTGTGCGATCTCGTTGGTGTGGTGCGGGAAGGCGTTGTCGATGCCACCGCAGTGAATGTCCAGTCTCTCGCCCAAATTCTTCATGCTGATGCAGGAGCACTCAATGTGCCAGCCGGGGTATCCCACGCCCCAGGGGCTATCCCACTTCAGCTCCTGGTCGTCAAACTTGGACTTGGTGAACCAAAGAACGAAATCCGCCTTGTTGCGCTTGTTTCCGTCCTCCTCAACGCCCTCGCGGACGCCGACGGCAAGATCCTCCTCCTCAAAGTTGTTGAAGACGTAATACTGCTCCAGCTTGGAGGTGTCAAAATAAATGTTTCCGCCTGCCTCGTAGGCGTATCCCTTCTCGATGAGGGACTTAATCACGCGGATAAACTCCTCCACGCACTCGGTGGCAGGCTGAACCACCTCGGGGCGGCGAATGTGAAGCGCCTCGCAGTCCTCAAAGAATTTGTCGGTGTAGAACTTGGCGATCTCCATGACCGTCTTGTGCTCGCGCTTTGCGCCCTTGAGCATCTTGTCCTCGCCCGTGTCGGCATCCGAGGTCAGGTGTCCCACGTCGGTAATGTTCATCACGCGCGTGACCGCGTAGCCCGCATAGCGCAGGTAACGGTCGAGGATATCCTCCATGATATAGGTGCGCAGGTTGCCGATGTGGGCAAAGTGGTAGACGGTCGGGCCGCAGGTATACATGCTTACCTTGCCCGGCTCGTTGGGAATGAACTCGTCTTTCGTTCTGGTCAGAGAATTATATAAATACATGGTGTTTTTCTTCCTTTCCGCTCAGTGCTTTTTCGGCGGAGCCTTCTTTTTTTTGCTTGCCGAAAAGCCGAAATGGCCGAGCCTGCGGCCCAGCTCGTAATAGTCGCCGTGGGCATACGCCACAAGGCCTGCACGCTCCAGGTGGAGCTTTCCGTCCTCGCCGATGAGGGAGTTCTCCACGTCAACGGCAACGATGTCCGCCAAAAAGACGTCGTGCGAGCCCATGGAAAGCACGTCGGTCACGCGGCACTCCAGTGCCAGGGGACTTTCGGCCAGAAGGGGGCAGGCGATCTTCTCGGCAGGGGTACGGGTCAGGCGACATCGTTCAAATTTATCCACCTTGGCACCCGTAAAGACGCCGCACCAGTCCACGGCGCGGACCAGGTCCTTTGTGGGAAGGTTGATGGCAAACTCGCCGCTCTCCTTGATGATGTGATGGGAATGGCGCGTGGGACGGATCGAGACGTAGGTCCTTGGCGGATCGGAATTGAGGATCCCCGTCCAGGCAACGGTCAGCACGTTGTCCTGCGTACCGTCCGAGCAGGTGACGAGCGCGGGGGGAACGGGGGCAAGCAGGGTGCCGCCCTTCCAAGCTACTTTTGCCATAACCTTGACACTCCCTTCTGAAAAAAGCAGTTGCATTTCTATTTATTATAGCACACCGCGCATCGCTTTGTCAATCGTTTGCCAAAAAGAGCGCTTATTTTTTTGCCCTTCCCTCTCGGAAAAGCCGAAAAAGAGAACTTATTTTTTTGCCCTTCCCTCTCGGAAAAGCCGAAAAAGAGAACGCCTCGGCGGTAAGCCCGGGCGCTCTCTTGTGTCTTCCTTCTGCTCGGCAGAGGGAGCGATATTCGTTCGGTGCTGCTCTTTGCGCAGGCTTTCTCAGAAGCCGACGTCGGCGGCCACCTGGTAGAGGCGGTCAATCTCGCGGTTGCGCTTGGCGATCAGGGCGCGCATGGAGTCAAGCTCGTCCGCCGAGAAGCGGTCGAGGTCGCCGTCCTTCAGCTTGTTCTTATACATACGGTCAGCGATCAGCGCGAAGGCGATGTCCACGTCGCGGATCTCGCCGTCCAGCTCGCACATGACCACGTTGCTCTTGCCCTCCACCAAAAGCTCCACGGCGCGGGAGGCCATGTCGGAGGCGGTGGTGCGGTCGCGAACGGTGGGATTGCCGCCGCGCACGACGTGCGCAAAGCGTGCAAAGCGGGTGGAGATGCCGGTGTATTCCTCAATGCGCTTGGTCAGCGTTTCGGCGTAGGGCGAGCCGTCGGGATTGGTCAGACCCTCGGCCACGACCACGATCATGCCGCGCTTGCCGTTCTTGCGCAGAGCGCGGATCTTGTCCAGCGCGGCGGCCTCATCAAAGGGGCGCTCGGGAATGGCCACGGCAACGGCGCCCGAGGCAATAGCGGCATAGAGGGCGATCTGTCCGCAATGGCGGCCCATGACCTCGACCACGTTGATGCGGGCGTGAGACTCGCAGGTGTCGCGCAGGCAGTCGATCATATTCACGGTCGTGTTGATGGATGTATCCAGACCGATGGTATAATCCGTTGCGGTAATATCGTTATCAATGGTTCCGGGAAGCCCAATGGAGGGAATGCCGTGGAAGGTGAGGTCGGTCGCGCCGCGGAAGGTTCCGTCGCCGCCGATGCAGATCATGGCGTCGATCTGGTTCTTCTTACAGATCTCCACCGCTACGCGCATACCCTCCTCGGTGGCAAATTCGGGGCAGCGGCTGGAGTAGAGGAAGGTGCCTCCCGTACCGATGACGTTGCTGACCGATTGCTGGGTGAGGGGAATGAGGTCACCGCGAATGAGGCCTGCATAGCCGCCGCGGATACCGACGACCTCGATGCCAAGGGCATAGGCCTTGTTGACCACTGCCTTTACGCACGCGTTCATGCCGGGAGCGTCACCGCCCGAGGTTAAAATTCCGATTTTTCTGAATGTCGCCATAGGAGACCGTCCTTTCTTGCGCCGCGCGCAACCGTGGAAAAAAATAACTCTATATATTTTAATATAGTATCGAGAAAAAGTCAAGGGGTTATTCGATTTTTTCCGCCCGAATAAGGTCTTTTTTTGCCTTCGGAGCGGTTTTCCGCGACAGGAAAAAGCGGACAACCCGCGCAAAAAAGGAAGCGCGTGGCTCGCGCTTCCCTTTTTCCGTGGACCTTTTGGCAAAGGCTTAGTCGATGTCCTCCACGACCTTCTCGGGAGGCGTCTCCAAGAGCTCGGGGTTCTCCACGTAGCGCTTGATCAGCTTAAAGGCCGAGGCGTAGTAATACCCGTCGCAGATGCGCTCGTCGGTAACCACCTTCAGCTCAATGTACTTCTTGAGAGAGGCGCGCCCCTCCTTGTCGCAGCAAACCACCGATCGGCGTCCGCCGTAGGCGATAAACACGGGCAGGTTGCCAAAATTGTAGATGTGATGGTAGATGGGACGAATGCCTAAGGAGCCCATGCTGGTAATGATCATCGAGCCGTGGAAGGGGCTGAGCCAAAGCAGCTTTTTGGGCAGAAGGCCAAAGTAATCTAAGAAGTTGAGGAACTTGACCGTCCAGCGGCAAAGAAGACCCGGGATCAGGGAGAGCAGCTTGTTGAGCTTGTCAAAGGAGTTGACCTCCTCGGGCGCACTCTGCACTGCCGCAACCACGGCGTTGAACTTTTCGTAGATCTCGTCCACCGTGTCGGTCGGCTCAAAGCGCACCTTGATGCAGGTGTCGGGCGAGTCGAGCGAGAGCGTCTTTTTGATGGTCATGACGACCTGAATATCGTTTCGGCCGAACACCTTTTGTCCGCTGATGAAGCGGTTGATGCCCGGACGCTGGGAAACGGTGCGGACGTAAGCCGCCAGCATGACGTGCAAAAAGCCGAAGCTGGTCTTGCCCTGCTTGACCTTCTCGCGGCAGAATTTATCGGTCTTGGTGACGTCGAACATATCCGAATAGGTGTTGCAGGCGTCGCAGCGCATGGGCATGATGTAGGGCATAAATTTGGTCATGGGATTGATCGTGCGCAGCTTTCGACCGTCACTGCGGTCGCCAAAGCGGCGACGGCGCTTTTTGGTTGCGTTCTCCTGACTCATGGGATACTCCTTCCAATTTTCAGTGCCTCGGCGTCTAATTTTGAATGGTCTGTTACCATTATAAACAAAAATTCATAAATAATCAAGAGATTTTGCAAAAAAACTTACACGTTTCGATTGAAAACGCCGTTTTTTTGGTGTATAATGAAGAAAAATCGGCACTCTGGCCGACAAGCAGGAGGATTCTCGCATGAAGCACGTGGACATCTATACCGACGGCGCCTGCCGCGGCAACCCGGGAAAGGGCGGCTGGGGCGCGGTGCTGGTGTATCGCGGGATCGAGCGCGAGCTTTCGGGCGGCGAGAACCCCACCACCAACAACCGCATGGAGCTTACCGCCGCGATCCGCGCGCTTGAGGCGCTCCGCGAGCCCTGCGAGGTGACGCTGACGTCGGACTCCAAATACCTCGTGGACGCCGTTACGCTTGGCTGGGCGCGCGCCTGGCGGGAAAAGGGCTGGAAAAAAGCGGACCGATCCCCCGCCCTCAACCCCGACCTCTGGGAGGCGCTTTTGCAGCAGCTGGATCGGCATCGGGTGACCTTCGTTTGGGTCAAGGGGCATGACGGCCACCCCTACAACGAGCGCTGCGACCGTCTGGCGACCGCCTTTGCGGACAGCCTGTAAGAAAACGAACGGGCTCTCCCAACGGAGAGCCCGCGCCTTCTGCAGCCGCGAGGGCATCCCCTTAAGCCCTGTGCCTTTGTATAACAAACGCAAAGCCGACGACAGAGGCAAACGGGAAATACGAATTTGACGAGGAAAACGCATATGAAATACAAAGGAACTCTTATTGTTGTTAAAGATTGTAACCGTGCGTTAAAGTTCTATCATGATATGTTCGGGCTTCAACTGCTTCAAGACAACGATGGAAATATGGAATTGACGAATCATTTATATTTACAGGAATTGGGATACTGGGAACAATTCACAAAAAGAAGTGTAATTCCAAACAGTAATCAATCTGAGTTGTATTTTGAAGAGCCCAACATAGAGAAATTTGTAGAGCGTCTTGAAACACTTTATCCTGAAATCGAATATGTCAATCATCTGATGACACACAGTTGGGGGCAAAAGGTGGTCAGATTCTACGATTTAGATGGCAACTTAATTGAAGTAGGAACACCTGTGTAAGGAACAAACTCCAATGGATCGAACAGCAAACGCCGACAGACGGTTGAACATTTGTCGGCGTTCATGATTTGGTTCCTGCAGAGCAATTTTTGATCCGTAGGGGGAGCGCGAAGCGGCGTTGTTTTTTCTTTTTTCCTTTTTCCCTTCCCATCTCCCCCAAAAAACAAGCCGCAACCCACAATTTACATTTTGAACCTTATCATTGGTGGAAAAATCGAACACCATTTGTTAAAATGATATCATCAAATGCAGAAAGGATATATCATATGACAACAGGCGAAAAAATCACTAAACTGAGAAAAGAACAAAATTTGACGCAGGAGCAATTTGCGGAACTATTAAATGTATCAAGGCAATCTGTGTCAAAATGGGAACTGAATATAACCTATCCGGATACAGATAAGTTAATACGAATGAGTAAGTTATTTCACTGTTCATTGGATTTTCTCTTGAAAGACGAGATGGAGAGAATGGACATGAACGTTGTATCTGCCAATGAAGAAGGAAAATACAACAAAATATATGCACTGATCTTGACCTATTTCTCCTTTCCGCCACTCTTTGGATGGCTTGTAGGAATTTTTTCTCTCAAATTTCAAAAGAAACATATGGGTAATAAAATGCAAATAGGACTAACGATTGTAGGAATTTCATTTTCGGCAATACTGACCATTTTGATGATCGTTGGTGCAGCATTAGGTTTATAATGTTAGAGGATTAAAATTCCAATGGATCGA
This sequence comes from Clostridia bacterium, assembly GCA_017507905.1. GTDB lineage: Bacteria > Bacillota > Clostridia > Oscillospirales > CAG-272 > UMGS1865. The sequence goes on along the minus strand of JAFWAA010000019.1, from coordinate 5,101 downwards.
ATAGTAACCCCCGACAGATGATTTACAATCTGTCGGGGGTTATCTTTGCTTACTGCAGAGCCATTTTTTGATCCGTAGGGGGGAACGCGAAGCGGCGTTGTTTTTTCTTTTTTCCTTTTTCCCTTCCCCGTTCAGGGCTCGGCCTGCATCAGCGAGGAAAAGATCGCGCGGAGATCGTCCAGCGTGTTGGCGGTCATCACGGCGTTTCGGGCACTTGCCGCGCCGCGGAGGCCGTGCAGATACCACGCCATGTGCTTGCGCGATTCGGCAACGCCGATGCGCTCTCCCTTTTCGCGCACGATATCCTCGGCGTGCGCAAGCGCCACGGCAAGGCGCTCCTCCCTCGTGGGGGGCGTATAAGGGCGTCCGTCAAGCGCCGCCGCGACCTCCGAGAAGATCCAGGGATTGCCCTGCGCGCCGCGTGCGATCATCACGCCGTCACAGCCCGTTTCGCGGAGCATACGGAGGGCATCCTCTCCCGAGAAGACGTCGCCGTTGCCCACCACGGGAACGCTGACCGCCTCCTTGACGGCACGAATGATGCCCCAGTCCGCGCTCGGCGCGTACATCTGCGCGCGCGTGCGTCCGTGGACGCAGATCATGGCCGCGCCCGCATCTTCAAGCCGCTTGGCGACCTCCACCGCGTTGATGCTCTCGGCGTCCCACCCTGCGCGGATCTTGACCGTGACGGGCAGGGAGACCGCACGAGCGGTGGCGCGCACGATCTCGGCGGCCAGCGCGGGATTTTTCAGCAGCGCACTTCCCTCGCCGTTTCCGACGATCTTGGCCATGGGACAGCCCATGTTGATGTCGATGGCGGCAGGCGGAATTTCTCCGCACGCACCGCGATATTCGCCGCTTTCGAGCAGACGTGCGGCCTCGGCCACAAAGTCTGGCTCTGCCCCAAAGAGCTGAACGGCCATGGGAGCCTCCTCGCGCAGGACGGCGGCCAAAGGTGCCGTGCGGACGCGTGTCTCGGTAACGGGACGCTTTGAGATCTGCTCGTAGCAGAGCGCCTTGGCCGAGACCATCTCGCTCACGGTATATTCCGCGCCAAAGCGCCGCGCCACGCGGCGGAAGGAGCGATCGCTCACCCCTGCCAGGGGCGCGAGAAAGAGCCCGTGCGAAAGCGTATAGCCACCGATCTGCATACCCGTACCTCCTTTTCAACGCATTTCTTTCCTCATTATACAGGAAAGGCGCAAAAATGTCAAGCCCGCGCGCGGGCTTCCGCTTGACATTTCCGCGGATTTGTGCTATACTTTCCTCAATCCAACAACAAGAGGAGGCCACCATGAAGCATTCTGCTCTCCCGTTTCTTCCCACCGAGATCCTGCTGCCCGATTTTTCGCGCACGGACGGATCCCGCTGGGCCGTCGTTGCCTGCGACCAATACACCAGCGAGCCTGCCTACTGGCAGGACGCCGCGCGCACCGTTGGTGACGCGCCCTCCACGCTGCGCATGATCCTCCCCGAGGTCTATCTCGACCAAAGGGACGCTCGCATTCCCGCGATCCACGAGGCGATGGAGCAAGCGCAGGCGCAGATCCTGCACGCGCACGGCGAGGCAATGCTCTATCTGGAGCGCACCCAGTCGGACGGCCGCATTCGTCGCGGCATCATTGGTGCTCTGGATCTGGAGGCCTACGATTACCGTCGCGGCGCAAAGTCGCTCATTCGCGCAACCGAGGGAACGGTGCTGGATCGCATTCCGCCCCGCGTGGCGGTTCGCCGCGGCGCGCCGCTTGAGCTTCCGCACGTGATGCTCCTCATCGACGATCCGATGCACACGGTCATCGAGCCGCTGGCAGAGCCTGCGTCCTCCCGTGCGGCGGCCTACGACTTTGATCTGATGCTTGGCGGCGGTCACGTACGCGGCTGCTTCCTCACCCAAAAGGAGATCGAGCACACCGCCGACGCACTCTCGGCCCTCGTTACGCCGAAGGCCATGGCAGAGTGCTACGCGGACGCCTCCCTCGCACCTCTTTTGTTCGCCGTTGGCGACGGAAACCACTCGCTGGCCAGCGCAAAAGCGCACTACGAGGAGCTGAAAGCCTCGCTTGGCGAAGAAGCCGCACGGACGCATCCTGCGCGCTACGCGCTTTGCGAAGTGGTGAACCTGCACGACGACGCCCTCGACTTTGAGCCGATCTACCGCGTGGTCTTTGACTGCGACGAGAAGGATCTGCTCGGCGCACTTTCGACCTACGTCGCCTCGCTTCACGGCAACGCCGCCCCCCAGCGCGTGCTTTGCGTGGGAGACGGTGAAGACAAGCTTCTCAAAATTCCCTCCCCCGAGCAGCAGCTTACGGTGGGGACGCTGCAAAGCTTTCTGGACGCCTACGCCGCCTCGCACCCCGAGATCACGGTGGACTACATTCACGGCGAGGACTCCCTGCGCGCCCTGGCCGCCCGTGACAACGCGGTCGGCTTCCTCTTTGACGGTATGCGCAAAGACGAGCTCTTCCGCACCGTCCTCTTTGACGGCGCCCTTCCGCGCAAAACCTTCTCCATGGGTCACGCCGCCGACAAGCGCTACTACCTGGAGTGCCGCCGCATCCGCTAACCTCTGGACATATTAGACAGGACGCGATTTTTTCGAGGGGTCTTTTGAAAAAGACCCCTCGAGCTCCCCCAAAACTCCCCCAAAAATAGGATTGCTACCCTCGGAAGGAAGTGCGAACAACGTACTTCCTTTTTTTATGCTTTCAAGGGGAGTTTTCGTTCGCCGTTACTGCAATACAGATTTCGGTTTGTGCCCCTCTCGCTCGTGGACTTCTTCGAAGCCTCGCTCTACGGGGTGTTTGCGAATGGTGGGGGAAAATAAAATGTGTTGCACAAAGCGGCAACGCGACGTGCGTTAGCGCGCCCGAAGCACAAAACGGCTACGTACTGCACCTCGCTTGGGGAAAAAGCCCCCACGCCAGTGGGCGCAGGTGGAGGGCGCGTAGCCCTCCTCGCGCGTCGCAACGCGCGAAATATTCTCCCGGCCGTTTTCTTTTTGCCAAGCTTTTTCTTTTGGGCCTACATGGGCAAAAGAAAAAGCGGAGGTGGAGCGCTGAAACGCGAGATGGCTATTGTTTTTGGGCGGAAGTATCGTTAGGCTCCCTCCGGTGAGGACTGGCGGCAAGCCGTCGCGCAAAATTCTGCACCCGTAGGGCGGAAAATCCGAAATTCCCGAAAAAAGAGAAAAAATTTGAAAAAGCCCTTGACAGCGCGTGCAAAATCGTGTATAATCTTAAAAGATAATTTTTTGTTCCGGAACCCTAAGTTCCCGCGATAATTATCTCTTGTTACTGCGGAGGGAGGGATATCAATGGCAGAAATCAGAGTCAAGGAAGGCGAGTCTCTTGACAGCGCACTTCGTCGCTTCAAGCGTGCGACCGCTCGTTCCGGCGTCCTCACCGAGCTTCGCAAGAGAGAGCACTATGAGAAGCCCAGCGTGAAGCGCAAGAAGAAGTCTGAAGCAGCAAGAAAGCGCAAGTACAAGTAATTTTGTATTTTCCGTAAAAAAAGAAGCCGCGTGTTCGTCACGCGGCTTCTCTTTTTTTGCCCTCTGCCCCGCCCTCGCTTTTCATCGACCGACCATGCGCTTTTTGCGCTTATTTCCTTCCGTTTCGCTTCTTTTTGGACGTTTTCCTGCGTTTTCTTCGCATTTCATGTCAACTTCTGGGGAACGGTTCTGCTTGACCGCGCGCCTCTTTCATGTCATAATGAAAGAAAAAGGACAGGCTCGCCTGCCCCTCGGAAGGAGTTATTGATGAAACCCTTGACACACGCGCTGATGATCATTCTCGCCGTCGCCTTTGCCGTGGCGCTCTCGCTGACCGTTGCCCTTCTCTGCCTCTCCTACGCGCAAAATCTGCCGCACGAAAGCGTGGATACGGGTGGCGGACGTCTGCCCGAGCATACCGACACCCGTCTTCCGCCCCTCTACGAGACCGATCCGCCCGTGATCCTTCCGCCGATCGGCTCCTCGCCCGCAGAGAGTGAGTTCGAAAGCGAGGAGGAGACCGAGCCCGAGACCCTTCTGCCCGACGTGAGCAACGGCCTCTCCTTTGTGAGCAATGGGGACGGCACCTGCCGCGTGTTTGGCATTGGCACCTGCATCGACGCCTGCGTGGTGATCCCCGAATACGCCCCCTCGGGCGAGCGAGTAGTCTCTGTGGATAGCGGCGCCTTCTTTGGCTGCTCGACCGTGACCGCCATTCAGATCCCCGCGAGCGTCACCAAAATCGGTGCGCTCGCCTTCTCCGCGTGCAAAAACCTCATGTATATCTCGGTCAATGCGCAAAATCCTCATTATCGAGACGTGGATGGCATTCTCTATTCCAAGGACACCTCCACGCTGATCCTCTATCCGCCCATGCGTGCGGGGAGCGAGCTGACCATCTATGCGGGGACGTCCGAGATCGCCGAGATGGCCTTCTACAACTGCGCCTATCTGCGCGCGGTCTACTACACCGGCTCGCCCGAGCAATGGGAGGCCATCGCCATCGGCAGCAAAAATTACAGCCTGATCGCCGCCGCAAAGGTCTTTTACGCCAACGGAAAATAACGAAAAGAAGGCAAACGCTTTGGCGTGATACTCCGCTTGGAGTATCACGCCGGTTTTATTCGCCTGCGGCGAGTTCTATTGCTGCGCAGTGATATTCGGCTTACGCCGAGTGATATTCGCTTCGCGAGTTCCCGGGCGAATAGAAGATCACTCTTGTTTTCTCTACCGATTTGTGATATAATGGAACTAACGGAAAGCCTCCCTCCGAAAGGGAGCCTTAGGACGCGCAACCGTAGGGATCTGGGCTTTGCCCTCTGCCTTGTAATACAAAGGCGAAACTGGCAATAAAGCAGAACGGTAAATAAGAATTTGACGAGGTGAACCTATGGAATATACCATTGCAGAATATAAGGATTACAATGAGCAAGAAATACTGCCGCTTTATGAAAGTGTTGGATGGATAAACTACATCAGAAAACCGCAGATGCTGAAAGATGCCTATTTGCACTCATTGAAAAGTTATGCTGCTTTTGCAGACGGCAAACTTGTAGGTATAATTCGTGTTGTGGGTGATGGTTCTTCGGTAGTCTTTGTGCAAGATTT
>JAFWAA010000018.1 GCA_017507905.1 Clostridia bacterium | reverse complement strand
CTCCGGTGCACCAGTTGTACTGCCAAGTGCATAGCTGGGTAGCCGCGTGCGGTTATGATAAACGCTGAAGGCATCTAAGCGTGAAACAAGCCTCAAGATGAGATATCCCTCCTAACTTGATTAGGTAAGGTCACTTGTAGACTACGAGTTTGATAGGTCAGGGGTGTAAGTGCAGTAATGTACTCAGCTGACTGATACTAATAGACCGAGGGCTTGAACTTCCAAGTTCAATGCAACAATTTTTGAGTTTCGCTTTTGGCTCTCCTTCAATTCTTTTATTCGATTTTCTATGGACGTAAGTCCGAAAAGACGCATTTGGCGTCTTTTTTTGTTTTTCTGCGCAAAGAGAAAACCGTTCCGCATGCACATGGCACACGGAACGGTTTTTCTTATTCGGCTTCCTTCATCAAATTCAGCACCTCGTAGATGCCGCGAATGGGAATGATCTTGATCCCCTCGCAGGAGAGCTTGCGCTTCTCGATATTCTTGTGGGGAACCACGGCGCGGGTAAATCCGAGGCGTGCGGCCTCCTTGACGCGCTGCTCGAGGTTGGAAACGGCGCGGCACTCGCCGGCAAGTCCAAGCTCGCCGATGGCGATGAGGTCGTCGGGAATGATGCGGTTAGTCATGGAGGAGATGAGCGCCATGGCGACCGAGACGTCGGAGGCTGGCTCGTCCAGATGCAGACCGCCGATAACGTTGAGATAAACGTCGTTCTGATAGAATTTCAAGCCGAGGCGCTTTTCCAGAACGGCGATGATGAGGCACATCCGATTGTAGTCGATGCCGTTTGTGGTTCTTCGCGGAGCAGGGAAGGCGGTTTGGGTGACCAATGCCTGGATCTCGGCGATCAAGGGGCGCGTGCCCTCAAGGGTACAGACGGCGCAGTTGCCCGAAATATTCTTCGGACGTCCTGCCAAAAGCATCTCGGAGGGATTTTCGACCTCGATCAGACCGCGGTCTCCCATTTCAAAGACGCCGATCTCGTTGGTGGAGCCGTATCGGTTCTTGATGGCGCGGATGATGCGGTAGGCCTGGTTTCGCTCTCCCTCAAAGTAGAGAACGGCGTCCACCATATGCTCCAGCACCTTCGGGCCGGCAATACTGCCCTCCTTGTTGACGTGTCCGACCATGATCACCGACATTCCTGCGGATTTTGCCTTATTGATGAAGGAAAGTGCGGTCTCGCGCACCTGAGAAACGCTTCCCGGTGCCGAATTGACGCCCGCGGAATAGATGGTCTGAATGGAGTCCACGATCATGACGTCGGGCTTGACCTTTTCGCATTCCTTAAGGATGTTTTCGATGTTGGTCTCGGTAAGAATGGAGAGGTTTTTTCCGATCACGCCGAGGCGGTTTGCGCGCAGCTTCAGCTGGCCGCCGGATTCCTCTCCGGAGATGTAAAGCACACGCTTGGACGCGCCGAGCGCATCGCAGATCTGCATGAGCAGGGTGGATTTTCCGATTCCGGGCTCGCCCGAAAGAAGGACGACGGAGCCATGCACGAGACCTCCGCCCAGCACGCGATCCAGCTCATTGAGTCCCGTTTGCTGACGCATATACTCGGGGATCTCAAGGTCGCAAAAGCTGACGGCGCGGTTGTTCTCGGACATGGGGAGCATACTGATCCGCTTGGGCGCGGCCGATGCGGATGCGGGGGATGCCTCCTCCACGTCCTCGGCAAAGGAGTTCCATGCGCCGCAGGAGGGGCATTTTCCCATCCATTTCGGGGATTTATATTCACATTCGGAGCAGATATATACCGTTTTCAGGCCCTTCATCGGATGCAGTCCTCGCTTCCACAATCAATTTCTGCCTTCATTGTAGCATACTTTTTGGGGAAAATCAAGAGGGGGATGCCAATTCACGGGGCATTTTCCGCGCATTCGACCAGCGAAAGCGCGATCAAGAGGGCCAGCTGTTGGCGATAGGCGGGATCACAGAGGGAGGCCGCCTCCTCGGGATTGGAGAGGAAGCCGCATTCGATGAGGAGCGCGGGGGAGGTGACATGCTCCATGAGGTAGATGCCGCCGTCGGCCCTTTTGACGCGTCGGGTATTTTCGGGCTGCAGATGCGTGCGGATCTTCTCCTGGACGCCAAGGGCGTAGAGGGCGGAGGCGGGATCGTTTGGGGAATACCAAACCTGCAGTCCGCGGTAACGGCTTTCGGGATAGGCGTTCATGTGAATGCTGACAAACAGGGCGTCGGGCGTCTCCTGCGCCATGCGCAGACGGGAGGCCAGATCCTGCTCCTTTTTGTGCCCGACGTAGTCGGATTGCGGGTCGTAGAGAAGGACGTCGGTGCTTCTCGTCAGCCTGACCTCTCGCCCCATGGCGACGAGAAGATCGCGCAGGAGAAGGGCGGTCTGCAGGTTGAGATCCTTTTCCAACGCTCCGCTTGCGGCGATGGCGCCGGCATCCTCCCCTCCGTGGCCGGGGTCAAGCAGAATGACGCGATCCGTCCCCTCCGTTCCGCTGAGCAAATCCTTGGCGGAGGTCTTGGTCGGCGTGCGAAGGAGAAGAAGGGCGAGCAGGCAGAGCGGGAGCAAAAGCAGGAGAGCGAGCAGGGCACAGAGCGAATACGGCGTATATTTTTTATGCATAAAAAGCCTCCCGTTGGTGCAGTTCTGCTTCATCTTATCGGAAATTGCGCTTCCTTATGCAAAAAAGGAGGCAAAAAAATGAAAATATAAAATAAATATTGAATAATATGCAGTTTATGTGTTGACTTTTCGCGGTTTTGTTGTATAATAAATAATGGTTTATTATGCAATTCCATGCCTGATTTTGCAGGCTTGAGAGGAAGAGAGGAAGATCGCTATGACAAGAAAAGAGGCAAGAGAAGAGGCCTTCCGCCTGCTGTTTGAGACCGAGTTTCAATCCGAAAGCTCGCCCGAGGAGATCTATGCACGCTCCACGGAAAACCGCGAGGTAGGTGAGGACGGCTATATCCGCACCGTGTATTTCGGCGTGCGCGAGCATCTGGAGGAGCTGGACGGGATCATGGCTCGTCACTCCAACGGCTGGAAGCCCTCGCGCATCTCTCCCGTATCCCGCTCGGCGATCCGCCTGTGCATCTACGTGATGCTCTATATGCCCGAGATCCCGAACGCCGTTTCGCTCAACGAGGCGATCGAGCTGGTCAAGCGCTTTGACGACGGCAAAATGCGCGCCTTCGTGAACGGACTGCTCAACGGTGCCAAGAATGAGATCGAGGCTGCGGCAGAATGACGGCAGAATGCTTTTTGGGGATCGACACCAGCAATTATACCACCTCGCTGGCGCTTTGCTCGCGCGAGGGGGAGATCCTGCTCAATCTGAAGCGCCTTTTGCCCGTCAAGGACGGGGAATGCGGCCTTCGGCAGAGTGACGCGGTCTTTGCCCACGTCAAAAACCTGCCCGAGCTGATGGCGGAGCTTCGTCCGCATCTTGCGGACAAGCGTATTCTGGCCGTGGGCTACTCCGCGCGTCCTCGGCAGGCCGAGGGCTCGTATATGCCCTGCTTTCTCGCAGGGAAGGCGGCGGCCGAGAGCATTTCGGCAACGCTTGGCGTTCCGAGCTTTTCCTTTTCGCATCAGGACGGGCATATCACGGCGGCGCTCTATTCGGCGGGGCAGATGGCCCTGCTCGAGGAGCAAACGCCCTTTGCCGCCTTTCACGTTTCGGGAGGGACCACCGAGGTGCTTCTCGTTCAGCCAAAGGAAAACGGACTTGACGTTTCCCTCGTGGGAGAGACCTCCGACCTCAACGCGGGACAGGCCATTGACCGCGTGGGCGTGATGATGGGGCTTTCCTTTCCCTGCGGAAGGGAGATGGAGGCTCTTGCCGCAACGTCTACGAGAAAACCGCCCTCGCCGCGCGTTTCGGTCAGGAACGGCTGCTGCAACCTTTCGGGCCTGCAAAATCTTGCCGAGAAGCTCTGGCGCGAGAGCGGAGACCGAGCACTGGTCAGCGCGTTCGTCTTTTCCTTCCTGGCAAGGACGCTGGAGCGCATGACCGAGGCACTTGATCTGGCTCATCCCGGACTGCCGATCCTCTATGCGGGCGGAGTGATGAGCAATCGCTATCTGCAATCCCGTCTTTCGGCGCGGGGAAATACCTATTTTGCCGAGCCCGTCTTTTCTGCGGATAACGCCGCAGGCATCGCTCTGCTCTGCAGAGCCGCATACGAAAAAAACGCTTGATCTTGAACGCCGCGACGCCTCGGGAAAACATCCCGCGCCGCGAGCCTTTGGAAGGGAGGACGCCATGGACCGTCAGAACGGAATGCTTTCGGTAACACAGCTCAACGAGTATCTGAAGATGTGGATGGACGGCGACCGCGTGCTCTCCAATCTTTTCGTGCGGGGCGAGATCTCCAATCTCAGCCTTCCGCGCTCGGGGCATCTGTACTTCACCCTCAAGGATGAGGAGGGGCAGGTGCGCGCGGTCATGTTCCGCACCTATGCGGGGCGATTGCCCTTCCGTCTTGAGGACGGCATGAAGGTGATCGCGCACGGCAGAGTGTCGGTCTACGGTCCGTCAGGTCAGTACCAGCTCTACGTGGACGATCTTCAGCCCGATGGGGCAGGGGCGTTGGCTCTGCGCTACGAGCAGCTCAAGCGCCGTCTGGAGGCCGAGGGGCTGTTTGACGAGACGCGTAAAAAGCCGCTCCCCGCCATGCCCATGCGGATCGGCGTGATCACCTCTCCCAGCGGAGCGGCGGTGCACGACCTGCAAAACGTGCTGGGCAGAAGATTTCCCCTTGCCGAGATGATCCTCTTTCCCTCGGCCGTGCAGGGAGCGGAAGCCCCCGAGCAGCTGACGCTGGGAATTCAATTTTTCGCGGCGAGCGAGCTTGTGGACGTGATCATCATCGGTCGCGGCGGAGGCTCCGCCGAGGATCTTTGGGCCTTTAACGATGAGGGCCTTGCCCGTGCCATTGCCGAGTGCCATATCCCCGTGATCTCGGCGGTGGGGCACGAGAGCGATTTTACCATTTGCGATTTTGTGGCTGACCGTCGCGCACCGACTCCCTCTGCGGCGGCCGAGCTTGCCGTTCCCGATATGGGGGAGCTTCTGCAAAGCCTTTGGATGCAGGGGATGCGTTTGCAAAGTCTGCTTGGCGGACGTCTCTCGCAGGAGAGACGGATGCTGGAGACGCTGGCACAGTCCGTCGTTTTTCGCCGTCCCGAGCAGCTGCTGGACCGTTTTCGGATGCGCCTCTTCGACCGCGAGGAGCGCATGGAGCGATGTGCCGACCGCCTTTTGGAGCGCTCTCGCACGGCGCTTGGACGCGCGGCAGGACGTCTGCAGGCCTTAAGCCCTCTTTCGGTTCTCGCGCGCGGCTATGCCGCCGTTGAGCAGGAGGGAAGAACCTGCACCTCAGCCTCGGCGCTTTTGCCGGGAGATCGGTTTACGGTTCGCTTTTCGGACGGCCTTGTCCGTGCCGTTGCCGAGGGCGTAGAGTGTTTTGAACGAGACAGGAAGGAGACAGATGAACATGACGAAGCAAAGTAAGGGCTTTGAAGCCTCGATGGAGCGCCTGGAGGAGATCGTGCGCGCTCTGGAGAGTGGAGATATGGGACTTGAGGAATCTCTCGCTCTGTACGAGGAGGGGATCGCCACGGTGCGCTCCTGCTCGGAGATGCTGGAGAAGGCCGAGCAATCGGTCAAGGTCCTTCGCCTGCAGAATGACGGAAGCGTAACGCTTGCGGACTTTAACGCGGGAGGAGGAGACGCATGACGCACGAGGTCCTGGAGCTTCTTTTGCACCGCGATGCGGTGATGACCGAGGACGCTCTGCGCCGCTGCTATGCAGAGGACCCCGATCTGTTGACCCTTCTTAACGCCGAGCGGTACAGTCTGTTTGCCGGCGGCAAGCGGATCCGTCCCACGCTGGTTTTGGAGTTCTGCCGTCTCTTTGACGGTGAGGACGAGGCGGCCATGCCCTTTGCCTGCGCCGTGGAGATGATCCACACCTATTCCTTGATCCACGACGATCTGCCCTGCATAGACGATGACGACCTGCGCCGCGGAAAGCCCGCAAATCACAAGGTCTTTGGCGATGCGATGGCCATTCTCGCAGGAGACGCACTGCTTACGGGGGCGTTTGAGGTTGCGGCCTCCAACACCGCGGCAGGCGCCGAGATCTCGGCCATGGCCGTAGCCTATCTTGCCGGAAGCGTCGGACGCTTTGGCATGGTCGGCGGCCAGGTGATGGATCTGGAGGGCGAGAATAAGGAGCTTACGCTGGATCAGCTGATCAAGCTGCACTCGCTCAAGACAGGTGCCTTGATCTCGGCGTCCTGCGTGCTTGGCGCACTTGCCGCAGGGGTATCCTTTGCGGACGAGCGGATGCGGGACGTGATCACCTATTCCGAAAACATCGGTCTGGCCTTCCAGATCGTGGACGATATCCTCGACCGCACGGGCGATGCGCAAACGCTTGGCAAGCACGTCGGACGGGACGAGGAGCACAAGAAAAACACCTTCCTTCGCTTTTTCTCGGTGGAGGAGGCAGGCTTTTACGCCGAGCGACTGACGCAGGAGGCGGTTCGCGCCCTTCGTCGTCATCGCGGATCGGACGCGCTTTGCACGCTGGCCGAGTGGCTGGTCGAGCGCAAGGCTTGAATTCAATTTTCCCGAAAGGAAGGCTCCGCCACGGCGGAGCGCTCAGGATATGTATAGCTTAAAAGCACTTTTTACCAATTATTGGCTCCTGTCTGCCATGAGCGGCTGGATCCTGGCACAGATCATCAAGGTCTTTACCGGCGTATTCAAGCTGCAGAGCTTTTCGGTGCGCGCCCTCTTCTTTGGAACGGGGGGAATGCCCAGCTCCCACAGCGCCGCGGTCATGGGGCTTTGCACGGCCTGCGCGGTCACCGAGGGCTTTGCCTCTCCGCTCTTTGCCGTCACGGTGCTTCTGGCCATCGTCGTGATGATCGACGCCACGGGCGTGCGGCAGGAGACCGGAAAGCAATCCCGCGCGCTGAACCAGATCCTCGAGGAGCTTTTCTCGGATACGCCCGACAAGATCGAGATGCATTTCAAGGAGCTGATCGGCCACACCCCCCTGCAGGTCTTCTTCGGAGCGCTTACGGGCTTGTGCACGGCGCTTCTGCTTTCCCTGATCCCCGGGCTTTGCTGAGCGGCCTATGCGAGCAGATCTCTATCTGAGCCGCAACGGCTACGCAGACAGCCGTCAGCGTGCGCGTATTTTGATCGAGCAGGGAAGCGTGCGCATCGACGGACACCCCGTGACAAAGCCCGCACAGGAGATATCCGAGGGGGAGCATTCCGTGGAGCTTCTGGACACGCTTCGCTACGTTGGCCGCGGAGGGCAGAAGCTCGAGGCGGCGCTTCGGGCATTTTCCCTTGACGTTAAGGGAAGGATCTGCCTTGACGTTGGCGCGTCCACGGGCGGCTTTACCGATTGCCTTTTGCAAAGCGGTGCCTTGCGGGTAACGGCGGTGGATTCGGGCAGCGACCAGCTTGCCCCCTCGCTCCGTGCCGACGCACGCGTGCGCTCGATCGAGCGAAAGAACGCAAGAGAGCTTACCCTCGACGAGCTTGGCGGAGAGCCCGTCGACCTGATCGTCATGGACGTTTCCTTTATTTCCGCCACCTATCTTTTGCCTCTTTTTCCGCTTTGGATGAAGGAGGATGCCTTTGCCGTCGTTCTCATCAAGCCCCAGTTCGAGGTGGGCAGGGCGATGCTTGGCAAGGGCGGCATCGTCAAGGATCCCCGTGCGCACCGCCTTGCGGTGGAGCGCGTTCTGGAGTCGGCCGCCGCGTGCGGTCTGTGTGCCGCGGGGCTCATTCCCTCGCCCATTCGGGGAGGAGACGGAAACCGTGAATTTTTGGTCTGCCTGACAAGACCGCGCAAAGGGATCACGCCCCTTGGCGAGGCGCAGATCCGCAGGATCTGTACGGCACAAGCGTAAAGGAAAAGGACCGAGCAGAGAGCTATACTCTGCAGGAAGGAGCATGAGCGTTATGCTGAAGATCGCCCTCATCACCAACTTCAATATTCCCGAAAAGGCCTCGGCCGCCTCTCGCGTTGCGGATCGGCTTCTGGAGGAGGATTGCCGCATCCTGGTCGCCTCCTACAACCGCGAGAAGCTTGAGCGACTGCACAAGCACCGCGAGGAGTTTTGCTATCTTCCCCTGGATACGCTGTATAGCGAGGCAGATATCCTGATCGTTATGGGAGGGGACGGAACCATTCTTGAGGCCGCAAGACGCGCGTCTCAAAGAGGCACGCCTATTCTTGGGATCAATATGGGCAGGCTCGGCTACATGGCAGAGCTTGAAATGCGTGAGCTGGATCAGCTCCACCGCCTCTTTACGGGCGAGTACGAGCTGGAGAAGCGCTCGATGCTGCGCGTAGAGCTTCGCGCACAGAACGGAGAGCTTCGCTCCTTCTGCTATGCCCTCAACGACGCCGTGATCTCCAACGGATCGGTCTCGCGCATCATTGATCTGGAGCTTTCCGAGAGCGGAACACCGGTCACGACCTACCGTGCCGACGGTCTCATCATCGCCACGCCCACGGGCTCAACGGCCTATTCCATGTCGGCAGGCGGTGCGATCGTGGATCCAGGGGTTGAGTGCTTCTGCGTCACGCCCATCTGTCCGCACTCCTTTATCGCCCGTCCTCTGATCTTCTCGGACAGATCCGTCCTTGAGGTGCGCAATATTTCCATGCGCGAGAAGATGCTCTATCTGACGGTGGACGGCAAAATGAATTTCGAGCTTTACCGCAACCAGACGGTCAGGATCACCAAGTCCTCGCTTGAGACCAAGCTGATCCGCCTCAAGCCCTGCGGATTTTATAAAAAGCTCAGACAGAAGATGCGTCTGGACTGAGACATACGGATGAGATTTCCCATTTCAATCTTTTGGAAAGGAAGCAATAGAACGCAATTATGAAAAAGAACAGACAGGAAAAAATGCTGGAGCTGATCTCCCGCTACGAGATCGAGACGCAGGACGAGCTGATCGACCGCCTGCGCGAGCACGGCTACGACGTGACGCAGGCAACCGTCTCCCGCGATATTCGCGAGCTGAAGATCGCCAAGATGACCACGGGACGCGGAACCTACCGCTACGTGCTGCCCAAGCATTCACAGACCGGCTCGGGTATGCGCTTCAGCGCAACGCTGGTCGATTCCATCACCAGCGTGGATTACGCCTGCAACATGGTGGTGATCAAGACCTATCCGGGTCTTGCCAACGCCGTTGCCGTTGGGATTGACGGAATGAACCTGCAGCAGATCCTAGGCTGCGTGGCGGGTGACGACACCATCATGATCGTCACGCGCGACGAGGAGTCCGCACGCACCATCTCGGACCGCCTGCACGATCTGCTCAAGAATATCTGACGCCATGCTTCGTTCACTGCACATCGAAAACATCGCGGTCATCAGTCGGGTGGATCTGGAGCTTTCCGAGGGCTTTTCGGTGCTTACCGGTGAAACGGGAGCGGGAAAATCCATCATTCTCGACAGCCTCAATCTTCTGCTCGGCAACCGAGTTCCAAAGGATCTGATCCGCACGGGCGAGACCCGTGCCTCGGTGAGCGCACTCTTTGAGGAGCTTTCTCCTGCGGTCTGCCAAAGACTTGTTGAGATGGGCTTTTCCTGCGAGGACGGCACGCTGATGCTGCAGAGAGAGCTTTCGACAGACGGAAGATCGCGCACCCGCATCAACGGCCAGGCCGTTACGCAAGGGGTGCAGCGCGCCGTTGCGCAAATGCTCATCAGCATTCACGGGCAGGCCGACAGCCAGCGCCTTTTGCAAAAGAGCACGCACAGAGAACTTCTGGATGCCTACGGACATCCCGACGCCGAAAAGGAGGCCTATGCCAAGGCCTACGCCGAGTGGCGTGCGGCAGAGAAGCGGCTGCTTGAGGTATCGGGTGACGAATCCGAAAAGCTTCGTCGCCGCGAAATGCTGCAATTTCAGATCGCGGATATTGATTCACACAAGCTGAAGGAGGGCGAGGAGGAGCTTCTGGAAAAGGAGCGCGACCGCCTGCTTTACGCCGAGCGCATCAACAAGCAGGCCACCCTCATTCACCGCGCACTGCGCGGTGCGGAGAAGGGATCGGCAAGAGACCTTCTTGCTCGCTCCGAGAGCGCCCTGCATTCGCTTTCGGGACTGGTTGAGGACGCCGACGCGCTGGCCCTGCGCCTTGCCGCGGCACGCTCCGAGATCGAGGACGTGGCCGAGCTGGTGCTGGGGTATCTGGAGGAGGACACCTCGGATCCCACCGCGCGCATCGACCGCATTGAGGGACGGCTGGAGAGCATCTCCAAGCTCAAGCGCAAGTATGGCAGCAGCATTGCCGAGATCTTAGCCTTCCGCGACCGCGCACAGACCGAGCTTGATTCGCTCGAGCTTTCGGATGAGATGCGCGAGGCGCTTGAGCGTGAGACGGCAAGGCTTCTCGCAAAGGCCAAGGAGAGGGCAGAGGCACTTTCCGCCCGTCGAAGAAGCGCCGCCGAGCAGATCTGCTCCGGCGTCAGCGAGGCCTTGCGCTTTCTGGATATGCCCAAGGTGCGCTTTGCCGTTCGCGTTGAGCCTGCCGAGCTTTCCGAGCAGGGAGCAGATGACGTGGAGTTCCTATTTTCCGCAAACCCGGGCGAGCCCTTACTTCCCATGATCCGCATCGCCTCGGGCGGCGAGCTTTCGCGCATGATGCTTGCGCTTCGCTCGGTCATCAACGACCGCGACGGCGCAGAGACCATCGTCTTTGACGAGATCGACACGGGCGTTTCGGGAAAGACCTCGCGCAAGATCGGCATCAAGCTCAAGGCAAGTGCCAAGGGCGCGCAGGTGCTTTGCGTTACGCACTCGGCACAGATCGCGTCTCTGGCCGATTCGCATTTCCGCATCTCCAAGGAGGAGAAGGACGGCCGCGCGCACACGCGCGTGACGCGTCTTGTTGGCGAGGAATGCGTGGAGGAGCTTGCCCGCATCCTTGGCGGCATCGAGGTCACCGAGGCGCAAAGACAGGCTGCGCGGGATATGATGACCGAATCCAATTGATCTGCCGAAAAAACAAAAAAAGACTTGCACCGCGCGTGCATTTGTAGTATAATCATAGAAGATCACTTTTGAAAGGATACTGTATGCTGACCATTAAGAAACGTATCGCCGAGGCGATCCTCGGGAAGGTGCTTTCCGTAGCACCCGATGCCGCACTCACGGCCGAGGAGATCGCCGGGCTTCTGGAATATCCGCCCGATGCGGCTATGGGAGACCTTGCCTTTCCTTGCTTCCGTCTGAGCAAGGCTCTGCGCCGCTCGCCCGTGCAGATCGCCGCCACCCTCTCCGAGGCATTGACCGATGCCTGCATCGAGAGTGCCGAGGCGGTCAACGGATACCTCAACATTCGCATTTCCAAGGACTATCTGGCCGCCTCCGTTCTTCCCGAGATCTTAGAGAAGAAGGAGTCCTACGGCGCTCCCTCGATCGGACAGGGAAAAATGGTGGTTCTGGATTATTCCTCCCCCAACGTGGCAAAGCCCTTCCACATCGGACACCTGGGAACGACCGTGATCGGTCACTCCCTGCGCAAGCTGCACGAGTTTGCGGGCTACCGCTGCTACGGCATCAACTATCTCGGTGACTGGGGCACGCAGTTTGGCAAGCTCATCGTGGCCTACCGCAAGTGGGGAAGCCGCGAGGCGGTGATCGAGGGCGGCATTGATAAGCTCGTGGAGCTTTACGTCCGCATCAACAACGCCATCAAGGGCGACCCCGAGAAGGGGATCCCCGCCGACGAGGCGCTGGCCGAGGCGTCGCGTGCCGAATTCCACAAGCTGGAGACGGGTGACGAGGAGAACCTTGCGCTTTGGCGCTGGTTCGTCTCCATCAGCCTTGAGGAGTACGAAAAGACCTATCGCCAGCTCGGTATCACCTTTGATTCCTACAAGGGCGAGAGCTTCTATACCGACAAGATGCCCGCAGAGGTGCAAAAGCTGCGCGACGCAGGACTGCTCAAGATCGACGACGGCGCATCCATCGTGGATCTGTCGGAGTACAATATGCCTCCCTGCCTGATCCTCAAGCGCGACGGCTCCACGCTTTATCCCACGCGCGATATTGCGGCGGCGGTCTACCGCAAGGCGGAGTACGGATTTGACAAGGCCATTTACGTCACCAGCTCCCAGCAGTGCCTGCACTTTGCACAGTGGTTCAAGGTGGTGGAGCTGATGGGCTACGATTGGTACGATCAGCTCGTGCACGTGCCCTACGGCACCGTCTCGCTCAACGGCGCAAAGCTGGCGACGAGAACGGGCAACGTGGTCCTGCTCAAGGATCTTTTTGCTCTGGCCATCGAAAAGGTCAAGGGCATCATGGAGGAGAAGAACCCCGATCTCGTGGGACGCGACGACGTGGCCGAGGCGGTCGGCGTTGGTGCGATCGTCTTCTACTACCTCACCAACAACCGCATCAAGGACATCAACTTCAACCTGGAGGATGCCCTGAGCTTTGACGGCAACACCGGTCCCTACGTGCAGTACACCTACGCCCGCGCCTGCTCGGTGCTGGAGAAGGTGAAGGACGAGGTTTTCGACGACGAGGAAATGACGGTCACCTGCGAGGAGGAGGCAACCCTGCTTAAGGTGATGGCGCAGTACGAGGAGCGCGTGCTGACGGCTCTGCGCGACTACGAGCCCTCGGTGATCACCCGCTTCATTCTCGATCTGGCGGTCGCCTTCAACAAGTTCTATCACGCCTGCCGCATCGCCACCGAGGCGGACAGCGCAAAGCGCGCAACGCGCATTCGTCTTACCGAGGCCACCAAGCACGTGCTTGGCTCTGCCTTCTCTCTGATCTGTCTGCGCAAGACCGAGCGCGTCTGATCACGCTTTATTCGTATTGATTTGGAAAGGATATAAAAGATATGTCAGGACATAGCAAATGGGCAAACATCAAGCATAAGAAGGAAAAGACCGACGCCGCAAGAGGCAAGATCTTTACCAAGATCGGCAAGGAGATCACCGTTGCGGTCAAGGAGGGAGGCGGCGATCCCGTTTCCAACTCCAAGCTGCGCGATCTGATCCAGAAGGCAAAGGCCAACAACGTTCCCAACGACAACATCGAGCGCTGCATCAAAAAGGCCATGGGCTCAACCTCCGAGACCTACGAGGAGGTCACCTACGAGGGCTACGGCCCCGCAGGCGTTGCCGTGATCGTCACGGCCACCACCGACAACCGCAACCGCACCGCAGGAAACGTGCGCGCATACTTCTCCAAGTACCACGGCAACATGGGACAGACGGGCTGCGTCAGCTACCTGTTCAGCGACGTTGGCGAGATCGTGATCAACAACGAGGACGGCGACGTGGACGAGGACAAGCTGATGGAGACCGCTCTTGAGGCAGGCGCGGCCGATTTCAAGGCCGACGGCGATGTCTTCGTGGTCATTACCGAGCCCGATGACGTTTACGCCATTCAGGACACCCTCAAGGAGGCAGGCTACGAGATCCTCTCGGCTGAGAAGACCAAGCAGGCGTCCACCTCGGTGACGCTCGAGAATGAGGAGGACGTTAAGTTCATGGGTCTGCTCATCGAGAAGCTGGAGGATGACGACGACGTGATGGACGTCTACCACAACTGGGAGAACTGCGACTGATCCCACGGCAGAAAAAAGAAAAAAGCGTCTCCGATGCATCATGCATCGGAGACGCTTTTTTTTGCTTTCTTACCGACCGACGACCTCAAAGCGGTTGTGACAGCGCGGGCAGTTGACCGTGTGCTTCCCCTTGGCACGGGGAAGGCGAAGGACACTCTTGCAGGAGGGGCATTTGCGGTAGATATGCGTTTTGCGATCCTTCCATTTGCTTTTCTGCAGCTTGAAGAAGCCGCGGATGCGGCGGAAAAAGCCGCAGAAGGCCGCGTTTTCGCGTCGGCGCTTGGCCACGTTGCGGGAAAAGGCGCGGAAGTTGGAGTAGATCAGGAGCGCCAGGGAAGGGATCGAGAGCCATGCCCAGCCGCTGATCAGCTCGATCAGAAGCAGAATGAACGCCGCTACGGTGAGCGTTGTGCAAAGCGTATCCGTGCCGTTCCGTCCCAGCATAAAGCGGTAGACCCGCTCGCGGAAGGGAATTTTCGGCTTTTGTTGATGCGGAGCCATAAGGGATCCTCCTTTTCTTTCGTTCTCTGCTTTTATTATAGCCGAAAATCTGAACTGAATATGAAGCGTCCGTGCGCCTTTTGTGAAAAGTGCGCCTTTTTTCCTTTTTGCGGAAAGAAGGGCGCAGAAAAGCACGAGTTTAGTCGCAGAGGTATATTTTGGAGAATGGGTGAATATGAAGATGAATAGGCGGGCAAGACTCTCGCGTGTACCCGATGGGCGGCACGGGAGGCAGAAGCTTTGACGGAGAAGGGAAAGGGAAGCGTATGCTGATGCAGAGGAAAAACGGAGGGAAAGCATGAAGAGGAAATGGCTTTTGGGGATCGGACGCGCTCTCCTTGCGCTGGCGTTAACGTCAGTGCTTTTGGTGCTGACGGTCTCCCTGCTGCTTTCGCTTCTGACGGCGCGGGAGGAGCGATCGCTCCTTGGCCTGCGTGCCATGATCGTTCGCTCGGACTCCATGAGTGCGACCGATTTTTCGGCGGGGGATCTGATCCTCTCCGTTACGGTCGATCCCGAGGAGATCCGTGAGGGCGACGTGATCACCTTCCGCTCTCCCGATCCCAAGCAGGGGGGAGCGACCGTCACCCACAAGGTGCGCACCGTGCTTGTCGATGCCAACGGCAAGCGCTCCTTCGTGACCTACGGCACCACCACGGGAGAGGCGGATCGCCTGCCCGTGCCGAGCGAAAACCTGCTTGGGCGCTATTGGGCACGCATGAGCGGCGTTGGTCCCTTCTTCTCCCTTTTGCAAACGCCTGTTGGCTTTCTTTGCTTGATCCTTCTTCCATTCCTTGCGCTCGTTCTTCTTCAGCTTCTGCTCTGCTTCCGCGCGCTCCGTCGGATGCAGAGGGAGAGGGAGGAGAGATGGCTTGAGGAGTGGGAGGCGAGGAATGCCGCTCTTTCGCGTCTTTCCCTGTGGGAGGCGCGCGTGCGGCACTTCGGCCCCTTGGAAAGCCTTATGCCAAAGCCGCAAGGCGGGATCGCGGCTTGCCCACCGCAAGAGCACGGTGATGCCAAAGGCGGAACGGCATCTCCGCGCGCGAACGTACAAAACACAAACCGTAAGGAGGAACATGATTCATGAACAAGACCAAGACCGCAACATCCGCAAAAAGCACCCTGATCTGCAGCCTTTTGGCGTTGCTTCTCTCCTGCACCATGCTTCTGGGCACGACTTATGCGTGGTTTACCGACCGCGTAACGGTGGGACCGAACCGGATCGTGGCAGGAAACCTCGACGTCACCCTTTCGCATCAGCTGGCCGACGGCAGCTATGACGAGGTGGGCGAGCAGACCGCGCTTTTCCTGAACGCCAAGGGGGAGAGCATGCTCTGGGAGCCTGCCGCCGCCACCGAGGAGACCTTCCGCATCTCCAACGACGGCACGCTGGCTCTGCAGTACCGCTTTGCCCTGAGCTTCTTTGACGCCACCGAGACGCAGGAGGGCAAGACCCTTGCCGACGCCCTCTCCATCCGCGTGATCCCGCTGGACGGGGAGACCGAGCTGCCCACGGGCGAGAGCATGCCTCTTGAGGATTTCCTGCTTGAGGGCAAGCTGCTTGAGGGCGAGAGCTGCGCCTTCCGCGTGATCATCGAGTGGATCTCGGGCGAGAACGACAACGACTTCAACCTCAACAACGGACGCACGGGCAAAAACGGTGAGACCGCACTCTCCATTTCGCTCGGCATCTCTCTTGAGGCCACGCAGTACGCACACGAGCAGGACGGCTACGGAGACGACTACGACGCCAACGTGACCCTGCCTCTGTACTACGTCAGCAGCTTCGCCGAGCTTGAGGAGGCCATCGAGCGCGGCGGCTACGTGCAGCTTGTGGAGGATATTGCCATCGAGAAGGTCCTCTCGGTCACGGGAGACGTCGTTCTGGATCTGAACGGCAAGACCATGAGCATTGCCGACGGTGCGCTCGTTGATCCCATCATCGACTGCGCCTACGGCTCCTCTCTGACCGTTACGGGTAACGGCACGGTGGATATCGGCAAGCACAAATCGGTCAGCTTTATCGCTCCTCGCGGCACGGTCGTGATCGAGAACGGAACCTTTAAGCGCGATTACGATCCGAACGATACGGGCGCAGGCAGCTACGGCTCGCTCTTTATCGGCATCAACGTAAACGCCGCCATTCGTGCGGGCATTGAGAATGCCTACTCGAACGTGATCATCAAGGACGGTTACTTTGACGGCGGCTTCTACGCTCCCGATAAGGGCGCGATCAGCGGCATCAACCTCAGCTGGGGCCAGACCTTCCACGTCTACGGCGGCACCTACGCCGGCTACAACCCTGCAAAGGGCGACGAGGGAATGGGATACCAGGGCTGGTTCTTTGAGGGCCAGACCTCCATGGATCAGATCCCTGACGGCTACACGGTTACCGAAAGCACTCTTGCTGACGGGCGTCCTGCCTTTACGGTCAACTACGAAGCACCGTAATCATCAAGCCCTTTGAGATGGGGACGGAGAGCCTTTTGCTCTCCGTCCCTGATTGTTTGCGCGGCGGAGCAGGGCAACGCTCCGCGTGAAAAGAGGGGCGGCTTTTTTCAAAAAGCTGTTGCATTTTTTATGGAAAAAGCGTATAATAGAATTGGTAAAACGGATTCTGCAGAGAGCAGAGAAGCAGGGCTCCTCCCGCCTTGTCGGCGGTCGGGAGCGTAATTCTGGGAGCAAAGGAGATCGTTTATGGGAAAATACTTTGGAACGGACGGCTTTCGCGGCGAGGCAGGAGCATCCCTTACGGCAGAGCATGCCTATCGGATCGGTCGCTTTTTGGGCTGGTACTATGCCACCTCTCCCGGAAAGCGCGTGCGCGCCGTGATCGGCAAGGATACGCGTCGCTCCAGCTATATGCTGGAATACGCGATCGCCGCGGGGCTTGCCGCCTCGGGGGCGGACGTATATATGCTTCACGTCATTCCCACGCCGGGCGTTTCCTATGCCGTTGCGCGTGAGGATTTTGACTGCGGCATTATGATCTCGGCCAGCCACAATCCCTACTCGGATAACGGCATCAAGCTCTTGAACAGCCGAGGAGAGAAGATGGAGGACGCCACGGTCGAGAAGATCGAGCTGTATCTGGACGGCAACCTCTCCGCTCTTGGACTCTCCGAGGGAGACCTCCCCTTTGCTACGGGCGACCGCATTGGCCAGATCGTGGATTATTCGGAGGGACGCAACCGCTACATCGGCTATCTGATCTCGCTCTCCCGTCATTCCTTCAAGCCCTTCCGCGTAGCGCTGGACTGCGCAAACGGAAGCGCCTGGATGCTGGCCAAGAGCGTGTTTGAGGCACTGGGCGCAAGGGTTTATGCCATTGGCACCTCGCCCGACGGGCTCAACATCAACCGCGGCGTAGGCTCAACGCATATCGAGTCGCTTGCGCGCTACGTCCGTGAGAACCGCCTGGACGTTGGCTTTGCCTTTGACGGTGATGCCGACCGCTGCATCGCCGTGGATGAAAAAGGCGCGGTGGTCAACGGCGACCACATCATTTACCTTCTCGGCACGCAGCTCAAGCGAAACGGCGAGCTGGTCAACAACACGGTGGTCACCACCGTCATGTCCAACCTCGGCCTCTACCACGCCCTGGACGAGGAGGGGATTGCCTACGTGCAGACCAAGGTGGGGGACCGCTTCGTCTACGAGAATATGCAGGAGACGGGCAATTGCATCGGCGGCGAGCAATCGGGACATATCATTCTCAAGAAATACGCCACCACGGGTGACGGCGTTCTGACGGCCATCAAGGTGATGGAGACCATGATTGACCGCAAGCTTCCCTTGAGCAAGCTGGTCTCCCCCGTGCAGATGCTTCCGCAGGTGATGAAGAACCTGCGCGTTGCGGATAAGCGCGCGGTGCGCGAGGACGAGGCCGTCAAGGCCGCCGTTGCGCAGGTGAGTGAGGAGCTTGGCAATACGGGACGCATTCTCGTGCGCGAGAGCGGAACCGAGCCCGTGATCCGCGTGATGGTGGAAGCACCCACGATACAGGTCTGTGAGACCTGCGTGGATCGGATCCTGCAGGTCATTCGCGAGCGCGGATTGGCATAACGAAAAAAGGATAGGAGGGAACAGCGTATGTCCATTCTGTTGGAGGGAAGCCGTATAGCGGCGCTTTACCGTTACCCCGAGCATTCGATCGCCTGGCCACTGTTGTCCGCGCACGAATACCCCTGGGAGGCGCTTGACGGCATCAAGGCGTATATTCTGTCGCTTGGCGCGACGCTTTCCGAGGAGGAATACACCCGCATCGGTGAGGACGTTTGGGTGGCCAAGACGGCGCGGATCGCCGCAAGCGCCAGCCTGAACGGCCCGTGCATCATCTGTGCGGACGCAGAGATCCGCCACGGCGCATTTATCCGCGGCAGCGCGATCGTGGGAGCGGGGGCTGTGGTAGGGAACTCCACCGAACTGAAGAACTGCATTCTGTTTGACGGCGTGCAGGTCCCGCATTTTAACTACGTGGGCGACTCGATCCTCGGATACCGCTCGCACATGGGCGCGGGCGCGATCACGTCGAACGTCAAGAGCGACAAGACGCCCGTCAAGATCCGCTACGGCGGGGAATGCATCGAGACGGGACGCAAAAAGGTGGGCGCAATGCTTGGCGACCTGGTTGAGGTCGGCTGCAACAGCGTGCTGAATCCGGGAACGGTGATCGGACGGGAGACGAACGTTTATCCCTTGTCCTCGGTGCGCGGATACGTCCCCGAGGCGTGCATTTATAAGACGGCGGAGTGCGTGCTGAAAAAGAACTGATGCGCACGTAGCGAAAGGGACCGCAAAGGGAAGGGGAGGCCAAAGGAACAGGGCCGCCCCTTTTCTTTGGAGACATTTTTGCAAATGCCTTGACAAATCCCGGGGAATATGATACAATCTAAGATACCGAGGAAAGGATCCGGCGGAAGGAGCGCATCCCGCAAAGCAGAGCCCGGAGCTCCTTGCCCGACCGACACAATATCCATCCGGAGGGTTATCGAAGCGGTCATAACGAGGCGGTCTTGAAAATTTGCAGTCGCGAGTTTCTGCAAAGTGCCAAAACCCCTTGCTACGCCTGATGTTTTCGCCCTTCCAAGAGTGCAGAAAATTATTCCTTCTAAAACTTTTTCTATAAAATTCGCAAATCTAAAAACTTAATAGTCTTACACGGAGGGTTATCGAAGTGGTCATAACGAGGCGGTCTTGAAAACCGTTTGCCTTCACGGGCACGTGGGTTCGAATCCCACACCCTCCGCCACATTTTGCATAAATTTGTGTAGTAAAAAGCACTTGAATTTGGTGATATTCGCTAAATTTCGAGTGCTTTTTTCTATGTTTTGCTCCCCCAAAATTTTTGCCTTGGAGAGAACTCAAAAATTCTCTCCTGACCCCCGAAAAACCCTTGTGGTATAAGGCTTTTTCAGCTCTCCCATTTGCTCGTGATTTGCACATTTTCGGGTAATTTTACCGCGTTTTCCATGGCTTTTGCGGCATTTTCCTTGCTGCTCCAGTCCAAATGCGTGTAAATATTTAGTGTTACACTCACGGTAGAGTGCCCTAAATAGTCCTGCACTTCCTTGGGTGAGAGCCCCATTTTGTGCATCAGACTCGCGCAGGTGTGGCGCAGATCGTGAAAGCGGATCTTGCGCAGACCGTTGCGCTCAAGAATCTTCGGAAAAGCGTCCTCAATGTAGCGCGGCTTGAAGCGGTT
>JAFWAA010000017.1 GCA_017507905.1 Clostridia bacterium | reverse complement strand
GTTACTTTCCTTACAGGAAGATAGCAAGATTTCAAGCGAGATCCCGCGCGTCCTACGGACGCACGCTTTTGCTTGCTCGTTTCACTCGACCCGCAAAAGTTCGACTTCGGCTTCGCCTCCGCTCAGGATGACAGATAGGGGGATGTGCGGCGGTTAACGAAAGGCTCCCCCTTGGGGGGAGCTCCCGCGAAGCGGGTGAGAGGGGGAGGAAAAGCCCTCTCCGTCACGCTAACGCGTGCCACCTCTCGCTGCGGCTCGGTCACGCTCGGGCTCTGACACCACCCCGTGGTGTCATTCACTCCCCTCGCGCCGCTTCGCTACCCAGTGGGAGAGGCTAATATTAACCCCCACTATTCGCAAACACCCCGTAGGGCGAGGCTTCGAAGAAGTCTATGAGCGGGAGAGGCAGGAACCCGAGTCTGTATTGCAGTAACGGTACGCGAAAACTCCCCTATGCCGCACAAAAAAAGGAAGCGCTATGTTCGCACTTCCTTCCGAGGGTAGCAATATTTTTGTTTGGGGAGTTTTTGGGGGGTGTGGGGGACTTTTTTCAAAAAGTCCCCCACAAAAAAACCAGTTTCCTACTCCTACCCTCCCCGATCAGTCGTCGTGAGGGGTGCCGGTGGTGTAGTCGGTGAGGTGGGCGGGCGTTTTTTCCAAGGTGGCGCGGCGGCGTTCGCGCTTGCGCTCCTCAATCGTCTTGCCGTCCAGGATCACCTCTGCGCGCCCGTAAGAGCCGCAGAAGAAGAGCTGGCGCTTGAGACGGCGAAGCATATATTCGGTGTCCACGTGCAGCTTCACCTTTTCCCTGCCCGTTCCCTTCAGGCGGCCAAAGCCGAACGCGCAAAAGCCCAAACGCTTGACGGTGTGCGGCAAATACACGTCCGTGAGCGCGGGCGTATCGCGAAATGCGCCGCGTCCGATCCGCGCAAGGCCAAGCTCCGCGCGAACCTCGCGCAGGCTGCGACAGCCGCGCATGGCCTGCCGACCGATGCGCCGCACGCCCGTGGGAAGCGTCAATTGCTCCAGCGCCGAGCAATCGCACAAAAAGCCGTCCGGGATCTCGGCAAGGCCTTCGGGAAGGGTGACCTCGCAAAGCGAAATGCAGCCGCGCAAAAGCTCGGGAGCGAGTGCCGTGATCCCCTCCTCCGCCCGAAAGCGGAGCAGCTCGGTGCAATCCGAAAATGCGCCCTTGCCGACGGAGGACACGCGAGACGGAAGGACCGCCTCCTCAAGCGACGCACAATGCGCAAAGGCGTACGCGCCAACCGCGCGCAAATGCTCGCCCATCGGGATCTCGCGCAGCATGGTGCAGCCAAAAAAGGCGCGCTCGCCGATCGAAACGATGCCCGCAAAGGGCAAAACCTCGTGCAGGCGAATGCAACCGCGGAAGGCCTCCGTGCCAACGCCCACGCCGCACGTCTCGGAAAGCGAAACGCGATACAGCCTGCGGCAATCGGCAAACGCCCCGCCCTTGACGGCGGAAACACCCTCGGGAAGCCTTGCCTCCTCCAGATAGCGACGGCTCTTGCGCATCGCGCGATTGCCCACCGAGAGGAATTCCTCCTCGCGCAGGTCAACCGTCCGCTTTCGCGTTTTGCAGGACAGCAGCTGCCATTTTTTGATCACAGTCTTCATTCTTTTCCCTCCATCCTCAGGAAATGCACGCCACGCGCGTGCGTTTTTCCTTTTCTCTGCGCAACGCAAAGGACGCAGACTGCCCGTGCGTCCGTTTTTTTCTTTCCGTCAGCTCTCCTTTGCGATCGGCTCGAAGGTCAGGACCGCCTCAAGGCAGGTCTCGCCCGTCTCGTCGAGCGTACGGAAGAAAGTCCTTCCCTCCTCCGCATCCTCGCGGCGCAGGACCTTGAGGGTGTGCCCGTAAGCCCCCTCGTGCAAAAAGGAGAGCGTCATGCCCGTGACGCGCTTCGTGAGAATGTTCTCGGTGAAGTCGCAGAGCATATCGGGGTAATGCGTGTTGTTCATGTGTCCGTTGTAATCGATGTCGGAATACACGATGCGGCGCTCGCCTACGCACTCCATATCGCCTACGGCAGGATGGCGCACGCGTGCCGAAAAGGTGGGCGGCAGGGGCTCGTCCCCCGCAAAGCCGTAAGAAAACTCGGTCGCCCGAAGCAGACGCCTCTCGCGAAGATCCATCAGCGCCCACATGGAGTATGCCTCTGCCACGACCTCCTCGCCGCGCAGGACGCGGAAGCAGCGGTCAAAGCGGTAGCCGCGTCCCTCGCAGATCCAAGTCTCGACACAGATCTCGTCGCCCGTATAGAGCGGCGCGTAGGAGACCACCGTGATGCGGCTGAGCAAAAAGGCAAGCCCCTTCTCGTCGCGCAGGGCGTCAAGAGAAGTGCCGTTGGCCAGGAGCTGGGCATTAGCCGTCTCCTGCATATACGCAACCAGGCGCGAGGGCGTGACCATCCGATTGGCGTCGGTATCGTGCCAACGCACTTGGTAGTATTCACTGTGCTTCATTTCGGGTATGCATTCCTTTCTCCAAAAAGGCGGAAAAGTGGGGGGATGCTACACGTTTCTGCGCAACATCCCCCGCCTTTGGGTCACCGACCGTCAGCGCTCAGCGCCGACCTGTCGGGTTTGGTTGAAAATTAGTTCTTGTCGTCCTCGTCAGCTTCCTCGGTCGCTTCCTCAGCGGGCTCCTCGGTCTTTTCCTTCTTGCCAAAGAGACGGGCAATGGCCAGTCCGATTGCGGAAATGCCAAGGCAGATCGCGAAGAATGCGGAAACGATCGCGGTTGCGATGCGCGTGACGATGCTCGGACCAAGCAGCTCATGCATGTAGAGCTTGTAGATCAGAACGATCAGGTAGATCACGGAGAGAACCAGGATCATTACCCAGAGCCATACGTAGGACGTGGTTCTGGTCGTGGTGAAGGTTGCAAAGTTGATGCCTGCAAAGCCCTCTGCCCAGTGATCGAAGTCTACGTTCTCGGTTCCGCTTACGGGAGCGGTTGCGGGATCGTAGAAGGCACCGTTGAAGATGTAGAAGATCGTCTCGGGATTGCCCACGACGGACCAGCTGTAGGATCTGCCCTCACGCAGGAGCTGGAAGACGTAAACCAGATTCTGGCTGCCGTCCTTGTTGCGGGTTGCGGAAACGAGCTGGCAATCTGCGGGAGCCTTGGCCAGGATCTCGCCGGGCTTGATGGTCACGCGGATCTCGTGCCACGTGCCGTAGTCACCGGTGAAGCTCTCTCCGTTGACCGTCCAGGACATCTCGACGGGTGCGTATGCAACCGATACGTAGACGGTGGAGGCGGGCATCGTGAAGCTGCCGTCGGTTACGGTAACGGCGTTGTTGTTGGCATCCACAACGGTGATCGTGAAGGTGTGACCCTCCTTGCCGGGGACCTCGACCGTTACGGTCTGGCCGATCTCGGCCTTGTCGGGAACGATAACGGTACCGTCGCCTGCGATCGCAAAGATGCGGTTGGAGTAAACGGCGTTGATGACGACCTTGTTGTCGGCAGAGGTGAAGGCCTTGGACAGTGCGGTTGCCAGGTCCTCATAATCCCACGTGCCAACCGTTCCGGCCTCGCCGTTGGGAACGACGGGAGCGGTGAGGTTGAGGTAGTTCTCAACCGTGAAGGTCTGCTCGAGAACCAGCGTGTTGCCGGCCATGAACTGAACGGTGTAGGTGATGGGCTTCCACTGTGCAAAGACGTAAACGTCTGCGGGCTTTGCCTGGATCTCGGCGTCCGTGGGAATACCGATCCATGCAGCGCCGTCCTTGGTGTAGCCTGCGGGAGCCTGAATAGCGGCGTCACCGATCACGGTGTTGATGTCGAGCCATGCGGGAACCGAGCCTGCCTCAAAGCCAACGGGCGTGCCGTAGAGGGTTCCGTTGACGTAGTAGTATACGCGGTAGGAGACCGGCTTGAGGGTGACGGTAACGGTAACTGCACTCTCGGGCATGGTGAAGACGTTGCCGTTGAGCGTGCCTGCGCTTACCGTGACGGAATCCAGCACGTAGCGGTCCGTGGGATAGGTGAACAGGCTATCGATCTGTACGGTCGCACCTGCGGGCATAAAAGGCTCGGAGGCGGTGCAGCCGTCAACCACGGCGTTGCCGTTCTTGTCCTGGAACAGGACGTTGATGCGATACTCGTTGCTGATGACGTAATCCGAGAAGTGCGGAGCGGCGAAGGAAACGTAGCCGTTCGTTACGGAGGAGGCTACGCTCTCTCTCTCGTTGCCGTTCAGGACGTATACGCGGGTCTCAGCGTTTGCGGAGGGGGTAAGGGCTCTGTCATAGGGCAGCTTGACGGTCAGCTGGCCGCCGAATGCGCCTGCGGTTGCCGCGCTGTTGACCAGAATGTCAAAGCTGTGGAAGGCAGCTTCCTTATTGTTCTTATAAAGCTCGTGTGCAACCGTGCTCAGCTTCTTGTAGGAGAAGGCCACGGCGTCACCGTTTGCCGAACGGGTGTTGTAGAACTCGGCAAGGGTTGCGTTGTCGAAGGCGATGAAGCAGAAATCGTCGTCGGCAGCAGCGGTAGCGTTGTCGATCCAGATCTGCATGTGTGCCTTGGCGTCCTTAGCGGCGTCGGCAAGAATGTAGTCGCGAACGAGGTCGATGAGCAGTGCATCGGCCAGCTTGCTGTGCAGGGTGAGCTTGTAGAGACCGTCGATGTACTCCAGCGTGTAGGGGCCGTCGAAGGAGAAGATGGACTCCAGCTCAACTGCTGCGGTGAAGGTTGCGTTTGCGGTAATGGGAGAGGTGAGGTTTGCGGCCTTGCCGTCAGCATCCAGCCAGGAAACGGTGAAGCCCTTATACAGCTTCTCGTGGAAGTTGGGTGCCTTGACCTTGGCGGTCAGCTCAGCGATCCATGCGGCGTCGATCACGTCACCGCTCTTGAGGGTGGCGCTACCGAGAACGGTCACGCCGTCGGCATCCAGGAAGGTGACGGTAACGGTGTTGCGGTCTGCGTAGACCACGGTGTCCTCTGCGGGCATGGTCAAAACGGGGTTGCCCTCGGCATCCGTCCAGTCGGCGATGTCATAGCCGCTGATGGTGGAATTGGTCTTGAAGATGGAAAGATCAGCACCAACGGGCAGGAATGCGGAGAACAGAACGGTGTCGCCCTCGCGATCCATGTAGGTGATGCGGTAGATGTCCTTGAGCTGGACGCCTACGTTGAGGTGTGCGGTGATGGTTCCGTCGGGAAGAACGGCCAGGAGCTTGTTGAGCACCTCGTCGGACAGAACGCGATCCAGGATCTCGCCGGACTTGTTGATCACGGCGTCAACGATCTTGGAATCAAAGCCGATCTTGTCGGCCAGCAGTCTTGCCAGGCCGTCGGCCTTAGCCAGTGCGCGGAATGCCTTGGGCAGGAGCTTCTCGGCCCATGCCTTCTCGCTCAGATCCACGGAGCCCTCAAGGTAGAAGTGTCCGTTGCCCTGATAGAGATCGGAGATGCTTCTCTCCAAGAGAGAATCGGGCAGGTATGCAGCCAGAGCGTCGAGGTAGTTCTTTACCTTATTAAAGGTATCCTGCTTGCCCTCGGCCTTATCGATGGCCAGATCCCACAGCTCGTCGGAGGAGTGTGCGTTGAGAATGTCTCTGACGTTGCGGCCGAGTTTTCTTGCGGCCAGCTCAGCGATCTTCTCGGAGATCGAGACGTCGGCGGCGCGGTCCAGGACCTCTGCCACGGAGATATCGAAGTTGCGTCCGGTCTCTGCCTCGAGAACGTCCAGAAGCTTTGCGATCATCTGGGTCTCGGTGAGTGCGTCGATCTTGTCGGCGGCAGCCTCGAGAATGCCGAGGAAGTCGCGACCGGTCTTGTTCTCCACGATCTCGGAGATACGCTCGATGCTGGGCACGTTTGCGATCGCATACTTGACGTCATCCAGCGTCAGGTTGCCGAAATCGTAGTTCAGCTTGTTGCCGACCACCTCGAGGGCGGACTCAACGTAGCTGATGTTGAGGAAGGCATCAAAGAGAGCGGAGGGCTCAACGGCGTCAAGGACGGTGAGCAGCTCGTCATAGGTCAGCGTGCCAAGGAATCCGGAAGCGTCGTTGCCGCTGTAGTTGACCAGATCCAGGAGCTTGAGCTTGATGCTCTCGGGAATAGCCTCAGTGTTGATGATCTTGTTGTAAAGCTTGGTCACCGCCTCGGGGGAGCTGACGGTGGGCAGATCCAGGCCGAGGTAGATGTCGCCGTTTGCGGCCACGTCAAAGTCAACGTACTTAACGAGCAGTCTCTGCAGCTCGGCAGCAGCGCTCTTTACGCCCTCGAGGTTGCCCTCAAGCACAAGCTCAACGGTGATGTTCTTGGTCTTGGTCTTGCCTGCGTTGGTGGTTGCCTGCTCGTCGGCGGTGTAGGTGAGGCCGACGGTGGTGGAGAAGACCACGTTGTTCTCGATGTTGGCGATGTCGTCAAGGGTGGGGATCATCTTGAGCAGAGCCTTGACCAGGTTGCCGGCGTAGAACTCCAGCTGTGCGGTCATCTCGTTCTCACCCGCGATGACGGTGCCGTCCAGGGTGATGCGATCCACGTTGGCCATCAGCTTGCCGCTGACGGTGGTCAGAGCGGAGGTAACGTAGGAAGCGATGTCCAGAGAGCCGATCAACTCAGCCATCTCGTTGCTGTCGATCTGCTCCATGATGGCATCCATGCCGATCAGGTCGATCACGTCCTGCATATTGACGGCGTCGATGAAGGCGTCCACGTCAACAGCGCTCTCCAGGTCTACCTGATCCACGATGTAGCTGTCCTCAAAGACGGCGTCGGTGTCGACGTAATCCATCATATCAATGCCGTTGGCCTCTGCCTCGTCGAGCAGAGCCTCGGTGTCGATGTAGTCGAGGTAGCCGTCAAGGAGGTAATCGGTGATCGCAACGTTGTCGGGGATCTCAACGGCGTCGTAGTTGACGTCGATGGCAGGGTTGTCAACGATGGTGTTGACACCGATGACCGTGACTGCTGCGTTGTAATTGATATAGGAGGTGATGCTCAGCTCGGCCAGAGCCTTCTCCAGCTTCAGGCAGCCGGCAAGGTCGGTCATGGAGACGGTCTCGAGGATCTCCTCAACGTTGATCTGCTCGTAGATATCGTCCACGTCGACCAGTGCCTCGAGCTTATCCATACCGGAATCGTTGAGGTAGTAGGTCGGGTTGGCCTTGACCTTCTCGAGCGCCTCGTCGGAAAGCGTCAGCGTGGAGGTTCCGGCATCCCAGACGTAATCGCCTGCATTGAACTTGGCGGTATCCAGGTCGTCCTCAACGAAATCCGAGAGGTCGATGGTAAAGCCGGTGTAATCAAAATTGCCAACGTAGTCGGCAACGTCGATCAGCGCCTTGACGTCGTCGGTGTTGAAGTAGTCCAGAGCGTTGGCCAGACCCTTGAAGTAGGTCTCAAGGCCGGTAAGGTTCAGTGCGCCGCCGTCGATCAGATCGGAAAGGAGAGCATCGGTGATCAGGCCTGCGCTCTTGATCTGCTCGATGGAAACGACCTCTGCGCTCAGCTCGACGAGCTCGTCGTCAAAGAGCTTCTCGAAGTTAACGACGTCGGTCAGGTTGTCGCCGGCCAGGTCGACCAGCTCATCCACGCTCAGCACGTCCAGAAGGGCGTCGGCCAGCGCGTCAACGTCAACGTAGTCGTTGTCGATGATGTAATCGATGTCCACGGAATCGACGAGCACGTCGAAGTCCAGAATATCGGTCAGCTCAGCGTCGTCGGGAAGGAGGTCCAAAAGGGCCTGCAGATCCACGCTCTTCATCAGCTCGCGAACGTCGATGTAGCCGATGAGGGTATCCATATCGAGCTGATCGATGATCTCCTGCACGTCGATCAGGTCCGTAAGGGCCTTTTTGGGAATGATCTCAAAGAGCTCCTCGGTAGTGAACACCTTAGAAAGGGCATTCTTATCGACCGAGACGTCCTTGAGCAATTCCTTGATCAACGACTTGGATATGCCGTTCTCGCGCAGAATTGCGGCCAGCTTTTCCGCACTGACGGTAACGGTCAGTGTGGAGTCCTCGGCCTTCGTCTGGCTGTCCACGTCCAGCCAACCGTCCGCGATCGCGTTGACGGGGAGCATAACCAGCACCGTCAGCACTGCAAGAACCATGGCCAGAATCTTGTTGAAAATCTTCATAACAAAACCTCGCTTCTTTGTGGATTTCCGTCCCTAGGTGAAGGGGGCGGAGAACGATGAGTCTGTCGCGCACGCAGGGCGCACGCACGTAATAGGCAGAGATATGCCTATACATATCTATATAATACCACCCAAGAGGGGATTTGTCAAGACGCTTTCGCGACTTTTTTCGCTTTTTACGGCAAAGAAGTGGTGTTTTTTGACGCACGCGTTGATTTTTTTGCAAAAAAAGCGCGACGCGCGGGATTGTTCGAGGGAACTTTTGAAAAAGACGCGGGGTTTTTGTGGGGGACTTTTTGAAAAAAGTCCCCCACGCCCCCCAAAAACTCCCCAAACAAAAAGGATTGCTACCCTCGGAAGGAAGGGCGAACAACGTGCTTCCTTTTTCTATGCCGCGGAGGGGAGTTTTCGTTCGGCGTTTGTGCAGAGCAGATTTTGGTTTGTGCCCCGCTCGCTTATAGACTTCTTCGAAGCCTCGCCCTACGGGATGTGAGCGAATAGTGGGGAAAAATAAAATGTGTTGCACAAAGCGGCAACGCGACGTGCGAGAGCGCGCCCGAAGCACAAAAGGCGTGTTGCCTCGCGCGGGAGCGCGTTTGCAGCCCCCACGCCAGTGGGCGCCCATCCAAGGCGCGCAGCCTTGGTCGCGCGTCGCAACGCGCGAAACTCTCCCCCGGCCGTTTTCTTTTTGCCAAGCTTTTTCTTTTGGGCCTACATGGGCAAAAGAAAAAGCGGGAGTAAC
The DNA here is from genome assembly GCA_017507905.1 of Clostridia bacterium. Lineage (GTDB taxonomy): Bacteria > Bacillota > Clostridia > Oscillospirales > CAG-272 > UMGS1865. The sequence goes on along the minus strand of JAFWAA010000017.1, from coordinate 13 downwards.
GGGGTTTGCTTTC
>JAFWAA010000016.1 GCA_017507905.1 Clostridia bacterium | reverse complement strand
GTGGCGCGCGGAAGGAATAACGCACAAGCCGTGTAGGGACCGGCGTCCCCGACGGTCCGCGACAATGTCACGCCACATAAAACCCCAACACCGTAGGGGCGAACTGTGTTCGCCCGACCGAGAGCAACTAAAAAAGGCTCCCTCCGGGAGGGAGCTGGCGCCGCAAGGCGACTGAAGGAGAGCGCGTGCAGAATAAAGTGCGCACAAATTCCAAAGTCGCGCAGGCTCCTTCCACCGCTATCGCGGTCCCCCTCCCTCTCGGAGGGAGGCTAAATTTACCCCCCACTATTTGCTCACTTTCCGTAGTGAGAGGCTTCGAAGAAGTCTATAAGCGATCGGGGCACAAACCAAAGTCTGCATTGCAGTACGGGTGAGCGAAAACTCCCCTCCACCGCACAAAAAAAGGAAGCACGTTGTTCGCACTTCCTTCCATGGGTAGCTATCCTTTTTGTTGGGGAGTTTTTGGGGGGTGTGGGGGACTTTTTTCAAAAAGTCCCCCACAAAAACGCGTCCTAAACCGCGCCCTAAATCCGTCCCATCCATCACCACTTCGTTTTCTTTTTGAGGACTTCGTAGAGGGAGAGGAAGCTTTGGTGGCGGGAGGGGGAGATGTCGCCGCGGTGTATGGCGTCGAGAATGGCGCAGCCTTGCTCTTTGGTGTGCGAGCATTTGGTGAAGCGGCATTCCCCGATGTAGGGGCGGAACTCGCGGAAGGTTTCGGGCAGGTCCTCTTTGTCAAAGAAGTCGAAGCGCTCGAAATCCAGCATTGTAAAGCCTGGGGTGTCGGCCAGAAATCCGCCTTCTCCCGTTTCGGAAAGGGGATACAGCTCCACGCGGCGCGTGGTGTTTTTGCCGCGCTCGATCCGTCGGCTGATCTCACCCGTTTCCAGGGAGAGCGACGGGAAAAGGCGGTTGAGCAGCGTGGATTTGCCCACGCCCGACGCGCCCGAGAAGGCCGCGATCCTGCCGCCGAGGTTTTGCTTGATGTATGCCGCAAGCGCGTCCCGATCGTCCGCGCAATCGCGCCCGAGCGCAAAGGCCGAAAAGCCCGCGCGCGCGTAAAGCGTCTTGTAGGCGTCCGCCGCCTCGGGGGCAAGCTCGCGCTTGGTGACGACCACCACGGGCTCGATGCCGTGAAACTCCGCAATGCTGATCAGCTTGTCCACCGTTTCGAGGACAGGGTCGGGCGAGGCCGCCGCCAGCGTGACGAACAGCACGTCGAGATTGGCCATGGGCGGACGGATCAGCGCGTTTTTGCGTTCGCAGATGCGCTCCACCGCGATGGCCGTGCCGTCGGGAGAGGGGATCGCCTCGCCGTCCGCAAGGGAAAAGGAGCTGTCGTCGTAGCGGACCTCGACCAGATCCCCCACGAGAAGCTCGCCCCGACGGCGAAGCACGCCTCTGGCCTGCGCCACCACGGTTTTGCCTGCAAGCGGACAGGTATCCTGTTTTCCTTCCCCTTCGCGGTGAAGGTAGACCGTAAAGCGTCCGCCGACGCTCCCGATCACTCTGCCAATGCTTTGATAGGTCATGCGTTTGTTTCCTTCCTTCCGTTCTACGGGTCGGCTTCGGTCGCCACGTAGACGGTCATTTTCGTTCCCTGCTCCACTAGCGTCCCTGCCACGAGGCTTTGCCCGATCACCCTGCCCGAGGGCTCGGGCGTGGTGACCTCGATCACCTCGTCCACCGAAAGCCCTGCGCGCCAGAGAAGCATCAGCGCCTCGGCACGGGAAAGGCCGCGCAGATCGGGCACGCGAGCCTCGCGCACGGGGTCTCCCGCGGCCACGAAAAGCCGCACCTCGCTCCCCTTCGGCACGCGCGTGCCTGCCGAGGGCTGCGTGGAAAGCACCCTTCCCGAGGGGTAGCCCTTCCCTTCCGCTTGTTCGACCGTGACGGCAGAAGAAAGACCAAGCGCCAACAGGCGCGCCTCGGCGCTTTTTTGATCCATGCCGAGAAGGTCGGGCAGGGCGACGCTTTCCTCGCCAAGGCTGACCGTAAGGCGCACGCGGTAGGTGGGGGCGTCCGCGGTCAGCTTGCGCAGACTGCCCGCCATGGGCTCCTGCGACAGCACCGTCCCCGCAGGCGCGGGATCGTGACGGTAAAGGATCTCGGTCTCCATCCAGTCGGGAAATTCGGCGTTTTCCAAGACCTCGCCGCAGTATTGCGGCATCTCCACGCGCGTCTCCTTGACGCCGCGCGGCAAAAAGAGCAGGTCAAAGCTCAGCCACGCACTGCAAAGGGCAAGCAGGCAGGCCGTCACCGCATATCGCATACACGCGTCCTCCTTGTTCGATGGGATATGTAGACGCGGAAGGCGAAGGGCGAAGGGCGAAAGGCGGCTTAGAGTTGTTTCTGACGGTTGCGGCGAAGCTGTCCGCAGGAGGCGTTGATGTCCGAGCCCAGCTTTCGGCGAACCGTTGCGCGAATGCCGCGGGACTCCAGGACCTTGGCAAAGGAGGCCACGGCGGCCTTGCCCGAGCGGCGGAAGCCTGTCTCGTCCACCTCGTTGACGGGGATCAGATTGACGTGTATGGGCATGGTCTGCTCGCGCGTCCGCAGATGGCGGTTGAGCACGAGGGCCAGCCGTTCGGCCAAGGCAGGGGAATCGTTCTTCCCTGCGATGAGCGTGTATTCAAAGGAAATGCGGCGCCCCGTGCGCGCAAAATACACGCGGCAGGCGTCGAGCAGCTCGTCCACGCCCCAGCGGTTGTTGATGGGCATGATGGCCGAGCGCGTTTCGTCATCGGGCGCGTGGAGCGACACCGAGAGCGTGATGGGAAGTTCCTCCAAGGAAAGCTGCAGGATGCGGTCCACAAGGCCGCAGGTGGAAAGCGAGATGTGACGGGCGCCGATGTTGAGCCCCTGCTCGCAGGTGACCAGACGCAAAAAGCGAAGCACGTTGTCGTAGTTGTCCAAGGGCTCGCCAATGCCCATCATCACGATGTTGGAAATGCGCTCGCCCAGATCCTTCTGCGCGGCGATCACCTGCCCCAAAAGCTCGCCCGGGGTAAGGTCGCGCACGCGTCCGCCGATGGTGGAGGCGCAGAATTTGCATCCCATGCGGCAGCCCACCTGGGAGGAGATGCAGACCGTGTTGCCGTGCTCGTAGCGCATGACCACGCTCTCCACGCAGTTGCCATCGGCAAGCGCAAAGAGATACTTGACGGTGCCGTCAAGCGAGGACACCAGCTTTTGCTCCACGACGGGAAGATGATAGGAAAAGCTCTCTGCCAGCTTTTGCCTAAGGCTCTTGCCAAGGGTGGTCACCTCGTCGGGAGATACGCCCTTGTGCAGCTGCGGAAAGAGCTGGGCGGCACGGTATTTCGGTTCTCCCACCGAGAGCATCCACGCTTCAAGCTCGGAGGGCGCAAGGGAGAGCAGCTCCCGTTTTTCCGTTTGCTCCATGTCGGGATCTCCTTTCTCGTTCAGTATGTGTGTGAGATCGGCAAGCTATGTTGCCGAAAATTTGTCAGTCTTTTTTCAAAACGGCATAATCAAGAGAAGGCAGCTTGGTCAGTGCCGCTGCAGGACGGCGTAATCAAGAGAAGGCAGCTTAATCAGTGCCGCTGCAGGATAGCGTAATAAAAACCGTCGGTGCCGTCCACGTCGGGATAGAGCGTGCGCTCGCGCAGGAGGGTAAACTCGCCGTGCGTGCGCAAAAAGGCGGCCACGTTCTCGCCGTTCTCCTCGGGAAGGAGGGTGCAGGTGGAATAGACCAGACGTCCGCCCACCTTGAGAAAGCGCGAGGCGTTTTGCAGAATGGCGCTCTGGATCCCCGGGAGCGCCTCGCTCTGCTTGGGATCCTTGTAGCGAAGCTCCGGCTTTTTGGCAAAGACGCCAAAGCCCGAGCAGGGCACGTCGCAAAGCACGCGGTCAAATTTTTCCGTCCATTCGGCCTTTTCCGCTCTCGCGTCGCGCGCCTCGGTGGTCAGTATGGAGATGCCAAGCCGTGCGGCACCGCTCTCGACTAAGGAAAGCTTGTTTTGGTGCAGGTCGCAGGCGATGACGCGTCCTTCGTTTTGCATCGAGATGGCCGCGCCAAAGGATTTTGAGCCGGGGCAGGCGCAGGCGTCAAGCACCGTCATGCCGCCTTTCGCGTCCAGCGCCCTGACGCAGAGCTGGGAGGCCTCGTCCTGCACGAAGAATTCCCCTTGTGCAAATCCGGGAAGCGAGGTCACGGGGGCGGACGGAAGAAGAATGCCGTCCTCGCTCTCGCGCGTAGGCTCTGCCGCGTATCCTGCCTCGCGCAGACGCGAAAGAAGCGCCTCGCGGCTCGTGCGCAGGGTGTTGACGCGGAGGGTGAGCGGAGTAGAACGGTTAAAGGCTCCGAGCAAGGCCTCGGTGCGCTCCATACCGAAAACGGAAAGAAAGCGCGCGCAGATCGCCTTGCCGAAGGAATAGCTGACGGAAAGGTACTCAATCGGCGTTTTTTCGCGGTCGGGGAGGGTGATGCATTTTCCCCGTCGGAGATGCTCCCGAAGAATGGCGTTCACAAATCCGCGTGTACGGCGGGGGGCCAGGGCAACCGTCTCGTTGACGGCGGCGTGATCGGGGACGCGATCGAGGTATTGGAGCTGATAGAGGCCGAGCAGGAGGAGAAGGCGCGTATGGGGGTCCAGCTCCTCAAGGGGCCGATCGGAGAGGCTCTTGAGGATATGCTCGAGGGTGAGCTTTCGCTCGATGACGCCATAAACGAGGGTGGTCAAAAGTCCGCGGTCGGCATCCGATAGGGGATGACGCTTGATGGCGGTATCGAGAGCGATATTGGAATATTGCTCGGCGCCGAGCTGCTTTTCCAGCACAGAAAGCGCCAATGCGCGAACGGTTTCCATAAAGAGCCTCCTTTCCGAAGGAATGATGATGACATTGAGCCGCAGGGGGGGCGCGGGTTTGTGGGGCGCGGGTTATTCGAGGGGACTTTTGGAAAAGTCCCCTCGAGCTCCCCCAAAACTCCCCAAAAATGGGATTGGTACCCCAGGAAGGAAGTGCAAACATAGCGCTTCCTTGTTTTGTGCGGCGGAGGGGAGTTTTCGCGCACCCGTACTGCAATACAGGCTCCGGTTTCTGCCTCTCCCGCTCATAGACTTCTTCGAAGCCTCGCCCTACGGGGTGTTTGCGAACGGTGGCGGGGGAGTAAAACGCGCGTAGCGCATATCACGCACGAAGTGCATATCACGTCCGAAGGACATATCACGCGCGCAGCGCATATCACGCGCGTCGCAACGCGCGAAACCTTCTCCCGGCCGTTTTCTTTTTGCCAAGCTTTTTCTTTTGGGCCTACATGGGCAAAAGAAAAAGCGGAGGTAAAGCGGACTTCTCATAAGGATGATAAAAGCAGATAATCGCTCGCAACAGCTGATTATGTGCTTTTTTATTTATACTAAACATTTCAAATAAATAGATACTTGATTCCCTTTAGCATTTGTAAAAATGAGTTCACTTGTTTCAAAGCCAAGAGAACAATGTAATGCAATACTTGCGATATTATTAGTTCGAATCTGTTGTGAAACTATTTTGAACCCCTTTTCTTTTGCTATTTGACAAGCACATATCATTGCTTCTTTGGCAAAACCATTTCTTCGGTACTTGCAAAAGACCTCTGGACCAAACGATACAACTTCTGATGAATGTTGATATAATGAAATTGTGCCTACAATTCTTTCGTCAGAAACAATCGCATACATTTCAAAATACTTACCGTTGAACTGCTTTTTTTCCCAATCACAAATAAGAGCTTCTACTTGCTCTGCGGATAAATCCGAATATCCGTATTCTTGCAATTCCGAAACATCTTCTTTTTTAAAATTTCTCAAAAATACCATTACGCATCCTCTTTTGTATCGCAAGTTTCGCCTTTGTTTTACAAAGGCACAGGGCAAAGCCCATACCCCGAAAGTTGAGCATATCCTAAGGCTCCCTCCGGGAGGGAACTGTCGAGCGAATGCGAGACTGAAGGAGAGTGCGTGCAGAATAAAGTGCGCACAAATTCCAATGTCACGCAGGCTCCCCCGCGAACTTTGCCGAAGGCAAATTCGCCGGCGGCTTGCCGCCAGTCCTCATCGGAGGGAGGCTCATGTTACTTCCGTCCAAAAGCAACCGCCATCTCGCGTTTCAGCCCCCCATAGCCACTTTTCTCTTTGACACCGCGGGCGCAAAGAGAAAAGTTACCAAAAGAGAAACGCCGAGGCTGTTTCGCCGTCTGCGGACGGCGAGGAGGGCTCCGCGCCCTCCACCTGCGCCCACTGGCGTGGGGGCTTTTTCCCCAAGCGAGGTGCAGTACGTAGCCATTTCGTGCTGTGCATAAACGCGCTCACGCGCGTCGCGTTGCCTCTTTCTGCGTCTCCGCGCTCACGCGCGTTTTTTCTTATCTTCTTCTGTTATTCGCGATCACGACCAAGCGGAGCAGAGACAGCAACGAGCTTGCCAGCGCCGCAACGTACGTCATCGCCGCCGCCGAAAGCACACTCCTCGCTCCCTCGATCTCCTCCTCGCCAAGCAGTCGGTTCTCCTGCATTCCCGCAAGCGCCCTCGACGATGCATTGAACTCCACCGGCAGCGTGATCAGCTGAAACAGCGCCGCCAGCGAGAAGCAAAGGATCCCCGCTACCATAAACACGTATCCCAATTCTCCAATCAGTAAGCCGATCAGAAAGAGCGGCATCGCCAGTCCCGAGCCGATCCGACAAACGGGAATGATACTCATGCGCATTTGCAAAAAGGAATACCTCTCCGCGTGCTGCAGCGCGTGCCCTGCCTCGTGGCAGGCAACCCCGATCGCCGCAATACTACGCGAATCGTGCACGCTCTCCGAAAGACGAAGCGTCCTCGTCCTCGGATCGTAATGGTCTGTTAGATTTCCGCGTACACGCTCCACGCGTACGTCGTAGATCCCGTTTGCGCGAAGCAGCTGCGCGGCCGCCTCCGCTCCCGTTCTTCCCGTGCGCGAGGGCTTCTTGCTGTACCGATCAAACGTGGAGCTGACCTTCATCTGCGCCCAAAAGGCAAAGAGCATGCCCGGGATCAGGATCAGCACCGTCCAATCGTAATAAAACCATCCAAAAAGCATTTGGCTTTCTCCTTAGCTCAAAATATCCCCTACGGAGATGCGTCTTCCATTGATGAAATCCGCCGCGGACATTCGCTTCTTCCCCTCGGGAAGAACACTCAAGAGCGCCACCGCTCCCTCTCCGCAGGCCACCGTGATGCGTCCGTTTTCCAACGAGATCACCTCACCCGGCTTTCCCTTTCCCGTGCAAAGATCAGAGGACACCACCTTCAGCAGTCTTCCGTCCGGGGTATGCGTAAAGGAGAGCGGAATGGGGGAAAGTCCGCGAATGCGGTCGTGCACCTCCTTGGCCGTCCTCGAAAAATCGAGCAGGCAGTCCTCCTTCTCGATCTTTTGGGCATAGGTGGCAAGAGCATCGTCCTGCTTCTCGGGCGTGATCTCGCCCGCCTCCAGAAGCGCAAGCGTGCGCAGAAGCAGCTCCGCTCCGCATTCTCCAAGCTTATCATGCACCGTTTCAAACGTATCATGCAGATCAATGGCAACGGATTTTTTCAGGAGCATATCGCCAGTATCAATGCCATCTGCCATAAACATGGTGGTGATTCCCGTTTCGGCACAGCCGTCGATGATCGCCCTCTGCATGGGCGCGGCACCGCGGTAGGCAGGAAGGAGCGAGCCGTGCACGTTGACGCAGCCGTATTTGGGATAGTCCAGCACGTTCGCGGGCAAAATTTTGCCAAAGGCCACCACCACGATGACCTCGGGATCGATCTGCCGAAGAAGCTCTGCAAACGCCTCGTCGCGCAGCGTCTTGGGCTGATAAACGGGCAGCCCCTTCTCCTCGGCGTAGACCTTTACGGGCGGAGGGGTGAGCGTATATCCTCTCCCCTTGGGCTTATCGGGCTGGGTGACCACGCCCACGACGTCCTCCCCTGCCTCGACCAGTGCGCGCAGGGAAAAGAGGGCAAAATCCGGCGTGCCCATAAACAAAATTCTCATTCCGCGTCCAGCTCCTCTACCAGATCGTCCACGAACAGCTTTCCGTCCAGGTGGTCGATCTCATGACAGAAAGCGCGCGCCAAAAGATCGCTGCCCGACACCTCGTAGATCTCGCCCTTGCGGTTCATGGCGCGAACGGTGACGTGCTTGGGTCTTTTGGTGATGCCCCAGCGGCCGGGGATAGAAAGGCACCCCTCCTGCTCCCTCTGCTCGCCTGCGTAGGCGATGATGCGGGGATTGATCAGCTCGTAGACCTCGCCCGGCTCGACCTCCACCACCGCGATGCGGCGCAAAACGCCCACCTGGGGTGCGGCAAGGCCGCAGCCGTCGGCCTCGCGCATGGTCTCGATCATATCGTCCAGCAGCGTCACGATACGGGGGGTGACGGCGTCCACGGGACGGCAGACCTTGCGCAGGGTGTCGTCCCCCATCTTTACGATTCTCAGCTTTGCCATAGTGTGTTTTCTCCTTCGGTTCATTCCTCCGCCGTCTCTCTTAAAGACCCGACGGATTAAAATCAATGCCCAGATGAATGCTTCTTCCGATCTTGATCGAGAACTCGGTCAGGATCTCGGCAAACAGGGCGAGGGTGCGACGGGTCAGCTTGCATTTGATGACCATGCGCATCCGATATTTGTTGTCCACGCGGTAGACGGGCGCCTCAAAGGGGCCAAAGGTGACCAGCTCCACGTCGGCGTACTCCTCCGAATGCTTCTTTTGCAGCATCGCGGCAAGCAGCGTGGAGGCGCGAAGCACCTCGGTCTCCAGCATTCCGCTAAGCGTCATCAGGGCGATGTCGCAGAAGGGCGGAAAGACCAAAAGCCTGCGCAAGCGGATCTCCCGCTCGTAAAAGGCCTCGTAATCCTGCGCGCAGGCAAGGCGAATGATCTCGCTGTCGGGATTTGCCGTCTGGATCACGGCAAGCCCCTCCTTCTCTGCGCGTCCCGCACGTCCGATGACCTGCGTGAGCATGGCAAAGGTGCGCTCGGCGGCGCGGTAATCGTCCAGATACAGCGAGGAATCCGCCATCAGGACGCCGACGAGGGTCACGTCGGGAAAGTCATGTCCCTTGGTGACCATCTGCGTGCCGAGCAGAACGTCTGCCTCGTGCGCGCGGAAGGCGCCGAGCATACGGTCGTAGGAAAGCTTGGAGGACGCCGTGTCGGTGTCCATGCGAAGCACCCTTGCGCTCGGCAGGAGCGTGCCAAGCTCCTCCTCCACCCTCTGCGTGCCAAAGCCCTGGCGCGCAAGATGGGGGGACTTACAGGCGGGGCACTCCTCGGGCAGAGGAGCGCGGTGTCCGCACCAATGGCAAACAAGCTCGCCCTCGCGATAGGTCCCCTTTCGGGTATGGTAGGTCAGTGCCACCGAGCAGCGCGGACAGGTAACGGCCTCTCCGCAGGAGCGACAGCTGACGAAATGGTTATATCCACGGCGGTTGAGGAACAGAATGGACTGCTCCCCCGCCTCGGTCACGCGGCAAAGCTCGGCGGCAAGACGCTCGCCAAGCGGCGAAAGCACGCCGCCTCCCGCCTCCCGTCGCATATCGGCGACCTCCACACGGGGAAGCCGCGCCGCGCCGTAGCGCTCCTTGAGCGTGACGAGCGTGTAGACGCCCTCCTTGGCCTTGCGGTAGCTTTCCAGAGAGGGTGTAGCCGACGCCAGAAGCATCAGCGCCTTGTTGTGGGCACAGCGAAAGCGTGCCACGTCACGGGCGTGGTATTTCGGGTTCTGATCCGACTTGTAGGTATGCTCCTGCTCCTCGTCGATGATGATGGCGCCGAGATTTTTGACGGGCGAAAAGACCGCCGAGCGCGTTCCGATGACCACGTCGGCCCGTCCCTCGCGAATGCGGCAATAGGCGTCGTAGCGCTCCCCTTGAGAAAGCGCGGAGTGAATGACCGCCACGCGCTCGCCGTAGCGTGCGCAGAAAATGGCGACCGACTGCGGCGTGAGCGCGATCTCGGGAAGCAGAAGGATCACTCCCCTGCCCTCCTCAAGAAGGCGGTCGATCAGCTCGATCATCACCGCGGTCTTGCCGCTTCCCGTAACGCCGTGCAGAAGTGCTGCCTTGGGCTCACCCGAGCGCGCAAGCGCGATCAGCGTGTCCGCCGCTCCTCTCTGCTCACGAGAGAGCAGGATAGAGCGCGTGCCCTTCTCCTTGCCTGCGCGTGCGGCCTCGGCATAGGGGTTGCGGTCGATGCGCCGCTCCGCCGTGGCAAGCACGCCTTTTTTCACCAGAGTCTGCAAGGGGGAATCCGTGACCTCCGCCTGCCGACGGAGATCCGCGGCCGAAAGAGGCTCCTCGCTCTCAAGCAGGGCGTTCAGCACGCGTCTTTGCGCGTCCCCCGAGAGCTTGATCCCACGCACGGGGTCACCGTCAAGCAATGCAAAGCACTCCTCACGCGTCAGCGCCGTGGCGTAAACGCGCTCGGTCTTGCCCTCGGAGGCGTCCTTGAGCAGGACGCGCTTTTGGAGATAGCCCCCCTTGACCAGGCGGCGAAGACGCACCTCCACCCCCGCGCCAAAGCGCTCGCGCAGGGCGGTAAAGGAGACCTCGCCCCTCTCCGTGACGTAGGTATAGACGAACAAATCCGACGATTGAAGGTCGTCGGATGCAGCGGTGGGAATATGCATGGGATCCGCGCCGTAGAGCGTGACCAGGCGGGAAAGCGCCGACGCAGGGATCATGGCACGCACCGCATCCCCCGTGGAGCAAAGAATGCGCGCTTTGAGGAAGCGGCAAAGGCCAAGCATCTCCTCGTCCAGCGCCATATGCTCGGGGCAAACGGCAAAGATGGGCTTGAGATCGGCGTAGGCCGTCTCCTCGCGCACCTCCACCACAAGCCCGAGCCTGCGGTGATTGGCAACGCCGAAGGGCACCGTGACGAACACGCCTGCCCGAATTTCGGCGTCCAGCTCCTCGGGGATCCGATAGTCGTAAATACCGTCGATGGGAAAGGGATTATCCAGCAGGCATATGCCTGCACAATGTTCCCGTCTCATGCGTTGTGCGCGTCTTACTCGCCGTCTGCCTCGGCCGTCTCTGCGGCCTCTGCCTGCACGGGCTCCTCCTCGGGAGCGATCTCGATCACGTAGCGGCCCTCGTACAGATGGTTCACGGCCACCTTAACGGCCTTCTCGTCGCGCAGCTCGCGGTCGATCATGGTATTGATGGGGCGGTCGGTCTCCTTGTTGCCCGTCTGTGCCTTTTCGGCGGCGTCGTGCTGACGGACGTACTCGTTGGTGACCAGGCGTGCGCACTTTGCGGTGGCCAGCGCCAGCTCGTAGCGGTTGTACTGGCCCTTCGTCAATTCTTCAATCGTGGGATACAGCATTCTCTTTTCTCCTTTTTGCCAAGTGGTTTATGCTTACGAAAAGCTCTTTTGTTCTCGTTTTTTTGGTGCCGCGGGCGAAGATGGATTACTTCTTCTCCTCCTCAAAATAGGCGGCGCGGACGAAGATGGATTACTTCTCCTCCTCAAAATAGGCGGCGCGTGCGTTGGGGTGACGGCGGAGCGAGCAGCGCTCGGCCGAAACGATGGCGCGGATCTGCTCGACGCAGTCCTCGGCGCGGTCGGGGTAATTGTAGACCACGTAGTCGTACTCCCCAAGCAGCTCCATTTCCTCGCGCGTGCGCGCAAGACGCCGCTGAATGACCTCCTCGGTCTCGGTTCCTCGGTGGCGAAGGCGCCACTCCTGGATCGCAAAGGTGGGGGGTAGAAGCATGATCAGCACCGCCTCGGGATAGAGACGCTTGACGTTCATCGCTCCCTCGACCTCGATCTCCAAAATCAGGTTTTTTCCCATTTCCAGGACCTCAAGGGCCTCCTTTAAGGGGGTTCCGTAATAGTTTCCGCAATAGGAGGTATACTCCAGCATATCTCCCCGTGCGATGCGCTCCTCAAACTCCTCACGGGAGATGAAGTGATAGTTGACGCCGTCCACCTCGCCGGGACGGGGTGCGCGTGTGGTGGCCGACACCGAAAAGGCGTAGCCCTCCATCTTAGAAAGACGGCCGTTGACCGTTCCCTTTCCGCTCCCCGCAGGGCCGGAGACCACAAGCATCAATCCTTTTTCCATAGTCGTGTTCCTCTCTTTCTCGTCCGTGTCAGGGTGCGCGCTTAAAGCTCCTCCTCGGGATCCATCTCCATATCGTCGGCGCTGTTGTCGAGGCGATTGGCGATGGTCTCGGTCTGAATGGCGGAGAGGATCACGTGCTCGGAGTCGGTGATGATCACGGCACGGGTGCGGCGTCCGCAGGTGACGTCGATGGCGCGGCCGTCATCCTTGGAGTCCTGAATAAGCCTTTTGATCGGGGCGGAATCCGGGTTGGCAAGTGCCACCACACGGTCGGCCGCGACCATATTTCCAAATCCTACGTTGATGAATTTCATGTGCTTTGTACTGCCTTTCTTCCCCCGTTGGGATCATTCCAGATTCTGGATCTGCTCGCGGATCTTCTCCAGCTCGCATTTGACGTCCACCACGATGCGCGCGATCTCGGCCTTGTTGCACTTTGATCCCGTGGTGTTGATCTCGCGGTTCATCTCCTGCATGAGGAAATCCAGCTTTCGGCCAACGGCCTCCTCGCCGCGAAGGATCTCACGGAAGGAATCCAGATGCGTGCGCAGACGCACCAGCTCCTCGTCCACGGCGACCTTGTCGGCGTGAATGGCACACTCGGTGAGGAGCCGCGTCTCGTCGGGCGTGATCTGATTGTCGGCAAGTGCCTCGCGAATGCGCGTAGCCAGACGCTCGCGGTAGGTGGAAACGTCCTCCTCCGAAAGCAGCTCGATGCGATCCACCGCCGCGCGAATGCGCTCCATCTTGGCGCTGATGTCCCGCACGAGGCTCTCGCCCTCGCGCGCCTTTCCCGAAAGGAAGGAATCCACCGCTCTCTCCAAAACCGAGCTGACTCGCACCCAATCCCGCTCCACGTCCTCCTCGGGACGCTTGATGCGGAAAAGCTCCTGGTTGCGCGCAAGGCTCATCACCGAGCGATCGTCGCGCACACCGCTGACCCGTGCCAGCTCGTCGAGCGCGGCAAGGTAGCTGCGCAGATAGCTCTCGTCCAGCGTGATCTCGACCTCGCCTGCGTCCAGCGCCTCGATGGAGATATAGACGTCCACCTTTCCGCGGGACACGCCGCGGCTCTGCAGATAGGGCTTGACGCGCTCCTCCAGATAGGTGTAGGAGCGGCTGATCTTGGTCGTGCAATCCAGATAACGGCTATTGACGGACTTGATCTCCACGGTCACGTCGAGGCCCTCGACGGTATCGCGGCAGCGGCCAAAGCCGGTCATGCTTCGGATCATGGCGTTGCCTCCCTTCAAAAAATGGCATATATATTTATTGTAACCCATTTTGAAGAAAAAGTCAACTGTTTTTTGCGGGAAAGCGGCCGAAAAAAGAATCCCCAAGGGATTTTCGGTCAAGAAAATTCCCTTGGAGATCCTCGGTGGCCCGAAGGAAGAAAAACGCGTCAGGACTGCCCCATGACCTCCCACAGCTCATCCAGATCGCACCACGTGCCAAGCTTCTCCAGCGCCTGACTCTCGATCTCGCCGTAGAGCTGGCTGAGCGAGGCGCTGCTTGCGTCACTTGCCGCGGTGTAGATGACGTTGTCGGGAAGGCCGAGGAAGGCGCCCACGTCAAGGATAAGATTGTCGTGGATCAGCTGCAGCATTCTGAGGGAGTCCTCGTCCTGCAGCACCTGGTAGGAAAGAACGACGTCGTAGTAGAGGGGCATGATGGTCTTGTAGCCGTCGTAGGCCAGCTCCTCAAGAACGATGGAGATGCGCTCGGCGTTCTCCTGCGAGGTGTTGCGCATGACCGTGTAAAGTCCCGTGCCCGCCGAAACGATGGTGGGATATCCCTTCACTCTGGAGGTATACTTCGGGAAGGGCAAAATGCCGTAGCGGACGTCCGACTCGGCAAAGAAGATGGCATCGTTGACCAGAGCCGAAACGAAGGCCGTGCGCCCATCCATAAAGACCTTGCGCGTGGGCGAATAGTCAAACGCATTGATGAAGCCGACCGCGCCCGAGTCCAGCACCAGCTCGCGCATATCAAAGGCGGCGGAGTTGGTGGTATCGTTGTCAATGGTGATCTTCCATTCCCCGTTCTTTCGGGTGAGAATGCGGTAGCCCGTGGCGTGGAAGTAGTGCGACGTGCCGAGATAGTTGCCGGTCACGTAGCCGAACACGTCGGTGTTCAGATTGCCCGTGTTGTCGCCGTCCATGTTGGAATCCATCGTGATGACGTACTCCTCAAACTTGTCAAAGGTCCACTCGTTTCTGTCCACCAGCGCGTAGGGGCTCTCCAAGCCCTGCACCTCGCCAAGAAGGGTCTTGTTGAAGAAGATGCAGCCGCCCGAGCCAACGCTCATGTAGCCGATGTCGCCAAAGCCCGTGAAGAACTTGCCGCCCACGGTGGTGAACTCGCGCACGGCCTCCCGGCTCCACCAATCGGCCGAAAGATCCACGTAGGGCAGCTCGTTCCAATCGTAGAAATATCCGTTTATGGCATTGGAAAACTGCGTGTTGCCGTGGTCGCAGACCAGGTCAAACACGTCCTGCCCTGCCTTGACGTTGGTCGCTACCAGGTTTGAGGGACTCTCGATCCTTGCATCAAAGGCGATGCCGTACTTGTAGCCGATATTCCTCAGCCGCTGATAGACCGCGCGGTGAAGCGAGGAGGATTTTTCCGTGACGCTTTCGATCCAGATGGCCTCCAGATGCTCGGTCTGCGCGCGGGTAAGAATGACGAACTCGCTGTTGCCGTAATGCACCGTGGGAAGAACGGGCCCCTCTTCGGCAGGATCGGTCTCGGGGTCGGTCGCAGGATCGGTTGCAGGATCTGTTGCAGGATCGGTCGCAGGGTCGGTCTCGGCGGGGTCTGTCACGGGATCGGTCTCCTGGGGCGTGGGCGCCTCTTGGCAACCCGCCAAGGGAATGACCGTCAGCAGCGCCAGCAGGAGCAAAAGGGCGCGGAAAGTCGGCTTTTTCACGTTTCTGTTCTCCTTTTGATGGAATGGACACCTTCATTATAAAGGAAAAGCACCCCTCGTGTCAAGGGGTGCTTTTCGAAAAAGGCAAGGGAATTATTCTTCTTCCTCAACGTCAAGCGCATTCCAGGTATCGTAAAGATCCTGGCGGGTGGCCTCCTCCAGCCCCTCAACGGCCTTCAGGAGAGAGCCGCTCTCCGGATGGACCACGCACTCGTAGAAGACGTTGCAGGCCTTGGAATAGAAATAGCCGAAATCCCAGATCAGGCTGTCGTGAATGATGTGCAGCATTTCGATGGACTCCTCGTCCTTGAGCGCCTGATAGGAAAGCACCGTATCGTAGTAGAGCGGAAGGACCTTGTCGTGTCCCTCCCAGGCCATGGCCTCAAGAATGATGGAGATGCGCTCGGCATTCTCCTCCGAGGTGTTGCGCATGACGCCGTAGAGGTTGGTGCCTGCGCTCACCACGGTGTAATATTCCTGCACGTTCTTGCGGTACTTCGGATAGGGCAGAAGACCGTAATTCAGATCCAGCCCCGCATAGCCCATGGCGTTATGCACGATGCCGTCGACAAAGGCCGCGCGGCGATCCTTGAAGGCCGTTCTGGCTACCCCGTCGCCGTCGGGATTGAGGGTTGCCGCGTCGCTGCTGTAGAGCAGGTCGCGCAGATCAAAGAGAGCCTCGTTGGCCACGTCCTTCTTGGAAGGAAAGCTCCAATCGTCGTTCTTCCACTCCAGGATCTTGCAGCCCGCGGAATAAAGCATCTGCACGCCAACGCCCCAGCCGCTGCCAAAGAAGCCGAAGGAATCGGTGTTCTCGTTTCCCGTGCCGTCGCCGTCCATATTGGCGTCAAGCGTGATGACGTACTCCTCAAAGGTGTCAAAGAGCCACTTGTTCTCGCGCACGAGATCGTAGGGCGAGGCAAGCCCCTCCACGTCGGCAAGCATATCCTTGTTGAACCAGATCGCACACGCGTTGCCCACGCTCAGATAGCTGATGTCACCCACCGCCATAAACAGCTTGCCGCCGGGCGTGCTGAACTCGCGAATGGCGTCCTGGCTCCACCAGTCGGCCGAAAGATCCACGTAGGGCAGATCGTTCCAATCGTAAAAGTTTTTGCCTACCGCAGAGGAAAACATATAGCGGCCGTGGTCCACGACGAGGTCAAAGGCGTCGGCCTGCCCTTTAGCGGCCGAGGCCACCGTGGAGCGGACAGCGGAATCCTTGATCACGTCAAAGATCACGCCGTAGGTCGAGGAAATGTCCGACATACGCTGATAAACGGCACGCTGCACCGAGGTCGCCTTGGTGTCAAGCACCTTGACATAAAGCTCCTCCACGTACCATTCGTCCGGGCGGATCAGGATCGTAAACTCGCTGCCGCCAAACGTCACATCGGGAAGAACGGGACCCTCTTCGACAGGGTCGGTCTCGGGATCGGTTTCGGGATCCTTCTCGGGATCGGTTCCCTCGGGATCGGTCGCAGGATCGGTCTCGGCAGGTCCTGTTACGGGATCGGTCTCCTGCGGCGTGGGCGCCTCTTGGCAGGCCGCCAAGGGAATGACCATAAGCAGCGCCAGCAGAAGCAAAAAGGCTCTAAAAATCAGCTTTTTCACGTTTCTGTTCTCCTTTTGGTAGAATGGATACCTTCATTATAAAGGAAAAGCACCCTCTTGTCAAGGATGCTTTTCAAAAATGCAGTGGAAATTATTCCTCTATGATCCCCTCGTCCAGCTTGTTCCAGGTCTCGTAGAGCTCGATTCGTGCAGCCTCCTCGATCTCGCCGAAGGCGGTGGAAAGCGAGGGGCCGTTGGGATCCAGGATCGTGTCTCCGACAACGCCGCTGACCGGCGAATATAGAACGCCAAGGTCAAAGATCATGTGGTCGTGCATGAGGTGCAGCATCTCGATAGAATCCTCGTCCTTGAGGTACTGGTAGGACAGGACCGTCTCATAGTAGAGCGGAACGATCTTCTCGTGTCCCTCGTAGGCCATGAACTCCAGAGCGATGGAAATACGCTCGGCATTCTCGGCCGAGGTATTGCGCATGACCGCAAAGATGTTGGTTCCTGCGGAGAAGGTAGCGGGATACTCCTTGACGCGCTTGCTGTATTTCGGCCAGGGCAGAATGCCGTAGGAAAGATCCGCACCGGCAAAGCGCCGTGCATTCGCTACGCGATCGTCCATAAAGGCCACGCGTCCTGCGCGGAAGGGCTCGATCAGCACCTCAAAGTCCTTGGCAACGGAAGCTTTTTTGTCCACGTAGCAGGCACCGCTGTTCCAGAGCAGATCGCGCATATCGAACACGGCCTCGGCCGTGGTATCGTTGTCCAGCGGGAACTTCCAATCCTCATTCTTCCATTCCAGCGCGCGATATCCCGTGGAATGCAGGACCTGGGAGGGGCCTGCCCACCAGCCCGTGGCGTAGCCGAAGGTGTCGGTCTCAAGAGCGCCCGTGCCGTCGCCGTCCATATTGGCGTCAAGCGTCAAGACGTACTCCTCAAAGGTTTCAAAGAGCCAATCGCCCGAGCGAACCAGATCATAGGGCGAGGCAAGGCCCTGTACGTCGCCGAGAAGCTCCTTGTTGAAGAACATACAGGTGACCGCGCCCACGCTCATGTGGCTGATGTCACCGACCATGGTGTAAAGCTTGCCGCCGGGCGTTGCAAGCTCCTCGGCTGCCTGCGCGCTCCACCAATCGGCCTCCAGATTCACGTAGGGCAGATCGTTCCAATCGTAATAGTAGCCGCTCGCGGCGCAGGAGAGCGAGAAGCCCGTTTGCTCAACGACCAGGTCGAAAACGTCGGTTCCCGACTTTGCCGCCGCAGGGATCTCATTCTTCGGACGCGCGTTAATGATGGGATTGATGACGAGGTTATAGGCGTAGCAAAGATCCTTGAGACGCTGATAAACGGCACGCTCAAGCGAGGTGGAGCTTGCCTCCATGCTCTCGACGTACACGTCCTCGGTGTACTCCTGGAGGTCACGCATCAGAATCGTAAATTCCTCGCCGCCGTAATTCTTCTCGGGCAGCGTGGGACCGTCCTTCCCCTCCTCGGGATCGGTCTCGGGGTCGGTTCCCTCGGGATCGGTCGCAGGGTCGGTGTCGACGGGACCCGTTACGGGGTCGGTCTCCTGCGGCGTGGGCGCCTCCTGGCATGCCGCAAAGGGAATGACCATAAGCAGCGCCAGCAGAAGCAAAAAGGCTCTCAAGATCAGCTTTTTCACGTTTCGGTTCTCCTTCTGTTGAATAGATACCTTCATTATAAAACAAAAGCACCCCTTTGTCAAGAGGTGCTTTGGTTGATCTTTTTTTCTTTTTTGCAAAGCGACGGGGGTCAGGCGGCCTCGTCCTCGAGCTCGTCAAGGGCGTTCCACTTTTCGTACAGATCCTCGCGCGCGGACTCCTCAAGCTCGTCAAGCGCCTTGGTCAGCGAGCCGAGCGTCTCGTCGGTGGCCACGTCGGCAAAGAGGTTGCTGACCTTGGAATAGAAATAGCCAAAGTCGATCACCAGATTCTCGTGAATGATGTGCAGCATCTCGATGGACTCCTCGTCCTTGAGGTACTGATAGGAGAGAATGGTGTCGAAATACAGGGGCATAACGTCCTTGTGTCCCGCATAGGCCATGGCCTCGAGAACGATGGAGATGCGCTTTGCATTCTCCGCGGAGGTGTTGCGCATAACACCGTAGAGGTTGGTGCCTGCGTCAACGGCGGAAAAGTACTCCTTTACTCTCTTGTTGTACTTCGGCCAGGGCAGAACGCCGTAGCTGGTATCCGAGCCGGCAAAGACGCGCGCCTCGTCGACCTGTCCGTCCATGAAGGCAACTCGCTTGTCGATGAAGGCCTGCTTGAGGTCGACGTAGTTATCCGTCTGGCTCATCACGGCAGAGCCGGAATGGAAGAGCAGATCGCGCATATCAAAGGCTGCGCTGTTGGTGGTGTCGTTGTCGAGGGTGAACTTCCAATCGTCGTTCTTCCACTCCAGAACGCGGTAGCCCGTGGAGTAGAGCAGCTGAATGGGGCCTCTCCAATACCACGTGCCGTAGCCGAAGGAATCGGTCTCCAGAAGTCCCGAGCCGTCGCCGTCCAGGCTGGAATCCAGCGTGGCCACGTACTCCTCAAAGGTCTCAAAGAGCCACTGGTTGTCGCGGACGAGATCGTAGGGAGAGGCAAGGCCCTCAACGTCCTCGACCAGAGCCTTGTTGAAGAACATACAGAAGGCGGTTCCCACGCTCATGTGGCTGATGTCGCCAAGCATGGTGAAGAGCTTGCCGCCCGGCGTGGAGAACTCCTCGACAGCCTCCTGGTTCCACCATGCGGCCGTCAGATCCACGTAGGGCAGGTTGTTCCAATCGTAGAAATTGTTGCCGATGGCGCTGCTGAACATGGTGCGGCCGTGGTCCACGACCAGGTCAAACACGTCCAGCTGACCCTTGGCGGCGTTGGATACCTTTTCCGAGGTCGACTTGTCGGTAACGGCGTCAAAGATCACGCCGTAGGTGTGCGTGATGTCCGAAAGTCTCTGATAGACGGCACGCTGCACCGAGGTGGTGTGGGCGTCCAGCTCCTTGATGTAAATGTCCTCGAGATAGACCTCGTTGTCGCGGATCAGAATGGTGAACTCGGTTCCGGTGAACTTCTCATCGGGAAGGTTGGGTCCCTCGGGATTGGTTTCGGGATCGGTCTCGGGATCGGTCGAGGGGTCGGTGGTAGGATCCGTCTCTGCGGGGTCGGTCACGGGATCGGTCTCCTGCGGCGTGGGCGTCTCCTGGCATCCCGCAAAGGGAATGACCATCAGGATCGCCAAAAGCAGTAAAAAGGCACGGAAAGTCAGCTTTTTCACGGTTCTTTCTCCTTTTGGTTGAATTGATACCTTTATTATAGACGAAGACAACGCGTTTGTCAAGGTGTGGATCGAGAAAAAGACGAAAAAAAGCCACCCAAAAGCCCGATGAGGGGATAAACCCCTGCTCTTTTGCGTATTTTTGCAAAAAAAATTCAAAAACCTATTGCAAAATCGGGTTTTTTGGTGTAAAATAGAATGTAACTATGACGCCGTGCAGAGAGCCGGCGCAAAAAACGACTTTCTTTAACAAAATTGGAGGTACACATTTTATGGTAGTCGCTGGCGATTTTAAGAACGGCATTACATTCGACGACGGTCAGGGTAACGTGCTTCAGGTGGTTGAGTTCCAGCACGTAAAGCCCGGCAAGGGCGCGGCATTCGTCCGCACCAAGCTCAAGAACGTCATTTCCGGTGCGGTGATCGAGAAGACCTTCAACCCCACCGACAAGTTTGAGAACGCATATATCGAGAGAAAGGATATGCAGTACTCCTACGACGACGGCGATCTGTATCACTTCATGGATACCGAGACCTGGGAGGAGACCCTCATCGCACACGACAAGGTGGGCGACAACTTCCGCTTCGTCAAGGAGGAGATGATGTGCAAGATCGTTTCCTACAAGGGCAACGTTTTTGGCATCGAGCCCCCCACGTTTGTAGAGCTTGAGGTGACCGACACCGATCCCGGCTTTGCAGGCAACACCGCAACCAACGCCCTCAAGCCCGCAACGCTTGAGACCGGAGCTGAGATCAAGGTTCCGCTCTTCATCAACGTCGGCGACGTGCTGAAGATCGACACCAGAACCGGCGAGTATCTCTCCAGAGCATAATACCGAAAGCCATAGGGGAAGACTTTGCAGACCAAGGTTTTCCCCTTTCTTCAAAAAAATACAGAAAGGATACGCAACCATGACACTTACGGAAAAAGCGGCTTATATCAAGGGCCTGGCCGAGGGCCTTTCCCTGGACGAGACCACCAAGGAGGGCAAGATCCTCGTGGCTCTGCTCGACCTCGTTGCCGAGATGAGCGCAGAGATCGCCGATGTGCAGAGCGACATTGAGGACATCGACAGCGATCTGGACTACCTCAACGAGTATATCGAGGAGCTGGACGACGACCTGCAGGACGTAGAAGATTTCCTGGACGACGAGGGCGACGAGGAGCTTTTTGACGAGGACGAGGATGAGGAGTGGTCCTGCGACGGCAACTGCGACGAGTGCGACGGACTAGCTTGCGAGGACGACGAGTATTTTGAGATCGTATGCCCCTCCTGCGGCGAGACCGTTTGCTTTGACGACGAGCTGGATCCCGAAAATCTGACCTGCCCCGCTTGCGGCGAGAAATTCGGCTGCATCGTGGACGAGGACGACCTCAAGGCCATCTCCGAGGAGAAGTAAAGAGCACTTCCCTGCCAAACGAAAAAAGCAAAACAAAAGGATCGGCGCGTTGCAGTGCAACGCGCCGATTTTGCATTTCCCCGCCCCACCGCGATCGTCGAGCGGCACAGTAAGGAAGGCCGCGGGTTTTGTGGGACGCGGGGTTTTTGTGGGGGACTTTTCGAAAAAAGTCCCCCACGCCCCCCAAAAACTCCCCAACAAAAAGGATTGCTACCCATGGAAGGAAGTGCGAACAACGTGCTTCCTTTTTTCGTGCGGTGGAGGGGAGTTTTCGCTCGACGTTCGTGCAATACAGACTTTGGTCTCTGCCCCGATCGCTCGTGGACTTCTTCGAAGCCTCGCCCTACGGGGTGTGAGCGGATAGTGGCAACTCCTCATCCACCGCATCACTTGTAGCCTGTCATCCTGAGCGAAGTCGAAGTTTTGGAGAGGGAGTGAGCCGCACGCGGCGACGATCCGATCCAAAACCGAGGAGCGATAGCGACGAAGGGATCTCGTCAGGAATTTTGCTATCCGTCCACATGATGTAACTTTTATGACAAAAAAGATAGCAAAAGCTCAAACGAGATCCCGCGCGTCCTGCGGACGCACGCTTTTGCTTATTCGCTACGCTCAATCCGCAAAAGTTCGACTTCGGCTTCGCCTTCGCTCAGGATGACAGACAGAGGGGCGTGCGGTGGTTAACGAAAGGCTCCCCCTCGGGGGGGAGCTCCCGCGAAGCGGGTGAGAGGGGAGGAAACGCCCTCTCCGTCTCGCTACGCGAGCCACCTCTCCCGTTGGGAGAGGCTTATTTTAGTTGCTCTTGATCGGGCGAACACAGTTCGCCCCTACGGTGTTGAGGTATTATGCGGCGCAGATTTTGCGGACCGTCGCGGACGCCGGTCCCTACAGAAGTTAGTTTCGTTTTGGAACACCTCATCCGTCACCCTTCGGGTGCCTCCTTCTCCCACTGGAGAAGGCTACCAAATTTTCCGCTAACGGCAATCAATTTCTAAAGCGTGCCACCTGCTCATGCGGCGGCGCACAAAGTTAAAACGGCGCACAAACCAATGCCTTCTCCTGTGGGAGAAGGGGGACCGCGATAGCGGTGGATGAGGAGTTGCCACTATCCGCTCACACCCCGTAGGGCGAGGCTTCGAAGAAATCCATGAGCGGGGGAGGCACAAACCAAAGTCTGTATTGCAGTACGGGTGCACGAAAACTCCC
>JAFWAA010000015.1 GCA_017507905.1 Clostridia bacterium | reverse complement strand
TTAAATTTTTAATTTTATAACTTCGCAAAAGAACGAGGACTCCTGCCCCAATCATGCAAAGTAGCAAACTTAATATTGACCGGATTACGGGAATTGGAATATAGGGCATAAGCGGAAAAACCATGGCAAATATCACACCAAAGGGATTGGCAGGATTATTCTGCGATATCAGCATGGAAGCCTCAACAACTGTTATGCAAATTCCATATATAAGCAAAAGGTATTTTCCTTCGTTTAATAGGTACGATTTGAGTTCTTTTATGTAGGTAAATTGATCGTCACACTTCACGTAAGTGTCCAATCGGCGTTCCTCATGCACCATATAAAAGATAAAATTGTAAATAGCGAGCATACAGAGGGACATATATATATCTTTATTTGGGTTTTCTTCAAAAATGGCAGATAATACAAAAGACAATATGAAATACACCACAAATGCCAACAACGAAGCCAAAATGATGGATTTAACCAATTGAGTAATTTTTGATTTCATATGATACAATCCTCCAATTCTATTGCTTGAATTGCGTAAATAATATAAACAAGTCTAACAAAAAGTTTATTGCCAGACCTTCCATCATATACACTACTTTTATTTATTATATCATATTTTACCAATCATGTCAATACATGTTGAATAAGACACATATATGTATGTGTTGAATAAGATTCATATATGTATTGTATCACGGCAGGAGAAAAACGCCCTTCCCCACCCCTCGCGTCGGAGGGGATTCGTCTGCGGATCCGCCTCCCGCCCGAGGAAGGGAGTCCTACAAAAGCCAGCCCCGATGCAAGAGCGCATCGGGGCTGTTTTTTTGTTCTTCACGCTTAATTTACGGTGAGCGGGACCTCCATGTTGACGCCGTTCATCTCGTGCTTATCCTCAAGAGAAAAGGCCTGCACGCGAATGAGCAACATATACTCGCCTGCCGCAAGCGGACGGGAGAGCGTTTGCTCCTGCACGGCCATGCCCGGAGGGATCATGCCCGAGCGGTAAAGCTCCTCGCCCGTTTCCATCAGAACGAAGGAATAGACGAAGTAGCAATCGTTCTCCTCAGGATTGACGAGCACGGATTGCACGCTGACGCGGTCCTTCGGGAAGATCATGGCCGAGAAGCCGGGAACGGCGATCTCGCCCTCCTTGACCGTGACCTCGTTCTGATACGGATAATCCTTGGCATCGGGATCCAGATCGGGATCGGTCAGCCAATCGCGCAGGTAAAGTCCGCAAAAGACGCCAACGCCCACCAGAATGGCGGCCGCCAGAAGGATCAGCAGCACCCGTACGGGCTGAATGCGTCTCTTTGGCGTGCTTGGCGCGGGGGATTTTTGCGTCTCGGGCTCGGTCTGCCTGTTGTTTTGTTCGTTCATGGTCGCATTCCTCACCAGTTGTCATCGTTTGAGCGCTCGTCCTCGGGGCGCTTCGTGTAGGGGTCCTCCTCGCGCTCGGCCTTCTTCTTGCGATCGCGCAGGTTCTTGACGATGGCCACCACGGCAAGAGCGGCCAGTGCCACCATGATCACAAGGATCACGATGTCGCCCTCGGGGATTCCCTTGCCAAAGACGGCCTCGTCGGTCTGCACCACGATCACGGTCTCAATGCCCGTGGAGGCGGTGAAATCGGCAAGCGCATCGTTCACGGTCTCGGGAGAAATATTGAGCGAGGTGTAGTTGACCAGCTTGGAGTCGGTCGGCTCGACCTTGGCTGCCTCTCCTCGGAAGGAGGAGGAAAGACCAAGATGCTCAATCTCCGCGCGCATACTGTCCATGATCACGGTCAGGTTTGAGCCAAGCGAATATTCATAATAGGGGTTGATGCTTCTCTGCACCACACGGCCAAATGCCGTCTGCTCGTTTCCAAACAGATAATTGATCTCGGTGCGGATCTCGTTGCCGACCCATGCGATGCAGTAGTATTCCTCCATCTCCTCCGTGGTCAGGAAGATCAGAAGCAGTTTTTCCTCATACTCGGACGCAGGAACGTCGCCGTAGAAGGTGTCGTACTGCTGTTGCGCGTAGGCCTGAAATTCCGCCTCGGAATAGGTCACCACGCCGCCCTTTGCGACCGTGCTGATGACCGATCCCATCATGCTGACGATCACAATCATCGAAACACACAGAACGAGAATGGGCACGAGAATGATCGAGGCAAGACCGCCGAGGCAGCCGCCTCCGTGATAGCCGTAACGGTACGGACGGTGATACCATCCGCCGTAAAAATGCGGGCGCGGGGGTCTGGGCGAAAATCCTCCGCCTCTAAATCCTCCGCCGCCTCCGCTAAAGCCGCCGCCAAATCCGCCTCCGCGCGATCCGCCGCCGCTAAATCCGCCTCCTCTGGAGCCTCCACCGGGTCCTGGCATATTCTTTACCTTCCTTTCCGACTGAACGTCAGTTCCGTATTTCGCGCTCCGCATCCGTTATCGCGATGCGGGAGCTGATCATTCCGTTTTTTCTTTTTCGCGCCATGCCGCGGTCAAAGCTTGGAGTAGCCAAAGCTGTTGACCAGCGCGTCGATGCGCTTTCCCTCACGGCACATCGGGCACTCGTGCGAGGGATAGGTGGCATAGTCCTGCAGATCCTTGGGGTCAAAGACCGAATGCACGGGATAGCCCATGCACTCATCGACCGTGGCAAAGATCGAGGAGATGCCCGCAACGCAGCCGTTATAATACTTCACCGCCTCCACGGCAGCCTGCGCCGTGTAGCCCGTGGTGACCGAGGCGGCCAGGATCAGGACGTTCTTCCCCTCGATGGCCGAGAGAATGTTGTCGCGGAAGATGATCTGGCTTCCCGTGGTGTGCTCGGGCGTGATGACGTAGATGGTCTGGTGCGCGTTGATGCTGACGAAGGCCTCCTTGGTCAGCTCGGTGGCAAGGCAGGTGCCAATGACCTGCGTGCCGTCAAGGCACAGGATCGTATCGACGACGGCGTTTCTCTTATAGTAGGAGACCAGCTCCTTGGCCACGGCCGCCGCCTCGGAAAGGCGCGTCTTCTGCGTGGTCACGTCAATGTAATAGTTGATGTGGCTGTGGCTGGTGGCAAAGTGTCCCTTCGCCACGCGCAAAAAGAGATTGCGATGCTTGGTCTGGATCTTATAGGATTGCTCGATCATCGGGGGGTCCTCCTTCATCATTTTGCTTGTGCGTTCATTATAGCATAAGGGAAAGGGATCTGTCAAGAGTTTTCGGTCGCGCAGGAGGTCGTGTGACATACGCGCTCCAGCTCCTCGGCACAGCGAACGGCCTCCATGGCATCCTTGGCGTAGCGGTCCGCGCCAATGGCCTTGGCGTAATCGGGGTTCAGCACGGCGCCGCCGACCATCACGCGGCAGTGCGGTGCCTTCTCGTGCAAAAGCTTCACCGTCTCCTCCATGGCAGGCACGGTGGTGGTCATCAGCGCGCTGAGGCCCACGATGGGGGCGTTTTGGCGAAGCGTCTCCTCGAGAATGCGCTCGGGGGGCACGTCGCGCCCAAGATCGGTGACCGCAAAGCCGTAGTTTTCCAGCAGGAGCTTGACGATGTTCTTGCCGATGTCGTGAATGTCTCCCTTGACCGTGGCAAGCACGATGGGCGCGCGCGTGGCGCCTCCCACGTCGGGCATGGCTGCCTTGACCGCCTCAAACGCGCCCTTTGCCGCCTCCGCGCTCATCAGAAGCTGGGGCAGGTAGACGGTCTTTTGCTCAAAGCCGACGCCAACGGCGTCCAGGGCGGGAATGATCTCCTGCTCGATCACCGCAAGCGGAGGCACGCTCTGCAAAAGCTCGGCCGTAAGACCTGCCGCCTGCTCGCGAAGTCCCTTGCGGATCGCACGTCGCAGGCTGCTCTCCCCCTCCTCTGCCAAGTCAGGTCCTGCCGCGGGCGCACGCGCTGGCGCAACGGCGGTCGACGCCTGACGGGAGGAAGCAAACGCGATGTAGGACGCGCAATTTGCGTCCAGCCCCGACAGAGCGCAAAAGGCGGCATAGGTCTTTTGCATCTCCTCGGAATAGGGATTGAGAATGGCGGCCGACAGTCCGCGCTCGAGCGCCATGGCAAAGAAGGTGCCGTTGATGAGATCCCGTGCGGGAAGCCCGAAGGAAACGTTGGAAACGCCGAGCGAGGTGTGACAGCCAAGCTCCAGGCGGATCAGCTCCACGGCGCGCAGCGTCTCGCGCGCGGCAGTGGGATCGGTGCTGACGGTGAGCGCCAGAGGATCAAACAGCAGGTCCTCCTTTGAGAGGCCGTATTCCTCGGCGCAGGCCAGAATGCGACGGGCAATGCTAAGACGCTCCTCGGCGCGCGCGGGAATGCCGTTCTCATCTAACGTAAGGGCGACCACAACGCCGCCGTATTTTTTGGCTAACGGAAAGACCGCCTCCATGCTCTCGCGCTTGCCGTTGACCGAATTGATCATGGCCTTGCCGTTGTAAAGGCGCAGAGCGGCCTCCATGGCCTCGGGGTCGGCGGTATCGATCTGCAACGGAAGGGACGTAACGGCCTGCAGCTCGGTGACGGCGCGGCAAAGCATCTCCTTCTCCGCAATATCGGGGAGCCCCACGTTCACGTCCAACACGTGCACGCCCTTCTCCTCCTGCGAAAGTCCCTCGCGGAGAATGTAATCCATATCCGCGCGGCGCAAGGCCTCCTGAAAGCGCTTCTTGCCCGTGGGATTGATGCGCTCGCCGATGAGAATGGGCGTGTCGCCAAAGGTGACGGCACGCGCATAGGACGAAACGGCAGTCCTGTGCTTTTCCGTCACGGGGAGCGGAGAGCGCGCGCTTGCCCGCTTGGAAAGCGCCGAGAGATACGTGGGCGTCGTGCCGCAGCAGCCGCCCGCAATACGCACGCCCCTCTCGATCAGGCGCGTGACCTCCCCCGAAAAGTCCTCGGGGGAAACGTCAAAGACGGTTTTGCCGTCCACGGTACGCGGAAGCCCCGCGTTTGGCTTAAAGAGAACGGGGAGCGAGGAAAGACGCAGGTATTCCTCCACCACGCCCGCAAGCGCCGCAGGTCCCTGCGAGCAGTTGACGCCGATCGCATCCGCGCCCATGCCCTCAAGAAGGGCGACCATGGCCGCAGGCGTTGCTCCCGTCATCAGCTTGCCGTCCTCGCCGTAGGCGTTGGACACGAACACGGGAAGGTCGGAGTTCTCCTTGGCGGCAAGCAGAGCCGCCTTGGTCTCGTAGCTGTCGTTCATGGTCTCAATCAGGATCAGATCCACGCCGTGGCGCACGCCGATGCGCACCGTTTCGGCAAAGATCGAGACGGCGTCCTCAAAATCCAGGTCGCCAAAGGGCTTGAGCATTCGCCCCGTGGGACCGATATCCAGCGCCAGCCACTTGGGCTGCTCGCCGCGGCTTGCGGCAATGGCCTCACGCCCGATGCGCACGGCCGCACCGATCACGGCGTCCAACTGCTCGGGGGTGTACTTCAAACGGTTTGCCCCGAAGGTGTTGAGGTTGACCACGTTGCTCCCGGCATCAAAATAGGCCGTGTGGATCTCGCGAATGCACTCGGGGTGCGAGAGGTTCCACTCCTCGGGAAGCTCACCCGGCAAAAGCCCGCGCTCCTGCAGGAGCGTGCCGAGTCCTCCGTCGAGCAAAAGAAGATGATCCTTGAGATAGTGAAGAAGATGCATAGGTCCTCCAAAAAAATCAGTTGGTCGCCCTGATCCCCGCGATCGCGGTGACGGATTTTGCGGGCGTCATCAAAAGGCTCTCGCCAAGGGTAAGACCGATCCTGCGCGGACAGTCAAGGTAGGCAAAGATCTCCCTCTGCAGGGCAAGCGGCAGATCTCCATAGCCCGGGCTGAAGCGAGGGGAAAGGCAAAGCCCCGTCAGCGCAAGCGCCTCGCCTGTCTCTTGGCAAAAGCGGTCGCACACGTCCTCCACGGCCGCCGTGCCGATCGCGCCCAAAAGGAGCCCCATGGCCATGCTTTTCCTGCTCTCGCGCAGGATCAGACGGTCCAGCTCCACGCCCACCGTGGCGGCAAGGAGAAGGATGCGGTCGCAGCCGTCAAGCGCCCGTGCAAGGTCGGTCGAATCGGTCAGCGCAAAGCCGAGGTCAAGCCCTCCCTCCTTACGGGAGAGCGGAAGATAAGAAAAGCAGACCCTTCCGCAAAGCGCGCCTCGGGAGAGGGACAGGGCCTTGTCGAGAAGGGCCTGCGTTTGTGCGTCGGCCTCTTTTCCCCTTCCAAGCCCTGCGTAACGAAGGATCTCCGCGCGTGTGGGAAAAATCTCCCCGTAGGTGCGGACCTCAACGCGTGCGTCCATCATCCCAGAATGTCCGAAAGGTTGCGCTGAATGGCCATGGCCACGTCAGGCTTGTTCATGGAATAGACGTGCACGTTGGTGATGCCGTTGGCATACAGATCGATGATCTGATCGGTGGCGTAGGCGATGCCCGCCTGCTTCATGGCGGCAGGGCTCGTGCCGAACTTATCCACCAGAGCCTTGAAGCGCTGGGGAACGAAGGAGCCCGAAAGGGCGATCGCACGCTCAACCTGCTTGGCATTGGTGATGGGCATGATGCCCGGGATCACGGGAACGGTAATGCCCGCCTCGCGGATCTTGTAAAGGAAGTTATAGAGCAGATTGTTGTCAAAAAACATTTGCGTGGTCAAAAAGGAGCAGCCTGCGTCCACCTTTTCGCGAAGGTAGCGAATGTCCTCCCTTTGGTTTTCGCTCTCGGGATGGATCTCGGGATAGCACGCACCGCCGATGCAAAAATCCGCACCGCTCTCGCGGATCTCGCGGATCAGATCCACCGCGTGGCGGTAGGGCCACTCCGAGCGATCGCTCGCGGCAAGCTCGGGCGTCAGATCTCCGCGCAGGGCCATCACGTTCTCGATCCCCGCCTCCTGCATCTGCTTGATCTTCTCGCGCACGGTGTCTCGCGTGGAGGAAACGCAGGTCAGATGTGCCAAAGTCGGAACGCCGTATCTCGCCTTGATGCTCTTGGCGATCTCCAGGGTATATTGGCTGGTCCCTCCGCCCGCGCCATAGGTCACGCTCATAAAGGCGGGGTGCAGTGCGGCGATCTCCTCGATGGCGGACTTGACTAAGTCAAAGGCGGTATCGGTCTTCGGGGGAAAAACCTCAAAGGAGAGAGTCATTTTCTCCTGTGCGAGAAGCTCTCTTAATTTCATGTCTTACGCTCTCCTTCCAAACGATCTCATTTTTATCATTATAGCACGCTTTTCCCGCAAAATCAAGTTTTTTTGCACAAGAATCCAAGCGCGCAGGAGAAAAAAGCAAAAAGAATACCGAATGCGGCTTGCGCATTCGGTACTCCAAAAAAACGGTGTCAAAGGGCTCAAATTTCGGAGAGGATCGAAAGTCCCTCCGCGCACTCCGCCACGCGAAAGAGGCGTGCGCGCTCCATCGGCGGCTTTTCGGGTGCGTGCAGGCACATCAGCGGCGTTCCGCTCAGGTCGCGGAAGAACATCGCGTGTCCTCCGTCCCCGTCAAACAGGGGGCGCTCGCCATGCCGCCACGGGCCGCGAATGCTTCCGCTCTCCGAGATCGCGTAGAGGACCACGTAATGGTCCTGCAGATAGGGCGACCAGGTAAGAAGCAGGCGTCCGTCCTTGAGACGTTGCACAAAGGGACCGTCCGAGCCGTAGCGCACAAAGCTCTGCCCGTCTCGGGAAACGCGGTGCGGCGTATTGCGCGAGAGAGGCGCCTCGTCCGAGGCAAACAGGCAAAAGGGCTCGCCCACACTCTCGCGCAGATCCTCGCTCACCTGCACGCCGCAGATCTCGCCAACGTAGGCGTTCTTTTCCTTGACGTAGTTGTCCGGCCAATCGTGCGAATACACGATATACGGGGTGCCGTTCTCCACAAAGAGCGTGCCGTCGATACAGCTTTGTCGGGCGGGCGTCAAGGGACGGTTGCAGAGCGGCACGAAGGGGCCGAACGGGCGGTCTGCCACCGCCACCTGCGTTCCGCGCAGTCCGTTTTTGCCCAGGAGAGACACAAAGAGATAGAAGCGGGAGCGATAGGCGTGCACCTCCGACGCCCAGACGTCCCGAGCGCCCCAGGAGTCCTCGGGAATGGTAAAGACGTCGCCCTGCACCTCCCAATGCTCCAGATCCCGACTGCGATAGCAGAAGACGGTTCTCTCCTCACGGGTGCCGTACATATAGTAAAAGCCCTCAAAGGGGACGATAAACGGATCGCGCACGCGCAGCTGCAGGCGCTTTGTCATCGGAGCTTCTCCTTTCGTCAAGGGGTATTTTTCTTCGGGTTCCCTGCTTGAAGGATCTTTGGCCGATAGCGCAGCTCGCTGACCGAGATGACCGTGACAAATGCGCTCGGATCCACGCGGCGAACGTGATCCATCAAGAGGCGATACTCCTGCTTGTCCACGATGGTCACGATCTCGCGGCGAACGACGTGGTTGTACGCGCCAACGCCATCGTAGAGCGTGGCACCGCTATGCAGCTCGTTGAGCAGGTAGTCCACGATCTCGTCCACCTTCTCCGAGATGATGCAGACGCGGCGCTTGATGTTCAGTCCAAAGATAAAGCGGTCGACGACCATGCCGCTGAAATAGGTGCCGAGAACGCTCAGCACCACGGTCTTGGTGTCGTAGCAAAGCGCAGAGGAAAGCGCCACCGCCATGCCGCTGACCGAGACCGCCGTGCCAATGCCGATGCGGCAATACTTGCTCAGGATCTTGGCCAGAATATCAATGCCTCCAGACGAAGCGTTGCAGGAAAAGAGGATCGCCATGGCCAGGCCCACCACAAGCACGTAGCAAAGCACGTCCAGGAGCGGGTCCTGCGTCAGGGACGCCTGGTGGGGAAAGAGCAGCTCCAGCACGCCCAGAAGCACGGGAATCAGGATCGCCACGTAGACGGTCTTGGCGCCAAACTCCGAGCCCACCAAGAGGAAGCCGAGGATCAGAAGGATCACATTGAGGATCAGCGAGATCACCGAGACCTGCAGGGGGATAAAATTGCTCAGCACCATGGCCAGCGCAGTTCCGCTTCCCACGGCGATGTGGCTTGGCAGCATGAAGAAGAAGATCCCCGCGGCGGCAAGGATCGCGCCAAACGTGATCACGGTATATTCCTTAAGCGTTTTTTTCCACATTTCTCTCTCCTCCGTCAGATCCGGATCTTGGCAAGGCCTGCCTCGGAGGTCTCCTTGTAGGAGGTGCGCATATCCCTGCCCGTCTCCTTCATCGTCTGCACGACGTGGTCAAAGGAGATCCTGCGCGTGTTCCAGAGGAAGCTGGCCAGATTGACCGCGTTGATGGCGCGCATGGCGGCAACGGCGTTGCGCTCGATGCAGGGGATCTGCACGAGTCCGCAGATGGGATCGCAGGTAAGCCCCAGGTGATGCTCGATCGCGATCTCTGCCGCATACTCGATCTTGGGCGTGCTCAGCCCAAACAGCTCGCCAAGAGCCGCCGCAGCCATGGCACAGGCACTGCCGATCTCCGCCTGGCAGCCGCATTCCGCGCCCGAGATAGAGGCGTTGGTCTTGATGAGATTGCCGATAATTCCCGCCGTGCAAAGCGCACGGAGAATGTCGCGGTCGCTGTATCCGCTCCGCTTTTGGTGATAGTAAAGCACGGACGGAAGCACGCCCGCCGCTCCGCAGGTCGGGGCGGTAACGATATGCTCGCCCGCGGCGTTCTGCTCGCTGACGGCAAAGGCGTAGGCCGAGATCATTCTTCCCTCACGCGTTTCGGGACGCTCGTCGATGTGCTCACTCTCGTAGAGCGAGCGCGCCTTCTTGACCACGCCAAGTCCCCCGGGAAGAACGCCCTCGTCCGCAAGTCCTCGCTTGATGGAACGCTTCATCGCCTCCCAGATCTCCTGCATATAGTCGAGAAAGCCCTCGCCCTCCATCTCTACGGCGTAGTCGCAAAGGCGAATGCCCTTCTCGCGGCAGTAGGCGGCGATCGTCTCAAAGCGATCGTGCGGATAGACGCTCGGCGGCGTGACGGTCGGGTCACCAAGGAAGGCGATGCTTCCGCCGCCCACGCTGAACACGCGCGCGCTTCCGCACTCGCTGTCTCCGCAGTAGGCAAACAGATCCATGGTATTGGGGTGCGGCACCTCGCTCTCCCCGTCGAAGACGACCTCGCAGGGGTGCGGCGCAAAGGTCTTTTCGATCACCCGATCCGTGCCGTGTCCCCTGCCTGTCTTGGCAAGAGACCCGTAAAGCACCGCGCGGAAGCGGTCGGCCTGCGGATAGCGCTGCAAAAAGGTCTTGACCGCTCTCTCGGGTCCGATCGTATGCGATGAGGACGGGCCTCGCCCGATCTTATATAGCTCGGTAATGGATTGCATGGTTGTCGATCTCCTTCTTTTCGTTCAAGATCCTGCGTCCGTGGCAGGATCACTGATATTCCTCGAGCACCTGCTTCATCAATGCGGGGTCGTCGGTCATGATGCAGTCACAGCCCAGCTCGATCAGCTCGCGCATCTCCTCTGCCGTGCTGATCGTCCAATACTGCACGGCCATATTGCGCCGATGGGCGCGACGGATCAACGAGCGAAGATCCAGGGGCACGGTGATGCCGAGGTCATAGCTCATCGGGATCTGCAGGCAGGCAAAATCGCCATCGTAGAACAGATTGACGCCCAAAAGATGCGTCACGTAAAAGGCTGCCGCCGAGGAGGTGGAGGCGCCGTGAAGAAGATGCGGATAGGTGCGCGCAAGCTCCTCCTCCACCTCGGGGTGGAAGGTGCCCACCACGATGCGGTCGCGGTAGACGGGATACTGCGAGAGCGCCTCGTCGAGAAGGCGGCAGGCCTCAATACCCCGCTCGCCTCCGTCCTTGATCTCCACGATAAAGAGAAGATCGGGGTGGCTCTCGGCAAACTCTGAAAAGAGCTGCTCGACCGTGGCGATCTGCAGGCCCATAGCCGCAGGATCTGCCACGTCACGGTAGGGACGGTTCCCCTCCGCGTCGGTAAAATAGTAACCAAAATTATACTGCCGAAGCTCCTCCAGCGTCATGTCGCGGATATAGTGACGGTTGGACTCCTCGCGGCAAAGCTCCCGAACCTCCTCCGCCGAGAGATCCCCGTTGACGTTGCAGGTACGGTCGATATAGGCGTCGTGGTTGTAGACCAAATGGCCGTCCTTGGTCAGATACAGATCGCTCTCCAGAATGTCCACGTCCACGGTGTAGACGGCCTCGCGGAAGGCCAGCATCGTGTTTTCGGGATTGTTGATGCTTCCGCCGCGGTGTGCGGCGATCATGGGAAGCTCACCCTTTCCCACGCGGAAGGGATTTTCCTCCACCACGGGTGCGGGCGGGATCAGATTCACCACCAGGAAAAAGAGCAGAAGACTGCTAAGAAGGATCGCGAGAATGCACAGGGTGCGTTTCTTTTTCATCGGGTACTCCTCCGTTTCCGAAGCCAAAGCAAGTCTTGCGGGACACCGTCCCGCCCATGGCCTCTAACAGTTTATTGTAGCATATTTTTGACGGCTTGTCAATCCTTTTCACTGCCTCCGCATCTGCCGAAGGAAGAGAACAACCGCCAGCGCAAGAAGAAGAACCGCATAGCCCAGTACCCACAGCAGGTGCGGCATCGCGCCGCGAAGATCCCCGCCAAGCACCGCACGCTCCATCTCTACCGCGTGCACGAACGGAAGCAGGTTGGCGATCCTTTGGAAGGCTCCGCCCACAAGCTCCAGGTCAAACCAGATGCCCGAAAGCCAGGCCGAAAGATTCGTCAGCAGTGCTCCGCAAACTCCCCCCGCCTGCTTGTCGGTCAGGATACTGCCAAACAAAAGCCCGAGCGCGATATAGAGCAGGGATACGGGAAGGATAAACAGAATGGCAAGCAGACAGTTAAGCGTCACCTCAAGCCCCAAAAGGAAGGCCACGGCATAGCAGATCACGCTTTGCGCAAGGGAAAACGGCAGGATCGGCAAAGTGTAGCCGAGGATAAAATCCAGCGGCCGCAGAGGTGTCGTGTATAACCGTTGGAGCAGAAGACTGCCGCGATCCTTCGCGATCAGCGTTGCCGAAAAGAGCGTCATAAAGGAAAGGCCGAACACGGCAATTCCTGGCGACAGTTGCTTGATCTCAAACAGCGGCACGGGGATATTTGCCTGGATCGCGCTCAGAAGCAACAGTAAAACAAGCGGAAACCCTAAGCCAAAGGCAACGGTAAGCGGATCGCGGAGAAGCTCCTTGGCGTTTCGCTTGGCAAAAATAAGCATTCTCATGATCTCTCCCCCTTTACGATGCGCACAAAGGCCTCCTCGAGCCGATCCGTGCCGACACTCCTTTTGATCTCCTCCGCACGGTCACAGAGGAGAAGCTCGCCGTCCTTCATGATGGCAATACGGTCGGAAAGCGCCTCGGCCTCCTCCATGTTGTGCGTGGTGAGCAGGATCGTCGTCTTTCCCTTGAGCGAGCGGATCAGCGCCCAAAGCTCGCTTCGCGCGATCACGTCAAGGCCAAGCGTGGGCTCGTCGAGGAAAAGGATCTTGGGATCGCTGATGAGCGCCATCGCAATGCTGAGCCGCCTCTGCCAGCCGCCCGAGAGCTTCCCCGCCCTGCGGTGGAGCACGCTTTCCAGACGAAGGTTAGATGTGATCTCCTCGATCCGTGCGTTGCGCGCCTGCTTGGAAAGGCCGTTCACGCCGCACATCAGCTCCAGATTTTCTCTGACCGAAAGCCCGGGCGCCACCGCGGTCTCCTGCGGTGACACGGCAATAAAGGATTTGATCGCATCGGCGTCGCGGAGAATGCTTTTGCCCAAGAGGAATGCGTCTCCGCTCGTCGGTGAGGTGAGGCAGGAGAGCATTTTGACCGTTGTGCTTTTTCCCGCGCCGTTGATTCCAAGCAAAGAGAGCAGCTCCCCCTCCTCCACGCAGAGCGAAAGGTGATTGACTGCTGTGACGTCGCGATAGCGCTTCGTCAGAGCATTGACCGTAATTGCGTACATCTTATTCCTCCTTTTCGATATGCCGGGAACGTATTCCCTGATAGACGTCGGTCAGCATTTCGCTGATCAGATCCCATTCCAGGGCCAGGAAGGAGGTCGCAAACATCGTAGCGATCCCGTGAACACAGGCCCACATCTCCAGATGCATCTGTTCAGCACTCTCTCGACGGATCCCGTTGGACGCGCAGATCAGCTCTACCGAGGCCTCAAAATCGGGCCCGGGAGTCAGCTCCTCGCCCGTTCGATCGCGCATAAAGAGCAATTGAAACAGCTGCTTTTCCTCCTTGGCAAAGCGAATGTAGGCCATGCCAAAGGCTTTGTATTGCGGATATCTTCCGCTTTCGGCCTCCTTGCGCAGAAAGGCCAGATAGCGCTCGTATGCAGACTGCACCACTGCCTCCTGCAGCTGCCCGACCGTCGCAAAATTGGAAAAGATGGGTTGCGTGGAGCAATGCAAGGCCGAGGCGATCGCCCGCGCATTGATCGCTTGCATTCCGTTGTTTCGCACCAGCTCAACGGAAGCATTGATGATGTCTTCTTTTGTAATTTTTACCTTCGGCGGCATAGTTCGTCCTCCATAATATATCGTTTGTTATATATCTGTTGCTATTTTATCACAAAAACAGAACGTTGTCAAGCGTTTTCGATGAAAATTTCCCCTCCCCCGCCGCCAAGGACGCAAAGCGCGAAAGGAGAGCCCACAAAAAAAGCCGCCCAAGGCTTTTGCCTTGGGCGGTCTGCTCTCTCGCGAATGAATGTAAGCTGCCTATTATTCTACGTCATACCATTCGCCATCAATTTCGAAGTATCTTACGGACTCGCTTGTAATGAAGAAGAAGCCTCCCTCAAGCGCATATTCCACTCCGTCGATCGTGATGGCTGCGGCTGTAATGAGTTCGCCGGGAATATCCCAGACCGTCGGCGCGCCTTGCTCCTCGACCGCATAATGCCCGGCCTTGTTCAGCAGATTGTAGTACCCGTTCTCGCCTTTGATCGTATAGAGCCTTCCGACAACGTAATTGTCTTTGGTAAACACCTTGTACGTGTAATCGTCTTCCGAAACGGTGCACCCCCAAAAATGCTTTTTTACCGGCTTAAAGCCTTGCAGATCAGACCAATGTCGTCCGTCCTCCCAGTCGCCTTCGAAAGAAAAATAATAGATCCGATAATCCCCGGTGTCGATATACGCACGATCCGCATAGCTCCCGGCCGCCATATCCGGCGTGAAGCCATACACGCCACGGTGTATGGCAAACGGAAGACAGAGCATCGCCATCAGCAAAACACAAAACGCGCTCCACCCGACGATCTGCCCGACCGTTCGCAGACTTCGATTCTTTTTGACGATGACTGCTTCAGGCTCCTTGGTGGCAAGCTCCGATGCAGGAATCTCGAAGAGCTGTTCTAATGCGGCCATCGATTCTGGATTTGGCAATCCAAGGCCGTTTTCCCATTTGGCAACCGTGCTGCGGCTCACAAAGAGCTTTTCGGCCAATTGCGCTTGCGTAAGTCCTTTTTGCATTCTCAACCGCTTTAGATTTTCCTTAAATTCCATATCGCGTCACCTCCAAGCACCTATATTATAGCACAAATCAAGAAAAAGTGTTGTTACTTTTGTGTTACTTTGAAGAAGCGCCCAAGGCTTTTGCCGGTTCCCCTGCTTTGGCTATGCAAGTTGACGGTGCTCGCTTCGCTCGCCTGCAAAGCCATTGGAGCCATGCCAAAAAGCGAACAACAGAAAAGCCCGAGGCAAAGGCCTCGGGCTTTCTGTTGAGTTACCCCAACAATTTCGAACCTTTAATATAATGGTAAAGTCCCTGTCAACTCGTCTGCAATATCGGCAGGCAGAGGTTCTAACAATTCAAAAAAACCATATTAATTTTTATCCAATAGGATTAATCTTTATTATTTTTCTGCCAT
This sequence comes from Clostridia bacterium, assembly GCA_017507905.1. Lineage (GTDB taxonomy): Bacteria > Bacillota > Clostridia > Oscillospirales > CAG-272 > UMGS1865. The sequence goes on along the minus strand of JAFWAA010000015.1, from coordinate 1,751 downwards.
TGCACAAAACTTCTCTCATAATGGTGTCGTCTGGGAAAGGAAATTCAGTGCAAAGATCAAAGTGGATCTCCGTTTTCACCGTTCTGCCAAACAACTCTTCGATATAGCAACCAAAAATGTCCGCCATGATCGGCAAGAATGCAATATCGGGAGCGGCTTTTGCGTTTTCCCATTTGGAAACCGCCTGGAAGGTAACCCCCAACCTTTGCGCAAGCTCGTCCTGGCTCAAACCGCTTCTCTTTCTGTGCTTGAAGATGTTCTCCGCTAAAATAAGATTTACGTTTTCCATACCGTCAACTCCTTTCGTTGCATTCATTATATCACACATAACCCATTTATACAATAAGTCAATGGTTTATATTTTTCAACCTGCGGTTGAGGCCATAGGTTTAAGTCCATAAGGTCGCGGAAAAGGCGCAATGTGAAAGAGGGTTGTCTTTTATCCCTAAAAACACGAAAAGTCTTTGAAATTCAAGGCTCTGTAAGGCTCATTCATTCCCCCTCGGGGGACGGAGAGGGGGACGTCACGAAGTGACGGGGGGAGTGGGCGGGCGGTTTGGGGACGGGAGCGCCGGCGGCACCGGCCGCTTTATCCCGGCTCGAACCAAGCGACTCGTTTCGCTTCGCTCAACCGCGCAACATCATTGCGTTTTGCCGCAAGGCAAAACAGCACATCATTTGCGGCTTGCCGCAACATCATTTGTGCGTTAGCACAACCTCGTTCATTTGTGTCCGCTTGCGGACAATGATGTTCTCGCTGCGCTCAAAATGATGTTGACCTTCGGTCAAATGATGTTGCGTCCTTCGGACACAAATGAAAAATCCTCGTTCCGAAGAACGAGGATTTTTGGCTCCCCCTGCTGGGTTAGCGCAGGAAAAAGCTGCCGGTGGCAGGTTTTTGCAAGCGGTGTCCGCAACGCGGACTGGCGCGAAGCGGAACCAGCGACAACCTGAGTTAACCCTGCCGCCTTGCGGCAGCGGCGTGTTTTCTTGCCCACTCGACGTGGGCATTCCGCAAGCGGAACCGAAAGCCACGCGTCAGTTCCGACTTCGTCAGAGCTGCCTGTCGCGCATGGTTGGCGCTGGGGCAGGCTCGAACCAAGCGACTCGTTTCGCTTCGCTCAACCGCGAATTTGCTGGACGGCTGGACGCCGTCCTTCTGCAAGCAGAACCGCAAAGTTCGCGCCTGTGCCTCGCGCTACGCGCTCACCGCAGGTTGGCGCGAATGCTCGGGCACAGCGGGAAAGGGAGCCAACAGAAAAGCCCGAGGCGTTTGCCTCGGGCTTTCTGTTGGCTCCCCCTGCTGGGCTCGAACCAGCGACAACCTGATTAACAGTCAGGTGCTCTACCGACTGAGCTAAGGAGGAATATCCAGTGTAAGAGGTCGGCTCTCGCCGCTTCTTACTATATAAAATCAAGGGAAACCTATTCAGTTTCCCTTGACTGTGTCGGCTATGAGCTATCTTCCCGGGCCGTCGCCAGCCAAGTATTTTCGCCACTGCAGCGCTTAACTTCCGTGTTCGGAATGGGAACGGGTGGACCCACTGCGTTAAAATAACCGACTTCCCCGAGCCTTGCGGCTCAGAGTATTCTTTTGTGTCAGCATTGAGTTATCTTCCCGGGCCGTCGCCAGCCAAGTATTTTCACCACTGCAGCGCTTAACTTCCGTGTTCGGAATGGGAACGGGTGGACCCACTGCGTTAGTAACACTGACTTCTGCCAGATCGTTGATCCGGCTGGTGCACCTCCGG
>JAFWAA010000014.1 GCA_017507905.1 Clostridia bacterium | reverse complement strand
TTGCTCTTAGCACTTTACTTTTGTTTGAGTAGTATTCTCATTTTAGAATTGTTCGAGATCCGTTCGCACATACTTTATATGCTTTGTACTTCTCTCTTGTTGTTCAATTTTCAAGGATCAGCGTCGCCGCCTTTTCGCGGCCGACCTTGTTATTATATCACAGTGATTTTGTTTTGTCAACACTTTTTTTCAAAAAATCCAAAAAAATTTTCGGCCGACAAAACTCTTCCTTCGGCGCGTCCGAGGGCGCTTGCATTTTTGCTTGGCCGAGCCCGAAAGGAGGGCCTTTTTATGCCGATATCGGCGATCCTGCTTCGCACGCTGGCGGTGTACGTGGCGCTGATCACCACCATGCGCCTGATGGGCAAGCGGCAGATCGGGGAGCTGGAGGTGACCGACCTTGTGACGACGCTTTTGCTCTCGGAGATCGCGGCGCTGCCCATCACCGATCCCGACATTCCCCTGTTCAACGCGATCCTGCCAATGGCGGTGCTGCTCCTTTTGGAGGTGCTTTCCTCGCTGATCCTGGTTCGTCTTCCGCGTCTGAAGTCCTTGGTCTCGGCCAAGCCGACCGTGATCGTGCAGAACGGGCGCCTTCGGCAGAAGGCGCTGGCCTCGCTGCGGATCTCGGTGGAGGAGCTGATGGGGGAGATCCGCCAGCAGGGGCTGACGGGGCTTGGGCAGGTAGACTGCGCGATCCTGGAGAAGAACGGGAAGCTGACCGTTTTGCCGAAGCCTCTTTACGCGCCGCCGACGGCCAAGGATCTGGGGCTTTCGCCGAAGGCGGAGGGGCTGATGCACGTGGTATTTTGCAATCGGACGTACAATCAGGCAGGGCTTTTGCTGATCGGCAAGGACCGCGCATGGCTGGATCGCGAGGCGAAAAGGCGAGGGCTTGTGCTGGAGGAGCTTTTTTGCGTAACGGCAAACGCGGAGGGCAAGCTGTACTGGATCCAAAAGGAGGACGAGTGATCCGCCACTTTTGCGAGCAAGGAAGGACAATATAATAAAAGGAAGGGAAAGCGCGTGCTCCCCTCACGGAAAGCACGCGCTCGGATCAATCCTCCTCGGGATCGTTGAAATACTCTCGGTCAAAAAATTCGGACAAGGTCATTTCCGCCCCCTCGCAAAAGCGCTTGACGGTTACGACCTTTGAGCATTTGGTTCTGCCCTTGATGATGTCGTAAATGGCCGACGGAGACATTCCGCCCTTCAGGGCAATATCACACACGTTGCTGTCGCGCTCCCGACAGACCTCCTCGATCCGCTTAACGATCGCATCGTTTAATTTCATTTCTGCACCTACCTCTTCCTTTTTGTGGAGTTCCACAATTATTATAGGCGCTTAGGAAAATATTCTCTCGTGGAGTTCCACGATATTGACAAGCTTTTTGTTTACTTGTATAATGTAAGCAGGTAATTGTGGAGTTCCACGAAAAAAGGAGGTGCGAGATGAGGATCGCTTTTGTTGGGCATGCACAGATTTCTTGGCAAGAAAAGATAAAGGAAGCGGTAAAGGAGCAGCTGCGAGCGAACGCAAAAAGAGGAACCGCAGTGACCTGCTACCTTGGCGGGCGCGGGGATTTTGACGCGATTTGCGCCCGCGCGTGCAAGGAATTGAAGGCGGAGCGTCTTGAGATCGAGGCCATTTACGTTATGCCTTACCTTGGCATATCGGAGCAAGCGAGGATCAAAGAAATGCAAAGATGCGGGCTTTGTGACGGCTCGCTATATCCGCCCATCGAGGGCACGCCGCCGAAATTTGCCATTTCCAAGCGAAACGAATGGATGGTGAGCAACGCCGATCTGATCATTGCGTACGTGGCGCACGACTATGGCGGTGCATACCAAGCTCTGCAAACGGCAAGGCGACGGGGCAAAAGGATCATCAATCTGTTTGACTTAGAAAAATAGGGCGCCGAATGTCACAAACGCGCAACGCAGGATCCCGTGTAGGGACCGTCGGGGACGCCGATCCACGGCAATGTCTCACCAAATAACCCCTTATCGGTCATCCTGAGCGGAGTCGAAGTTTTGGAGAGGGAGTGAGCCGCAAGGCGGCGACGATCCGATCCAAAACCGAGGAGCGCAAGCGACGAAGGGATCTCGCAAGGACGCTTGCTATCCGTCCACATGATGTAACTTTTATGACAAAAAAGATAGCAAGATTTCAAACGAGATCCCGCGCGTCCTGCGGACGCACGCTTTTGCTTATTCGCTTCGCTCAATCCGCAAAAGTTCGACTCCGGCTTCGCCTCCGCTCAGGATGACAGGTTGCAGGTAATGCGGCGGTTAAAGTTAGGCTCCCTTGTGTAAAGGGAGCTGTCGCCGTTAGGCGACTGAGGGATTGTCTTGCAACAACCTTTTGCTTTTTACAATCCCTCCGTCTCGCTTCGCGAGCCACCTCCCTTTACACAAGGGAGGCTCAAGTTAGTCCATCTTGGCCGGGCGATCAAAGATCGCCCCTACACGCGTAAATATCGTGCGGTGAAAATTCCGTGGACCGTCGCGGACGCCGGTCCCTACACAAGATTGTTTCGTTTTGGAACGCCTCCCCCACTATCCGCTGACACCCCGTAGGGCGAGGCTTCGAAGAAGTCCACGAGCGGGCGGGGCACAAACTGAAATCTGTACCGCACAAACGGCGAACGAAAACTCCCCTTCGCGACACAAAAAAAGGAAGCACGTTGTTCGCACTTCCTTCCATGGGTAGCAATCCTTTTTGTTGGGGGAGTTTTGGGGGAGCTCGAGGGGTCTTTTTCAAAAGACCCCTCGAATAACCCGCGTCCCCTCGAATGATTTTCGTCCTTCTGTCCCCCGATCAGAGAAGCAGATAGATGAGGGAGAGGGTGAGCCAGAGAAGAAGGCAGGCGACAAGGGCGGGGGAGCGTCCTGCCGAGAGGAAGGCGGGCAGGAGCATGGCGCGCTCAAGGCGCGGCGCGTAGGCGGAGCTTGTGTTCCGCGTAGCGTAGCCGTGATAGATCTTTCGTGCTTCGCCAACGGCAAAGGCCGAAAAGAGCAGGAAGAGCACCAGCAGGCAGAACAGAAAGATCTCGTTGCTTCCCGCATAGACGTAAAAGGCCGAGAGATAGGGCTGGCCAAACAGGCCGAAGACGTTGTAAAAGAGGTGCAAAAGCATCACCGGCAGAATGGACTGCGTGGCATAAAGCACAAGCGCCAGGAGTGCGCCGAGGAAGGCGTAGACCGGGAAGAGCGGGAAGGAAAAATGCACCATGGCAAAGAGAAGAGAACTGAAGGTCACCGCCACGGGAACGCCAAAGCGCTCGTATTCGGCGCAGAGGATGCTGCGGAAGATCAGCTCCTCGCCAAAGGCGGGAAGCAGGGCGTAGGCGACAATGGCGTACAGCACCTTCCAAAAGCTGCCGTCAAACTGCGCGGTGAAGGTGGAATACAGCGTAAAGCTTCCGCTGAGCGAGGCAATGCCCCCCGTCAGGATCGAGACGAGCAGGCTGCCCGTGATCATCACCATCAGCATACAGACCGTGAACCAGATATGCTCCCGTCGCATCAGGCGCAGGCGAAGCCGCTTGATGAATTTCTCTCCCCGCAGCTTGGTGTAAAGGATCGCGGGGGTGAGGAAGATCAAGAGCTGCAAAAGAATCACGGCAAAGTATTCGGTCGTGCGGTTGAGCACCGTTTCCAAAAGATGCGAGAGCAAAAGCAGAAGGAAGATCCCAAGGATCAGCAGGGCAGGCAGGTGCGCGGGGCGTTTCGCCGAGGCGGGAAGAGCCTGCATGGCGCGCGGCGTGTCCTCGCGGAAGAAGCGAACCGTCCTTCCCCAAAGCGAGCCAAGCCCGTTTTGCAGGGAGGCAAGCGGATCGGAGCGCTTTGCGTTCTCCTTTGCCTTCTTCCTCTCCTTCTCCTTTCCGCAAACGCGAAAGCCGCGCTCGGTCACCAGATACTGCACGGGGCGGTCGTGCTCCTCGGCAGGGAGCGTGCGAACGGCAAAGGCCGAATAGAGCGCCCCGACCGTGACGCCGGGAAAGGTCTCGAGAAAGCGGTCGTAGTAGCCCTTTCCGTAGCCCAGGCGGTGACCGTCGGCCGAGAAGGTGAGGGCAGGGACGAGGCAGAGCGTGTGGCGGTCAGCCTCAATGAGGGGCGCGTCCGCGGGCGGCTCGGGAATGCCGTAAGCCCCCGGCAGGAGCTTTTGCCCGGGAAGAAGCGCGAAGAATTGCATGGTGTTCGTTTCGGCGTCACAGCGCGGAAAGCCCACCTGCTTTCCCGCGCGGCGCGCGGCGCGAAGCAGAGGAACGAGGTCGATCTCCCCCTTTACGGGTGCGTAAAGCAGGATCGCTTTCGCGCGGCGGAACCAGGGAGAGGCGGCGATGCGGTCCACGATCGCCGTGTCCATTTCGGTCTTTTGTGCAGGATCAAGCTCTTGGCGCTTTTGCCGAAAGTAGGCGCGCAGCTCCTGCTTGGTCATCTCTGCCATATCAGTCGGCCAGAACGGCGGAGCGCAAGCGCTCGGCGGCGTCTTTTCCCTGCAGGAGGGCGACCAAGGCAAGGCCAAACTCCATCGCCACGCCCATGCCTGCGGCGGTCACGGTGCGGCCGTCGGTCACCACGCGCGCCTTGGAGAGCGTTGCTCCCTCGAGGTATTCCTCAAATCCGGGGAAGCAGGTGGCCTCCTTGCCCTTGAGGTATCCGCGCTTGCCCAGAACCATGGGGGCGGCGCAGATGGCGGCCAGGTATGCGCCGTTTGCATTGGCGGCGCGGAGGGCGGCGTCCACCGTACGGGACTCGTCCAGGTGCTTCGTTCCGGGCATTCCGCCGGGGAGAATGATCATGTCGGGCTTGCTGTCGTGAAAGAGGGTGTCGGGAACGTCCGCCTGCACGGCGATTCCGTACGCGCCGACGATCACGTCGCCACCCACGCCAACGGTGGTCACGGCAAGTCCTGCACGGCGCAAAAGATCCAGGGGGCAGAGTGCCTCTACCTCCTCAAAGCCGTTGGCCAAAAACAAATAGATCATGCTGGGTTCTCCTTTTTGTTGAATGTGGGGGCTTTATTTGGGCAGCCTTCCCGCGGTGAGGGCGATCAGCAGGCGCATGTTGTCGGGCTGATCCTTGGCCTCGTGGGCGGCGCGGTTACGGCGAAGCTCGCCGCACTTGGTGCATTGGTGAATGATCACGTAGCCGCGGCGCGGATCGGGCTCAACGCGCACGGGCTCCATCTGACCGCCGCAGGGGTTTGCGCGATCCCCTGGGAGGACGTCCACGTGCAGGGACCAGAGGCAGTGCGGGCAGTGATTGCGCGAGGTATAGCCCAAGGGGCGAACCTCCTTGCCACAATGCGCGCAGACGAAGCCGCTGTCGTTTTTGGTGAACCGTTTTTGCTCCATAGGGAAAGCCCTCCCGAAAAAAGATATCTACCTTTATTCTAACATTCCTCGGTGGAAAAGTCAAGAGAGAGAGTCGGCGAAAGGCGCAAAATTTCGCGGCTTTCCGCGCTTTTTTTCGGATTTGCACACCCTGTGGAAAACTCTGTGGAAACTGTGGAAAACTCGGTGGAAAACGTGGGGGACGCGATTTTTTTCGAGGGGGCGCGGTTTGTTCGAGGGGGCGCGGGTTAGGGGATGCGATTTATTCGAGGGGACTTTTGGAAAAGTCCCCTCGAGCTCCCCCAAAACTCCCCAACAAAAGGGATTGCTACCCATGGGAGGAAGGGCGAACATAGCACTTCCTTGTTTTGTGCGGTATAGGGGAGTTTTCGTTCGCCGTTTGTGCGGTACAGATTTCAGTTTGCGCCCCTCCCGCTCGTGGACTTCTTCGAAGCCTCGCCCTACGGAAAGTGAGCGAATAGTGGCAACTCCTCATCCATCGCTGTCGCGGTCCCCCTTCTCCCGCAGGAGAAGGCTTATTTTAGTTGCCCGCAGACGGACTAACTTTAGGCTCCCTCCGGGAGGGAGCTGGCGCCGCAAGGCGACTGAAGGAGAGTGCGTGCAGAATAAAATAAGCGCAAACTCCAAAGTCGCGCAGGCTCCTTCCACCGCTAACGCGGTCCCCCTCCCTCTCGGAGGGAGGCTAAAGTGACAACCGCACAATCCCCCTATCTGTCATCCTGAGCGGAGGCGAAGCCGAAGTCGAACTTTTGCGGGGCGAGTGAAACGAGCAAGCAAAAGCGTGCGTCCGCAGGGCGCGCGGGATCTCGTTTGAAATCTTGCTATCTTTTTTGTCATAAAAGTTACATCATGTGGCAGGATAGCAAGCGTCCTGACGAGATCCCTTCGTCGCTATCGCTCCTCGGTTTTGGATCGGATCGTCGCCGCCATGCAGCTCACTTCCTCTCCAAAACTTCGCCTCCGCTCAGGATGACAGATAGGGGGGGTGTGCGG
>JAFWAA010000013.1 GCA_017507905.1 Clostridia bacterium | reverse complement strand
TGGCTGCCATCTCGCGCTCACCCTGCAGAACGTGGATCTCCACGGAGGTCTGACCGTCTGCGGCGGTGGAGTAGACCTGGCTCTTCTTTACGGGAATGGTGGTGTTGCGATCGATGATGCGGTTGAAAACGCCGCCGAGGGTCTCAATGCCAAGGGACAGAGGCGTGACGTCAAGCAGAAGCAGGTCCTTGACCTCGCCGCCCAGAACGCCGCCCTGAATAGCCGCGCCGATGGCAACGCACTCGTCGGGGTTGATGCCCTTGAAGGGATCCTTGCCGATGAACTTCTTAACCGCCTCCTGCACGGCGGGGATACGGGTGGATCCGCCGACGAGAAGGACCTTGTCGATCTGGCTTACGGAGAGGCCTGCATCGGCCAGAGCCTTCTTGGTGGGGATCATGGATCTCTCCACAAGGTCTGCGGTGATGCGGTCAAACTCGGCACGGGTGAGGGTGTCCTCCAGGTGCAGAGGTCCGTCGGCCGTTGCCGTGATGAAGGGCAGATTGATGGAAGCGGTGGTCATGCCGGAAAGCTCGATCTTGGCCTTCTCTGCGGCATCGCGGAGTCTCTGCAGGACCATCTTGTCCTTGCGCAGATCCACGCCGTTCTCCTTCTGGAAGCGGTCTGCCATCCAATCGATGATGCGCTGGTCGAAATCGTCGCCGCCAAGCTTGGTGTCGCCGTTGGTGGCAAGCACCTCAAAGACGCCGTCCGAGATCTCGAGAATGGAAACGTCGAAGGTTCCGCCGCCAAGGTCGAAGACCATGATCTTCTGGTTGGCTTCCTTATCCATGCCGTAAGCCAAAGCTGCGGCAGTGGGCTCGTTGATGATGCGAAGCACCTCAAGGCCTGCGATCTTGCCCGCATCCTTGGTGGCCTGACGCTGTGCGTCGGAGAAGTATGCGGGAACCGTGATGACGGCCTGCGAAACGGTGGTGCCAAGGTAGCTCTCGGCATCTGCCTTCAGCTTCTGCAGGATCATTGCGGAGAACTCCTGAGGCGTGTAGGTCTTGCCGTCCACGGTCTTCTTGTAGGCAGAGCCCATCTCTCTCTTGATGGAGATGACGGTTCTGTCGGGGTTGGTGATCGCCTGTCTCTTGGCGACCTGACCGACCATTCTTTCACCGGTCTTGGAGAAGGCCACGACGGAGGGCGTGGTTCTCGCTCCCTCGGGGTTCGGAATAACGGTGGGCTCGGAGCCCTCGAAAACGGCGACGCAGGAGTTGGTCGTACCCAAATCAATACCAATAATTTTTCCCATGATTAAATTCCTCCAAATTTATAACAGTAATATAGAAAACAAATGCGGGTGTACGGAAAAGGTCAGTTGGCGACCTTGACCATAGCGTAGCGGATCACGCGGTCTCCCTTGGCGTAACCCTTCTGATAGACCTCCACGATCTCGGACTCCCCGTAGGAATCGTCCTCCACGTGCATCACGGCGTTGTGCAGGTTGGGATCAAAGGTCTTGGTCTCCACCTCGGAAACGCCCATGCGGTCCAATGCCTCCGAAAAGGCCTTTGCCGTCAGCTCAAGTCCCTTCTTGACGGCATCAAAATTATCCGAGCCGCTTGCGCGCTCCAGATTGTCGAGAATGGGAAGGAGATTGGCAATGCAATCGCCGTAGGCGTCCGCCCAGACGGCCTCCTTCTCCTTTGCGCTTCTCTTGCGGAAGTTGTCGTATTCCGCCATCATGCGCATATATTTGTCCTCACAGGCAGCAAGTGCCTCGGCGGCCGCAGCAAGCTCGGCCTCCTTTTCGGCAAGAGCAGCCTCGGTCTCGCGCAGCTTCTTCTTTTCGGCCTTCTCGGCCTTTGCCTCCGCAGTCTTTTCCTTGGCGGCGGTCTTTTGCGCCTCCTTTTCTGCTGAGGCTTCCTTCTTTTTAGTTTCCTCCATCGGATCTTCCTCCGTTCAGTTGTTTGTCGGTCTCCAGCATATTGGTGATGTTGCCGCTCAGGCCCTCCAGCGTGGCCAGCACCTTGGCGTAATCCATACGCCGCGGGCCGATGACGCCGATCGCCCCCACGGTCCTGCCATCCTTGACGATGGGCTTGAAGACCAACGCCGAGTTGTTCATGACCTTGACCTGGCTCTCTGAGCCGATCATGATGCTGATGTCGTCGTTTTGCGAGCGGGAGACCAGATCGAGAATGTCCTCCTTCTTCTCCAGCGTGCCGAGCAGCTCCTGGAGATGGCTCACGTCGCTATATTCGGGATATTGCAGGAGACGGTTGATGCCGCTGACGCTCATCTCACCCTCGTCCAGCTCACGCAGAAGCGCGTAGATGACCTTGACGGCCACGCCGACCTGCCATGCTCCCTCCCCCATGCGCGTTTCCATCTCCATCAGGAGCGGAAGCGTGATCTGCTCGGCGGGAATGCCGGTCAGATGGGCGTTCAGGAGTCCCGAAAGCCGTTCAAGCTCCTCCTCCGTGATCTCTGCCTCGGTGCGCACGTGCTTGCTCTTGACTGCGCCCGAGGAGGTGACGGCCACGAGGATATAGTGCGTGGGCTCAAGGTAGATGGTCTCGTACTTGGCGATGCTGACCGAGGAGACGCGGGGCTTGATGGCAATACCCGTGTAGTTGGTCAGATTGGAGGCCAGATTGGAGGCCGCCTTGAGGATCTGGTCAAGCTCCCCCATCTTGGCGCGCAGAAGATTGTTGATCTGCGCGATCTCGTGGGTGGTCATGGCGTAATGCTCAAGCAGAGTGTCCACGTAGAAGCGCAGGCCAAGCTCACTCGGAACGCGCCCCGCCGAAGCGTGCGGCTGCTCGAGATAGCCCATCTCCTCCAGCTCTGCCATCTCGTTGCGAATGGTAGCAGAGGAGCACTTCAACTGCTGATTTTGCAGAATGGACTTGGAGCCAACGGGGCCGCCACCCTCGATGTGCGCATCGACGATCGCCTTTAATATTTGCTTTTTGCGCTCGGTTAATCCACGATTTTCCGAACTCATGTCCCTTTCGCTCCCTTCTGTATGCGGGTTTTAGCACTCTTTTGCGTTGAGTGCTAACCTACGCTACAAATTTACCACTTTTGCGGCGGTTTGTCAAGGGTTTTTCCGCTTTTTCTTGTGAACAAATTGTAAATATCGCATCAGAGTGCTAAAACATACGCAAAAAGACGGTCGCAGACCCGTTTTTGGAGGTCTGCAACCGTCTTGACCGCTGTTTTCCTTATATTATAGGCACTCGTCCGTGTCCTCTGCTCGCGTCTCGGTCAGATCGCGTGCACGCCCAGCTTGCTGTCAGCGTGATCGGCGTCAAGGCCGTACTTCTTCGCCTTGCGGTACTCAAAGAACTTCTTGGAGACCTCCGGGAAGAGCGCGTAGGAAAGCACGTCCTCATCCTGCTCGAGATACTGCGCGATCTCGGCACGGAGCTGCTCGAGCTCGGGCTTGAGATCGTCTGCAGGACGGTGGGTAATGGGCTTGTCGTTGCCGATGATCCGCTTGACGAACTCGGGATCGATCGGCACGGGCGTCTTTCCGTAGTCGCCGTGCACGATGCCCTTGAACTCCTTGGTCACCGTCTTGTATCGCTCACCCAGGATCACGTTGAACACAGCCTGCGTGCCCACGATCTGGGAGGAGGGAGTAACCAAGGGAGGATAGCCGACGTCCGCACGGACGCGCGGAACCTCCTCCAGCACCTCGGTCAGCTTATCCGACTTCCCTGCCTGTGCCAGCTGGCTCATCAGGTTGGAGAGCATTCCGCCCGGCACCTGGTAAAGCAGAGCGTTGACGTCCACCTTGAGTGCCTTGGGATTGAGCAATCCGCTTGCCATATATTTCTCGCGCAGAGGCGCAAAATACTTGGTGACTCTGTCGAGCGACTCGAGGCTGATGCCCGTATCGTAGGGCGTTCCCTGCAGTGCGGCGACCATAGCCTCCGTGGGAGGCTGAGAGGTACCCATAGCCATCGGGGAGATCGCGGTGTCGATGACGTCCACGCCTGCCTCCACGGCCTTCATCAGGGTCATCGAGGCAAGTCCCGAGGTATAGTGGGTGTGCAGCTGAATGGGCAGCTTGACCGACGCCTTGAGTGTCTTGACCAGCTCGTAGGCATCGTAGGGCTTGAGCAGTCCTGCCATATCCTTGATGCAGATGGAATCCGCTCCCATCTCCTCCAGGACCTTGGCGTACTTGGCGTAGTACTCCATCGTGTAGACCGGGCCCGTGGTGTAGGAGAAGGCAGCCTGCACGTGTCCGCCCTCGCGCTTGGTGGCGTTGATAGCGGTCTTGAGGTTTCGCGGATCGTTGAGCGCGTCAAAGATGCGAATGATGTCGATGCCGTTGGCGATGGACTTCTGCACGAAGTATTCCACCACGTCGTCCGAATAGTGACGGTAGCCCAGAATATTCTGTCCGCGGAAGAGCATTTGCAGCTTGGTGTTCTTGACCTGCTCGCGGATCTTGCGCAGACGCTCCCAGGGATCCTCGTTGAGGAAGCGCATGCAGGCGTCAAAGGTGGCGCCGCCCCAGGCCTCCAGAGAATGATAGCCGATTTTATCCATCTCACCAAGGATCGGGAGCATTTCCTCGGTGGTCATACGGGTTGCGATCAGCGACTGATGGGAGTCGCGGAGAACCGTTTCTGTAATTTTTACGTTAGACATTTTCTGTTACACTCCTATCCGAATGGGTTATTTGAAGCAGGCCAGAAGCACGCCTGCGGCAACCGCAGAGCCGATGACGCCCGCAACGTTGGGTCCCATCGCGTGCATGAGCAAGAAGTTGGAGGGATCTGCCTTCTGCCCCTCCTTCTGCGCCACGCGCGCCGCCATCGGAACGGCGGAAACGCCCGCAGAGCCAATGAGCGGATTGATCTTGCCGCCCGTCAGCTTGCACATGATCTTGGCCGTAAGAAGTCCGCCGAAGGTGGAGATCATGAATGCCGTCAGACCGAGGACGATGATCAGGAGGGTCTCAAATTTGAGGAAGTTTTCGGCCGTTGCCGTGGCACCAACGCTGATGCCGAGGAAGATCGTGACGATATTCATCAGGGCATTCTGCGCCGTGTCGGAGAGACGTCCCGTAACGCCGCTGACGTTGAGCAGGTTACCGAACATCAGGCATCCGATCAGAACCAGCGCATCGGGCACGATGAGGGCTACGATGGCCGTGACCGCGATCGGGAAAACGATCTTCTCTGCCTGCGAGACCTTGCGCAGCTCGGTCATTTTGATCTTGCGCTCCTCGGGGGTGGTCATCAGACGCATCAGGGGAGGCTGGATCATGGGGATCAGCGCCATGTAGGAATACGCCGCGATAGCGATCGCACCCAGCAGGCCGGGAGCAAGCGTCTTGGTAACCGTGATCGCGGTAGGTCCGTCCGCACCGCCGATAATACCGATGGAGGCAGCCTCTTCGGGCGTGAACACGCCGGAGATCAGCGCACCCGCAAAGGCAACGAAAACGCCGAGCTGTGCGCCCGCACCGATCAGAAGGCTCTTGGGGTTAGAGATCAAGGGGGTAAAATCGGTCATCGCGCCGATGCCGATAAAGACGAGACAGGGATACAGACCGGTCTTGACGCCGATATAGAGAATATCGATCAGGCCTCCGTGGCGCAAGATCTCACCGTAATCGATCTCTCCTGCCGTCATAAAGTAATCGGAATGAAACATATTGCCGCCGGGAAGATTGGTCAGCAGCATTCCAATGGCAATGGGGAGCAGGAGGAGGGGCTCAAAGCCCTTTACGATGGCCAGGTACGCCAGCACGCAAACGAGAGCAAGCATCAGAATCGTTTGCCACCAGACGGCGTCCAGACTGTTGATCAAGCGGTAGATGCCGGTCGACTCCCAAAAGTTTTGCAAGCTTTCCAGTAAACTCATAAACCGATTCCTTTCTTACAAATGGAGTTACCTTGCCAAAAGGAATCAGTTGAGGGTCACAAGCACGGCGTCGGTGGCAACCGATGCACCCTATGCGGCCTCAACGGTGGCAACCACGCCATCCGCGGGAGCGAGAATGTCGTTCTCCATCTTCATCGCCTCCAGCACGCAAAGCACGTCACCCTTCTTGACTGCATCACCCGCCTTGACGTTGACCTTGATCAGCGTACCGGGCATGGGCGCCTTAATGGCCGTTGCGCCTGCGTTGCCCTTGGGGGCTGCGGCGGGAGCCTTGGGTGCGGCCGCGGGGGCGGCGGGAGCAACAGGAGCTGCGGGAGCGGCAGGAGCGGAGGACGCAACCTCACCGATCTCCTCTACCACGACGTCATAAGGAATTCCGTTAACCGTAACACGATAATTTTTCATAGCTGATACCATAATACCTTTCTTGTGTTGTGAGAATTACATTCTGCGCTTCTTGGCAGAATCCGCTCTTTTGAAGGCGACCACACGGAATGCTCCCGTGTTCCCTTCCTCTGCGCGCATGGCGCGGATAGCCGCAACGATCGCGGCAACGACGGCTCCATCGTCCTCGGGCGTACCAAACGCCTTCGCCTCGGATGCCTCGGAGGGCTTTTCCGTAGCGGCAGAGGGCTCGATAAAGGTCTTGATCTTCTTCTTTTTCTTTTTTCTGTGCAGAACGGAATGCATCACCTCAATGGCGCCCCAAAGAATGATCAGCACCAAAAAGATCGTCAGCATTCCCTGCAGACTAACGATACCTGCCTGCGAAAGGCGTTGGCTGAAGGAAAGCTCCTCGGCGCCCGTCGCGGCAAGAGAAAACAGCATCGTTTTCATCGGCTCACCTCACGTCAAAGGGGAAGGTTGCAATGCTTGCGCAGGGGCGCAACACCGTTCTTGCCGAGGAGCATATACACGGCCGAGCAGATGCGCTGGCGAAGCTCCGCGGGATCGATCACGTCGTCGATGCTTCCGTCGCAGGCAGCCGCCTCGGACGACGCGTGCTTTTCGATCCATTCCTCCTCAAGGGAGGCTCTCGTCACGCTCGGCGTGATGCGATCGTTCCAGAGGAAGGCGACCGCGGCCGCGGGATCCATCACGCTGATCTCTGCCGTGGGCAGGGCGTAGACCGTGTCGGCGCCAAGCGCCTTGGAGCCCATCAGCGTAAAGGACGCGCCGTAAGCCTTGCCGATAACCACCGTGATCTTTGCGCACTCGGCGGAGGCGTAGGCCATGGCCAGCTTGCCCAGCTGTGCGGCAAGGGGCGCGGCCTCGGCCTCGGCACTTACCTGCACGCCAACGCTATCCGTAAGCGTAACGACGGGAATGGAGAAGCTGTCGCAGAAGGAGATCAGCTTGGCGGCCTTCTTTGCGCCGTCGGCGGTAAGAACTCCACCCTTCTCCTCTGCATTGTTTGCGATCACACCGCAGGTCACACCGCCAAAGCGGGCAAATGCGGTCAGCATGCCGTCGGCATAGCCGTCGCCAACGGAGAGGAACAGCCCTGCATCGGCGAGCTGCTCGAGCAGTGCGCGTCCGGTAAGACCGCTCACCGAAACCGCACGGTTGAGGTCGTCGGTGATCTCCTCGGCGATCACGCCCTCCGCGTTGTTGGAGGGGAGAAGCGAGAGCAGTCTCTTGACCTTGGCAAGTGCCTCGGCCTCATTCTCGGCCAGCACCGAGGAAAGTCCGTTTGCGGCGGAGAAGGCAGCGTCTCCCGTCTCCTTGCCGATCAGGAAGGGAGCGTTGACGAACAGCTCCGTGCTTCCCTTGACCGTCACGGTCAGGTCAAACATCGCGGCAACGGTGGCGGAAAGGCCCGCGCACACACCCGTGATGAGCGCGATCTGCGGAATAACGCCCGAGGCGTCGCTCACCGTCTTCAGAAATTTGCCGTAAGCAGACATGGCAGAAGCGCCGTCCGAAAGGATCGCGCCTGCGCTGTCAAACACGCCCACCACGGGCGCGCCGTTCTTCACGGCCATCGAATACAGGGAGGCGATCTTCTCTGCCTGCAGGGCGTCAAACGCACCCTTTCGGCGATCGCTATCCTGTGCAAAAGCATAAACCAATTTTCCGTCCACGGCTCCGTAGCCGCAAACCACTCCCGTCAGCTCGCCGTCCGGACGCTTGACGTAAGCGCCCATCTCCGCGAAGGTTCCGGGGTCAAACAGCTCGGCGATCCTTGCAACGCCGGACGTGATTCCTTTCTCCATAAGACCCTCCAAAAATGCTTGGTTTGCTTTGGGGTGAAAGCCTCTTCCCTACGGAAAAAACCATCCTACCCCAGTTTAATTTTATTATACCATAACCCTTCCGAAAAGTCAAACCGCAGCCGCTTTTATTTTATGAATAATATGTAAAGATTTGTCGCAACGCGTCCCTCGGCGCGCAAAAAAAGAGAGCAGGACGCACAGTCTTGCTCTCTCTTGAAAATGGATCACTCCTCGATCGTGACGTAAGCGCACACGGCGTTGTGATCC
Source organism: Clostridia bacterium (assembly GCA_017507905.1). Lineage (GTDB taxonomy): Bacteria > Bacillota > Clostridia > Oscillospirales > CAG-272 > UMGS1865. The sequence goes on along the minus strand of JAFWAA010000013.1, from coordinate 13,529 downwards.
GAATAATAGCATCCGCAGGAATCGTCGTCCGGCACAGCGTAGGAGCGGGCGGGATCAGCTGGAAGATTCGTAAAAATATAGTCGATCTTGATGGGATCACATTGTCCAAAGCCATGGAAGGTAGGCGCGAGGTTGGCGGTCAGATCCTGCGTGCCGAGCTCCTCGTTTGTTCCCGTGATCATGGTGATTGCCGCCTCATCCGGGCGGGCGTTGAAATCGCCCATCATCACGAAGGGGAGACCGTGGGTCGCCGCATCGTGGAGCAGCAGCGTGCACTCCGCCAAGCGCACAAGCGGCCCCTGATTGTCGGTGTGAACATTGTAGAAGGAAAAGGGCTTGTGTGTCCCGCGAAGGAGCAGATCAGCGTGCGTATATACGCGCGGGCAAATACTCTGATCCAGTCCCTTGATGACGGAGGCCGGCTTCCGCTCGGAGAAGGAGAGCCACTTCTGATCGAATCCCAAAAGGACAAATCGCTCGGTGCGGAAGGCGATGGGGGCAAATTCCCCGCGATAGTGCTCGCCGCGGCCGTAGCCAAGGAAGGTGTATTCGGGCAGTGCTTCAGAAAGCCACTTCAGGGAGGCATCCTGCACCTCCTGGAAGCCGATCAGGTCGGGAGCCTCGTTGCGAATCACGGCAATCAGCTTTTCCCTGCGGTTATCCAGGCAATTCGCGCCGTCGCGCTCCATGCGGATGCGAATATTAAAAGACATCATCTTTACTTCAACAGACATAATATGCTCCTTTTGCAAAGAAAGGCGCCTTTTTGAAAAAGGCGCCTTCGGATGATTTGAAATTACTGCTCCTCAGCAGTCTCGGCGGAAGCCTCCTCGGCGTAGTCCTCGGGCATAGCCTCAGCAGCAGCTGCGGCCTCCTCAAGGAGTGCGCGAATGGAAAGGCTGACCTTCTGCTTCTCGTCGTCGATATCGGTGATGCGGGTGTCCACGATCTGGCCGATCTCCAGCAGGTCTGCGGGCTTTGCAATTCTCTGCATAGCGATCTGGGAAATGTGGATCAGACCGTCCACGCCGTCGATGATCTCGGCAAATGCACCGAAGGGCATCATGCTGACGATCTTGACCGATGCGATATCACCAACCGCATACTGGGACTTGAAGATGTTCCAGGGGTTGGTCTCCTCGGTCTTGTAGCCGAGGGAGATGCGCTTCTTCTCGGGGTCGAAGCTCTTGACGAAGACCGTGATGGGATCGCCGATGGAAACGACCTCTGCGGGGTTCTTGATGTGCTTCCAGGAAAGCTCGGTGACGTGAACCATGCCGTCCACACCGCCAAGGTCAACGAATGCACCGTAGGTGGTCATGCTCTTAACGGTTCCGTTGTAGACCTTGCCAACCTCGATGTTTGCCCAGAAATCAGCCTCCTGTGCGCGGCGGATCTCTCTCTGCACCTTGCGGATGGAGCCGACGGCCTTCTTGCCCTTGATCTCAAGGACCTTGAACTGAACGGTGGTGCCAACCAGGGTGGAGAGGTCTCCGTCCTTCGGAACACCGGTCTGGGATGCGGGAATGAAGACGCGGTTTGCGTTGGCGTAGATCACCACGCCGCCCTTGACGGCCTCGGCAACCTTGCCCTCGAGGATCTGCTCCTCCTCGCAAGCGGCAACGATGGTCTGCCAGTTCTTGTCTGCGTCTGCTCTCTTCTTGGACAGCTCAGCAACACCCTCGATGTCGCTTACGCGAATGACGAAGGCTTCTACCTGGTCGCCGTTCTTGAAGTTCTCGGTCAGCTTGAAGGCAGGATCGTTGCTGATCTGGTCTGCCTTGATGTAGCCGGTCACGCCTGCGCCGACGTCAAGCTGAAGCTCGGCATCCGACATGTGCGTAACGGTTCCGGTAACGACATCTCCTGTATTTAAAGTTGTGCATTGCTGCGCGTTGAGCATTTGTTCGAAATTTTCATGCATTTCGCTCATGGTTTTATATACCTCCTCTATTTCATCGCCCGGTGTCGATGCACCTGCGACAATTACAACGTGATCACAGCCCGAAAAGCGCTCTGCCTCCAGCTCCTTGGCGGAGGAGATCAGGACCGTGTTGGCACAAGACCTGCGACAGATCTCGTACAGCTTGGCGGTGTTGGAGCTTGCCCGACCGCCGATGACGATCACCCCGTCGCAGGCCGCGGAAAGCGCCTCGGCCTCGGTCTGGCGTGATTCAGTCACACTGCATATTGTATCAAAAATAATTGAATTTGTATATAGGTTTTTCAGTTTTTTTTGACTTTGGTGCCAATTGCCCAATTTTTGGGTCGTTTGAGCCACCAAAACGGGTGTTTTTTTGTGCAATTTGCCATCATCATCTTGTGAAATTGCACATTCCATCTCCTCGGGAGAATCAAAAACCAGCGTCTCCCCCGCAAAACGGCTCAGAATGCCGACCACCTCGGGGTGACGGCGCGCGCCGAGAAGGAAAAGGATCTGCTCCTCGGGATCGCAGTCCTCGACGATGCGGTGGATCTTTTTGACGTAGGGACAGGTGCAATCCTCCCAGGCAAAAAAGGGATTTTCCTCTGCCATTCTCCGAAGGCGTCCCTCGACCTCTGCCGTACAACCGTGCGCGCGGACGAACAGCCTTGTGGGGTGCGCCGCATCGGTCTCGGAAAATATCTCCTCCAGCTCTGCCTCGGTGACCGATCGCACGCCGCGGCTGCGGAGCGAGGCGTTGTAGACCTCGTTGTGGATCAGATCCCCCAACGTCAGAAGGCGCTCCCCTTCCCGACGGCACAGGATGGCACGCTCCAGCTTTTCCGTTGCGCGCTTGACGCCAAAGCAGAAGCCGGCGTGCTTGGCAACCGTGATCTTCACCGGGCGCTCCTCAATGCAGGCTCTTGCCCGCGGTCTTCTCGGCAACGATCGCGGCGATGCGCTCTACGCACTCCTCGGGCGTCATCCAGGAATTATCAAACGGAATGGCGTCGGGCGCGGCGATCGCGGGGGCCACGGCGCGGGTGCTGTCGGCGCGGTCGCGCTCCTGCATATCGCGCAGGACCTCCTCGTAGGTGGTCGCAATCCCCTTGGCGCAAAGCTCCTCGCAGCGTCTTTGCGCGCGGCACTCGTCGCTGGCCGTGAGGAAGATCTTAACGTCGGCCTCGGGCAGGATCACGGTGCCGATGTCGCGGCCGTCCATGATGACGCTGTGGCGCTTGGCGATATCCCTCTGCGTATCCAGCAGGAAGGCGCGCACGGCAGGGATCGCCGAAACGGCAGAGGCATACATCGACATCTCGGGCGTGCGAATGCGGTCGCCCAGATCCTCCCCGTTCAGGGAGACGGTCTGCGTGCCGTTGCGGTAGCTCAGATCCACGCGGATCTCGGGAAGCAGAGCCTCCACGGCCACGGGATCCTTGGGGTCGGTCTCCTTTTGGCGGACGTAATAGCCCACCGTGCGATAGAGCGCACCCGTGTCAACGTAAATAATGCCGAGCCTTGCGGCAAGTGCCTTGGCTACGGTGGATTTTCCGGCACCGCTCGGGCCGTCGATTGCAATTTGGATCATCGGTATTCTCCTTCAAAAAAACGTTCATTCCTGCTCTGCGGCCGCGTCTGCGGCCAGGACCGCCGTGGAAAAGGCGATCTGCAGATTAAAGCCGCCGGTATAGGCGTCCACGTCCAGGATCTCTCCGGCAAAGTAAAGCCCCTTGACCAGCTTGGATTCCATGCTGCCCGGGCGCACCTCCCTGACGTCAATGCCGCCGCGCGTGACGATGGCCTCGTCTAAGGGACGGAAGCCCGTAAGTGGAATGCGCAGATGCTTGAGCGTCTCCACCATGCGGGCGCGCTCCTCGCGCGTGATCGAATGGACCTTCTTGCGCGGATCGATCCCGCAGAGCGACACGAAGGGCTCGATCATCTTCTGGGGAAGCAGATCGTCAAGCGAATTGATCAGGTCGCGGTTCTTGTATTTTTCAAAATCCGAGCGCAGGCGCGCATCAAGCGTCCGCTCGTCAAGTGCCGGCTTGAGGTCGATCTCGGCCTCGTAGCGCCCACGGGAAATGTCGGACAAATGCGCCGACGCCGAAAGCACGAGCGGTCCTGTGAGACCGAAGTGCGTGAACATCATCTCGCCGAAATCCTCAAAAACGGGCTTTTTCTTCTCGGTATCCCGCACGCGCAGGGTGACGTTCTTGAGCGAAAGCCCTTGCATGGAGGCGCAAAGGCCTCCCTCGGCCACCAGCGGCACCAGCGAGGGGCAAAGCCGCGTGACCGTATGTCCAAGCTCGCGCGCCATGCGGTAGCCGTCGCCGTCCGAGCCGGTCAGGGGGTAGGATTTTCCTCCCGTACAAAGGATCACGGCGTCAAAGCAAAGCTCCTCCGCACCGACCTCGACTCCGCAGACGGCGCCGTCCTGCACCGAAATGCGACGGACGCGGCGGTTGACGATCTGCACGCCCGCGCGGCGGCAGGCCGTTTCCATGGCGTGGACCACGTCGGCGGCGCGATCCGAAACGGGAAAGACGCGCTTTCCGCGCTCGGTCTTCAGCGGAACGCCAAGCCCCTCGAAAAAGGCCTTGGTATCCTCGGTGGAGAAGGCGGAGAGTGCCGTGTAAAGAAAGCGGGGATTGGTGGGCACGTTGCGTAAAAACTCCTCGCGGTCGCAATCGTTGGTCAGATTGCAGCGTCCCTTCCCCGTGATGCGAAGCTTTTTTCCGAGGCGGTCGTTGCGCTCAAAAAGAGTGACGTCGGCCCCTGCCTCTGCCGCACGCAGGGCGGCCATCATGCCGGCGGCGCCGCCGCCGATCACGGCGATCCTGCGTCCTCCGTCATCCATGCTTTTTGTCATAGACGTCATAGCGGTCCCAAACCTCCTCCAGAGCCTGCAAGCGCTTGGTCAGCTCCTCCTGCTTGCGTCTTGAGACCGCCACGATCATGGCGTTGATGATGCTCAGAGGCGCGACCAGGGAGTCCACGAAGGAGGCCATGTCGCTCTGCGCGATCAGCAGATGGTCGGCATACTCCGCGATCGGGGATTGCACGCTGTCGGTCAGGGCAACCACGTCCGCACGCTTGCTGCCGGCATACTCCACCGCGTTGATGATGCGCTTGGAGTAGCGCGGAAAGCTGATGGCGATCATCACGTCTCCCTCGCCGATCTGCATGATCTGCTCGAACATTTCACTGCCCGAGGTGGTCTGCACGAACTTGACGTTGTCAAAGATCATGCGGAAATTGTAATTGAGAAATCCGGCAAGCGAGGAGGAGGAGCGCACGCCGATGATGTAGATCTGCTTGGCCGAAACGATGCGGTCAACGGCACGCTCAAAGGAGGTATGGTCGATTTCCTCCAGCGTGCGGCGGATCTTTTCGGCGTCCGAAAGCAGGACCTTGTCCAGCACGTTTCCGTCGCCGATGAGGCTGTTGGTGACCTCAATGCGCTGGAAGGAGGTCAGACGGTTGCGAATGATCTCCTGCAGGGAGTGCTGAAAGGCGGGGTAGCCGTCGTAACCCAGCTCGTTGGCAAAGCGCACCACCGTGGACTCGGAGACCCCCACCACGGATCCAAGACGCGCCGCCGTGAGGTAGGCCGCCTTGTCGTAATGCTCCAGAATATAAGAGGCGATCAGCCTCTGTCCCTTGGAAAAGGAGGACATCCGTTCGCGGATATCCCTGAGCAGATCTCGATTCATTCTTGCAATTCCTCCAAGACACACGGCAGATCCGCATAAGGGATCGCACCGCATAATACTTCAATATAACATTATACCCCTATTTGACCGAAAAGTCAACCGCTTTTGCACAAGATTGAAGGTTTTTTCCGTTTTTGCAGGACGTCACGCATAGGGCGTCCCGATCGTCTTAGGGTCGTCCTCGGATCGCCCTTGAAGGCTTTCCCTCTTTGCGTTCAAGACGGAAAAAGGATCCCTGCCCTTTCCCCCGCAAAAAAAGACCGCGCCCCGATCCGATCTCTCGGAGCGGCGCGCAGTCCGTATTCGTATCCTTTTTTATCCTTCGCTTCTGCCGGCCAATCGGCAAGCCCTTTGAAAAAGCGCCTTTTGCGCCTCCTCGCGCAGGTCGGGAGGAAGCTCCCTCGGCACCGACGTTTCCAAGGAAAGTGCCCCCGCAAAGCCGATCTCGGCAAGGGCTGCGGAAAAATCCTCCCATTGGATCACGCCCTCGCCCGGGCGCAGGTGCTGATCGCGCGTGCCGTCGTTGTCGTGAACGTGCAGAATGTAAAGATCCTCCTTGCCGATCCGACGCACCGCATCGGCAGGCGACTCTCCCTGCACCGCACAGTGCCCCGTATCCAGGCACATTCGGATCCACCTGGTGCCAAGCCCACGGACGAAGGCGAGCATATCGGGAACGCGGGCAAGGACCTGGCCGCGGTAGGGCATATTCTCCAGGCACACGGTAACGCCGTATTCCCTTCCCACCTCGGCAAGGCGTCCAAAGAAATCCGCGTTGATCTCCCGAACGGCATTCGCGTCGGTATCCGTGACGCCAAAGGGCATCAGGTGGTGAATGGCCATGCGGTCGCATCCCAGGATGGCAGTCCCTCGGATGGCCTTTGCCATTTTGGAAAAGCGCTCGGCACGGTCCTCGGCCGTCGCGTCCCGCATGGGATAGCGCCACGGGCCGTGCGTCTGGCATACCTCAACGCCGCATTCGGTCAGAATATGCCTCTGCCACAGGAGCGTACGCTCAAACTCCGCCTCGGAAAGCTGCCAGAGCGGCTCCTCCGTGCGAACGAAGCCCTGATAGTCGGTTGCCTCATAGCCGTGCCTGCGCATGGTTTCCGCGCCTGCGGCAAAATCCTCCCCCGGCCCGACGTAGGCAGTGGAAAGAATGGAAATCTTCATAAGGGGTCTCCTTTCGGGACTTATCCCAGGGTCTTGGCTACCTCGCGCAGTGCCGCAACGATGCGAATGTGCTGCGGGCAGGCGCGGACGCACTGTCCGCAAGCGATGCAATCCGATGCTTTTCCGGAATGCTCCCCCAGCTGGGCATAGGCCTTCTTCAGCTCCTGCAGCTCTTCCCCGTCCGCCTGCTTTGCGCGGTTGTAAAGGGTGAAATACTGCGGAATATCGATCTGCTTCGGGCATCCGTCCACGCAATAGCGGCAGCCCGTGCAGGCCACGGCAATGTCCTCGAGGATCATTCTTGCCGCATCGCCGAGAAGCGCGCGCTCGCCCTCCGAAAGCGGACGGAAATCGGCCATGTACCCGGTGTTATCCAGAAGCTGCTCCATATCCGACATACCGCTGAGCACCATAAAGACGTTCTCACAGCTTGCGGCAAAGCGGATCGCCCAGGAGGGCGCAGACCAATCGGGGTGCGCCGCGGAAAGCAGCGCGGAGACGCGCTCGGGAAGCTTGGCCAGCGTGCCGCCCTTGACGGGCTCCATCACGATGACGGGCTTGCCGTGCTTAAGGCAGACCTCGTGGCACAGACGGGACTGAATGGTGTCGCTCTCCCAATCCAGATAGTTGAGCTGGATCTGCACGAAATCCACCTCGGGATGCTCGGAGAGGATCTTATCCAGCACCTCGGCACTGTCGTGGAAGGAAAAGCCCATTTTGCGCACCTTGCCCTGCCGCTTCAGCTCGGAAACGAAGGCAAAGCTGCCAAAGCGCTCGGCCGTCTCGTAATTCTTGGTGCCGAGATTGTGGATCAAATAGTAGTCAAAGTAATCCACGCCGCATTTTTCCAGCTGCTCGGCAAAGATCCGCTCCTGGTCTCCCTCCTCCTTGAGGAACATACTGGGCAGCTTGCTGGCCAGAAGGAAGGTGTCTCTCGGATGGCGCTTGACCAGCGCCTCACGCACCACGTTCTCGCTCCTGAAGCCGTGGTACATATACGCCGTATCAAAATAGGTAAAGCCGCGCGAGAGGAAGGTGTCCACCATTTGGCAGACCTGCTCCATATCCACCGATTTGGGATCCTCGCGGTCAAGCAGGGGCAGGCGCATCATGCCAAAGCCTAAGTTTTTCATGTCGTATCGTTCCTTTCCGTAAAAAAATCCGTACAGCGTTAGTTGGTTTTCGTCTTATGGAATGCTTTTCCGTGGGCGCAGAGCGTGCTAAGAGGGCATTCTTCGCATTTCGGGGCACGCGCCGTGCAAACGTCCCGTCCGAATTGGACGATCCTGTGGCAGAGATCGCATCTCTCCTCGGGCGGGGTAAGACCGTCCAGGATCCGCTCCACCTTTACGGGATCGCGCAGGCTCTCGGGGTACATGCCAAAGCGGCCGCAGATGCGGATGCAGTGCGTATCCGTGACCATTCCGCCCTTCCCGTACAGATCGCCAAGCAAAAGGTTTGCCACCTTTCGACCGACGCCGGGCAGGCGCAAAAGCTCCTCCATGGTGTCGGGCAGAACGCCGCCAAACTCGTTCTCCAGCATCGCGCAGGCGTCCTTGATGTTTTGCGCCTTGACGCGGTAGAGACCGCAGGAGCGAATGCAATCCTCGATCACGGAAAGCTCCCCCTCCGCCAAGGCCTTGGGCGTGGGAAAGCGCGCAAAAAGCTCGCGGCAAACGAGGTTGACGCGGGCGTCGGTGCATTGTGCCGAGAGCCTGCCCATCACCATCAGCCGCCAAGGCTCGCCCCCCCATTCCAGCGCACAGCGCGCCTCGGGATAGACCTCCTTGAGTGCCTCGATGATCGCGAGCATGGTCTCCTTCTTTTCCTGCTTGGTCATGGCGTTCTCACTCCGTGGTTTTTGTTACCTTCATTATACCTTCTTTTCCTTCCCTTGTCAAGAGAAAGTGCGCACGCGTGACAAAAAACGGGCAGCCTCGGGAAAATTCCCGAGGCTGCCTTTTGCGGCAGAGCCGCGATGGGATCAGTTCAGCTCCAGCGTAACGCCGAAGATCGCTGCCAGTGCCTGGAGAGCCAGGTCGCTGACGTCATCGTGCGCCTCGCGGTACTCGTAGATCGCAGCCAGGCAATCCCGGTATTCCTGAGAATCCTCGGGAATGTACTGTGCGATCCCGAAGGGATCGTAGGCGATGACCTTCTCGCCGTCGGTCATGGCCTGAATGAGTGCGTAGTCGATCGCGTGTGCGTTGAGCAGAGTCTCAACGGTCACCCTTGCCGTGGGAAGAACGCCGTCGTCCTGTCCCTCGGAGCTGAAGAGCTTGTTCTCGTCAGCATCCTTTGCGGCCAGCGCGATGCTCAGGATCTGGTTGAGTGCCTTTGCCTCACCCTCGTAGTTTTCGAGGTCCTCGTTGCCCATGTAATGGAAGAGAGAGGTGATGAACTTTGCCACGATGCCTGCATACTCCTCGGGGAGACCGAAGCCGATCAGACGACCCTCGGTGATATAGACCTCGATCATGCCGGCGGTCTGGGGGTTGAGGGTCTGGATCAGCTCAACGACCTTTTCCTCGGTCAGAGGCTCACCCTTGTTGAGTGCGTCCATAATACCAACGCTTCCGGCAACGACGCCCATGGTCTCGGAGTAGTTGCCGCCGTTGGAGGTTGCCTGGTTGGCAAGGTTGGTGGCCGTTTCCATATCCAGCTGTGCGGAGTTACGGACCGTCTCGGACTGCAGAACGGCAGTCAGAAGACCTGCGGTCTTATCCTCGCCGAAGGTTGCGGTCTGGTTGAGGGAGTCAAGAATGTTACCGACCGAGCCTGCGATCGCACCAAGGTCCATGCCTTCCATGCTGCCGCCCTCGCCGCTCATGTCACCAAGAATGGTGCCTGCTGCCTCGAAGATCGAGGAGATCGCCTCGGCCTCCTTCTCAAGAGTTTCCTCGGTGATGGATGCGGCCGCCTCGGTGATGTCCAGGAGCAGATCGTCAAGCGTGACGACCGTGCTGTTCATCTCGGAGGAGGACTGCAGACTTGCCGTGTTGGTCACGGTCTCGGCAGAAAGGGGCTGCTCGATGACCACGTTCTGGATCGCCTCCATAGCGGCGCTTCCCTCCTCCATGATCTCGGAGAAGGCCTCGGTCGCGATCTGCTTGGCAACCTCGGCAACGTTTTCGGTATCGGCAGTGATGGCCGCCAGATCGTAGCAGACCTTGGCCAGCACGCTCGCGGCGCACTTTTCAAGCTCTTCCTTGGTCATGTTGGCGTAGATCGAGCCTGCAAGAGGATCCTCGTTTCTCTCCTCACCGAGAGCAACGGTGCCGCCCTTGCCGTTCAGCTCCTCGCGCGCCACGGTGCGCTCGGCGTACAGAACGAAGAAGGCCTGCACATCGGCAGAGGTAACGGTGCCGTTTGCATTGTTGTCGATCAGGTCGTGGATCAGGCTGGAGGAATAGAAATCCAGAATATCGTCCTCAACGACGATACCGGCATTGTCAAACGCGCTATCCAGCTGGGGAGTGAGTGCGGCGATGCGGGCGGAAGCCTCCATGGCAGAGACCTCGTTGAGGGATGCGGCTACCTTATTGAGGAAGGTATCGTAGACCGCCTGCGGGTTCTCGGGGATCTGCAGAGTCTGACCAACGGCACGGATACCGAGGTTGGTGATCTGCGGGATCAGACGCTTCATGCTCGCGTTGTTTCCGAGAGCGGAGACCATATTCTTGACCACGGTTCCGCCGGAGAGAGAGGCAAGAAGGGCGTCGGTATTTTCCAGGTTAGCAAACACGCCGTTCTCGGCGAGCGTTGCGATCAGCGAGGCCACGGTGCGAACGTCGGCCTGCAGAGCCGCAGAGTTCTTGGCGTCGCCGTGCAGGATGAACCAAAGCTCATCCATAAAGGGATCAAAGAGCTCACCCATCTCGGGCTTTTCCATGCCCATGAAGGCCTGGTCGTTCATCCAGGCATCGGTAAGCGCGTAGATCACGTCACCCATAATGGGAGCGAGAAGCTTGGAGTCGGCAAAGGAATCCGCGATCGCACGGATAACGGCAGCCTCTTCGGGGCCGTATTCCGAGATCTCGGAGCCGCCAAGCTCGGAGATATGCGTCCAAAGCACGACCAGGGAATCCAGCTCCACCTCGGCGCGGAAGTTCTGGTCGTCTATGCGGATCTTCATCAGCGCGTTGTTGATCAGATCGGCGCCAAGCACGCGGGAAACCGAAACGGCAGGGCTCTTCTTCAGGCCGTTCACCTCATCCATGACCATCTGCATGGTGGGATCGGAGGTGTCGATGACACCCTCTTTGGCCAGGTTCTGCATGGTGGGAGCTGCGAGGTCCACGTAGCCGCACAGGGGAACCATAACGATCAGCACGGCAACCATGCCGCGGACCAGGCCCCATACGCCGCCGCGAATACGGCCGAGCTTCTTCTCCTTGGTGCGCTCCTTCATTTTCTTGCCGCGAACCATGACCACGATCGAGTAAGCGATCCAGGTCAGGAAGGAAAGGACCATGAAGAGCAGCAGGCAGACCAAAGGCAGGATCAATCCTGCCGCCAGCTGAAGCACAAGCTCAAGCAGGGTGGGCGAAAGCTCGAGATAGCCCATGATCTCTGCGGGCTCCACGCCCGGGATCATCGGGAGGATCTGTGTCTCAAGCATAACCATTGCCTCATCGGCAGAGGGAAGACTGTTGCGCATGATGATGCAGGTCACCACGGCAACGAGTGCCGAGGCGGCGATCATGATCACGCGGACGCGTGCCTTGATCACTCCGCGGAGCGTGCCCCATGCGAAGCAGATCAGCAAATAGAGTAATACTGCGATCGAAACGATCAAACCGATACTAACCATTACCATACTCCTTTTCGTCGTTTGTTTTTGTCGTTTGTCGGTGGAAACGGGGTTTCCCTATTTGATTATAGCACGAAAGGGAGATTTTGTCAAGGAAAAGATAAAATTCCTTCATTATTTTGACACAAAAGCAAAAAAAGGACGCGAGCCCCCTGTTTTCCAAGGGAAAGCTCACGTCCTCCTTTTCTCCGTCGCACTTCCATGTCATGCCCGTTCCCTGCCGATCGAAGGAAGCGTGCAACGCCCTGCCTCCGCCCGAGGATCGGTCAGAGGCGAATGCGCGGCGTTCTTTCGGTCGCCTCGGGCATCAGCTCCTCCGAGATGACCTTCAGCACGCGCTCAAAGGCCTCCACGTCCGCCTCGGGGATCCGTCCGCGGATGCGCCCCAGCACGGTCTTGACGTAGTCGTAGGTCAGGCCGTAGGTGGCCAGATACTTCTCGGTGACCTCCAGGTGGTAGGAGCGCCGATCGGTCTCGGAGCGCACCTTGACGATGTAGCCCTTGCGGATCAGGCTGTGGATCTTGTAGGCGGCGTTTGGCGCAGAAAGATTGGCAAACTCCGCAAACTCATGCACGGTGGGGGAATCCATCGCGTAAATGGTCTCGGCGCAGAACTGCTCCAACGCGGAAAGTCCCTCCTCGCGCTCGTCCGTGCGGGAAAAGATCTTGCGGTAGAGGGTCAGCTTGAATTTGGTGTAGATCTCAAAAAAATACCGTTCCATGCGGAGGGTCTCCTTTTCGGGGGGGATAATGTGTCATTATCCCCATTATAGCACAAAACCAAGTCTTTGAAAAGCCTTTTTTGCAAAATTACGGAGAAATCTCCACCCCTTTTGAGGGCGGATATGCATCTTTTTGCACGAAATTTATGAACAATTCGTAACCTTTTCAAAAGAGGATTGCAAAATGCGGAAAAATCCTGTAAAATATACAATGGGCAACGATGTTGCCGTTTTCCTGAGGACGAAAAATTTTCTGAATATAAAGGAGCAAAATCATGACCAACAACAAACACGTTCTGGATTGGATCAACTCCATGGCCGAGCTCGTACAGCCCGATCAGATCGTTTGGATCGACGGCAGCGAGGAGCAGACCGAGGCTCTGCGCGCAAAGGCTTGCGCAACGGGCGAGCTCTATGCCCTCAATCCCGAAAAGTATCCCAACTGCTACCTGCACAGAACCGCCGTTAACGACGTTGCCCGTGTAGAGGGCAGAACCTTCATCTGCACCCGCAAGAAGGAGGACGCAGGCACCATCAACAACTGGATGGATCCCAAGGAGTGCTACGAGAAGCTCTCCAAGCTCTATAAAAACTCCTACAAGGGCAAGACCATGTACGTCATTCCCTACTCCATGGGCGTTGTCGGCTCCGACTTTGCCAAGATCGGCATCGAGCTGACCGACTCCATCTACGTCGTGCTCAACATGCTCATCATGACCCGCGTTGGTAAGAACGTGATCGACGCTCTGGGCGACAGCGCAGAGTTCGTTAAGGGTCTGCACGCCGTTGCCGATTGCGACGAGGAGAAGCGCTATATCTGCCACTTCCCCGAGGACAACACCATCTGGTCGGTCAACTCCGGCTACGGCGGAAACGTTCTGCTCGGCAAGAAGTGCTTTGCTCTGCGTATTGCTTCCTACCAGGGACGCAAGGAGGGCTGGATGGCTGAGCATATGCTCATTCTCGGCCTTGAAAATCCCCAGGGCGAGGTCAAGTATATCTCCGCCGCATTCCCCTCTGCCTGCGGCAAGACCAATCTGGCAATGCTCATTCCGCCCGCTTTCCTGCAGAAGAAGGGCTACAAGGTATGGTGCGTAGGCGACGCTATCGCATGGCTCCGTGTGCGCGCTGACGGCAGACTCTGGGCAGTCAACCCCGAGAACGGCTTCTTCGGCGCT